>NZ_CP059322.2:120000-444722 GCF_013694245.2 Micromonospora ferruginea
GAAAAGTTGGGGGATGACCTGTGGTTAGGGGTGAAAGGCCAATCAAACTCCGTGATAGCTGGTTCTCCCCGAAATGCATTTAGGTGCAGCGTCGCGTGTTTCTTGCCGGAGGTAGAGCACTGGATGGTCTAGGGGGCCCACAAGCTTACCGAAATCAGCCAAACTCCGAATGCCGGTAAGTGAGAGCGCGGCAGTGAGACTGCGGGGGATAAGCTTCGTAGTCGAGAGGGAAACAGCCCAGATCACCAGCTAAGGCCCCTAAGCGTGTGCTAAGTGGAAAAGGATGTGGGGTCGCATAGACAACCAGGAGGTTGGCTTAGAAGCAGCCACCCTTTAAAGAGTGCGTAATAGCTCACTGGTCAAGTGGTTCCGCGCCGACAATGTAGCGGGGCTCAAGCACACCGCCGAAGCTGTGGCATTCACATTTTAACTTCGCCAGGTCTTGATATCTGGTGCAGGTGTGTGGATGGGTAGGGGAGCGTCGTGCCGGGGGTGAAGCGACGGGGTGACCTAGTTGTGGACACGGCACGAGTGAGAATGCAGGCATGAGTAGCGAAAGAAGGGTGAGAAACCCTTCCGCCGGATGACCAAGGGTTCCAGGGCCAGGCTAATCCGCCCTGGGTGAGTCGGGACCTAAGGCGAGGCCGAGAGGCGTAGTCGATGGACAACGGGTTGATATTCCCGTACCCGCGAAAGAGCGACCCTGACGAACCTCGTTGTGCTAACCACCCGAGCTGCCGGATACCTTCGGGTTGATGGTGGGGAGCGTGGGAACCTGGCGGGTAGTAGTCAAGCGATGGGGTGACGCAGGAAGGTAGCTGAGCCCGGCCGGTGGTTGTGCCGGGGTAAGCGTGTAGGCCGTGCCGTAGGCAAATCCGCGGTGCATGTAGGCTGAGACGTGATGCCGAGCCGATTCAGGTGAAGTCAGTGATCCTATGCTGCCGAGAAAAGCCTCTAGCGAGTTCTTAGCGGCCCGTACCCCAAACCGACACAGGTGGTCAGGTAGAGAATACCGAGGCGATCGGGCGAACTGTGGTTAAGGAACTCGGCAAATTGCCCCCGTAACTTAGGGAGAAGGGGGGCCGGAGACGTGAAGCCCCGCGCGGGTGGAGCGTTGTATGGCCGCAGAGAGCAGGGGGAAGCGACTGTTTACTAAAAACACAGGTCCATGCGAAGAAGTAATTCGATGTATATGGACTGACGCCTGCCCGGTGCTGGAACGTTAAGGGGACCTGTTAGCTCTTCGGGGCGAAGCGGAGAACTTAAGCGCCAGTAAACGGCGGTGGTAACTATAACCATCCTAAGGTAGCGAAATTCCTTGTCGGGTAAGTTCCGACCTGCACGAATGGCGTAACGACTTCCCCACTGTCTCAACCACAGGCCCGGCGAAATTGCATTACGAGTAAAGATGCTCGTTACGCGCGGCAGGACGGAAAGACCCCGGGACCTTTACTATAGCTTGACATTGGTATCTGAATTAGCTTGTGTAGGATAGGTGGGAGCCGGTGAAGTCCATACGCCAGTATGGGTGGAGGCAATCTTGAAATACCACTCTGGTTGATTTGGGTATCTAACTTCGGACCGTTATCCGGTTCAGGGACAGTGTCTGGTGGGTAGTTTAACTGGGGCGGTTGCCTCCTAAAGGGTAACGGAGGCGCCCAAAGGTTCCCTCAGCCTGGTTGGCAATCAGGTGTTGAGTGCAAGTGCACAAGGGAGCTTGACTGTGAGACTGACAGGTCGAGCAGGGACGAAAGTCGGGACTAGTGATCCGGCACTGGCATGTGGAAGCGGTGTCGCTCAACGGATAAAAGGTACCCCGGGGATAACAGGCTGATCTTCCCCAAGAGTCCATATCGACGGGATGGTTTGGCACCTCGATGTCGGCTCGTCGCATCCTGGGGCTGTAGCAGGTCCCAAGGGTTGGGCTGTTCGCCCATTAAAGCGGTACGCGAGCTGGGTTTAGAACGTCGTGAGACAGTTCGGTCCCTATCCGCCGTGCGCGTAGGATACTTGAGAAGGGCTGTCCCTAGTACGAGAGGACCGGGACGGACGAACCTCTGGTGTGCCAGTTGTCCCGCCAGGGGCACGGCTGGTTAGCTACGTTCGGAAGGGATAACCGCTGAAAGCATCTAAGCGGGAAGCTCGCTTCAAGATGAGGTATCCCACCCACATTGTGGGGTAAGGCCCCCAGCTAGACGACTGGGTTGATAGGCCGGAAATGTAAGCCCGGTAACGGGTTCAGTTGACCGGTACTAATAGGCCGAGGACTTGACTACCAAGCTGCTACGCGTCCACTGTGCAACTCAGAACAAACAAACAACCCGAGGGTTGGTTGACATGTTCATAGAGTTACGGCGGTCATGGCGGAGGGGAAACGCCCGGTAACATTCCGAACCCGGAAGCTAAGCCCTCCAGCGCCGATGGTACTGCACTCGGGAGGGTGTGGGAGAGTAGGACACCGCCGGACAATCTTTCAATGAGGGCCACCCCCGACGGGGTGGCCCTCATTGCGTTTCTCCCGTTTCCGGGAGAGCGGATCAGCGACGCTGGACGCCCTCACGGATCTGCCGGAACAGGGTCGCGGCGTCGCCCACCGGACGGCCCGGGAACATGCCCATCGCGACACTGCCGTGGTCGGCCCACCCGCAGACCGCGAAGTCGCCGCCGTCGCCGCTGGTTCGGCCGCACTTCATCACGCCGCCCAGCCGGCCGGCGTCGACCTCGCGCAGGCCGGCGACCTTGCCGGTCTCGTCGGCCATCAGGTCGAACAGCGTGTCCAGGTCGCGTTCCGGCTGCCAGAGCAGCGTGGTGCCGCCGAACAGCAGCACCGACCGCTTCGCGTCCGCCGGGTCGGTGTAGACCGTGCCGAAGCTGCGGTCCAGGTCGATGTCGGCGGCGAACCCGTCGCGCAGGTACTCGGCGGTGCTGCGGGCCCGGTCGCTGTCGTCGCGGGTGAGCCCGGCCACCCCGGTCGGCTGGGTGAGCTGCGTGTCCTTCTGCTGGAAGACCCGCCAGCCGGCGATGCCGAGCGCGCCGGCGCCGGCGAGACCGACCGCCAGGGCGGCGGCCAGCACGATCTTCCGGCGCCGCGAGACGGGCCGCCGTTCGGGCTCCAGCGCGGGATCGCGGCGGCTCAGTCTGATCGGCTCGTCGGTCAACTCGACCGGACCGTGACCCCCGTCGACCGGACGCTCGAAGAGATGCGCGTCGGACATGTCCGCCACCGTACGCGAATCACCGGTGGCGCACGTCGGGTCCCCGAAAGCGCTCCGTAGACTTTCCCAGGTGACCGAGAGACTGGATGCCCGCCGCCCCGACGCCCCGACCCTTGCCGGCCAGTACCAGCCCGGCGAGGTAGAGCAGCGACGGTACGAGCAGTGGGTAGCCGGCGGGCACTTCCGGGCGTCGGCCGACAGCGACAAGCCGCCCTTCACCATCGTCATCCCGCCGCCGAACGTCACCGGGTCGCTGCACATGGGCCACGCGTTCGAGCACACGCTGATGGACGCGCTCATCCGGCGCAAGAAGATGCAGGGCTTCGAGGCCCTGTGGCTGCCGGGCATGGACCACGCCGGCATCGCCACCCAGAACCTGGTCGAGCGGCAGCTCGCCGGCGAGGGGCTGTCCCGCCACGACCTGGGGCGGGAGAAGTTCGTCGAGCGGGTGTGGCAGTGGAAGGCCGAGTCCGGCGGCGCGATCCTCGGCCAGATGCGCCGGCTCGGCGACGCCGTCGACTGGGACCGCGAGCGCTTCACCATGGACGCGGGCCTGTCCCGGGCCGTGCAGACCATGTTCAAGAAGCTCTTCGACGACGGCCTGATCTACCGGGCCAACCGGATCATCAACTGGTGCCCGCGCTGTCTCACCGCGCTCTCCGACATCGAGGTCGAGCACACCGACGACGAGGGTGAGCTGATCTCGATCCGCTACGGCGACGAGGTCGTGGTGGCCACCACCCGGGCCGAGACCATGCTCGGCGACACCGCGGTCGCGGTGCACCCGGACGACGAGCGCTACCGGCACCTCATCGGCACCGAGGTGGCACTGCCGCTCACCGACCGGCGGATCCCGATCGTCGCCGACGAGCACGTCGACCCGAGCTTCGGCACCGGCATGGTCAAGGTCACCCCGGCGCACGACCCGAACGACTTCGAGATCGGGCAGCGGCACGACCTGCCGTCACTGACGATCATGGACGAGCGCGGCGTGATCACCGCGCCCGGGCCGTTCCAGGGCCTGGACCGGTACGAGGCCCGCCCGGCCATCGTGGCGGCGCTGCGCGAGCAGGGTCGCATCGTCGCCGAGAAGCGGCCCTACCTGCACGCGGTCGGGCACTGCTCGCGGTGCAAGACGACGGTCGAGCCGCGGCTGTCGTTGCAGTGGTTCGTCAACACCGGTCCGCTGGCCAAGGCGGCCGGTGACGCGGTGCGTGACGGCCGGGTGACGATCGAGCCGGCCGAGCTGGCCAAGCGCTACTTCGCCTGGGTCGACAACATGCACGACTGGTGCATCTCCCGCCAGCTCTGGTGGGGTCACCGCATCCCGGTCTGGTACGGCCCGGCCGGCGAGATCGTCTGCGTCGGCCCGGACGAGGCGCCGCCGGCCGGCGAGGGCTGGCGGCAGGACGAGGACGTGCTGGACACCTGGTTCTCCAGCGGTCTCTGGCCGTTCTCCACCCTCGGCTGGCCGGAGCAGACCCCGGACCTGGCGAAGTTCTATCCGACCAGCGTGCTGGTCACCGGCTACGACATCCTGTTCTTCTGGGTCGCCCGGATGATGATGTTCGGCCTGTACGCGATGGACGGCGTCCAGCCGTTCGACGTGGTGGCGCTGCACGGCATGGTGCGCGACGAGCACGGCAAGAAGATGTCGAAGTCGTTCGGCAACGTGGTGGACCCGCTGGACTGGATCGACCGGTTCGGCGCCGACGCCACCCGGTTCACGCTGGCCCGCGGCGCCAACCCCGGCCAGGACGTGCCGGTCAGCGAGGAGTGGTGCCAGGGCTCCCGCAACTTCTGCAACAAGCTGTGGAACGCCACCCGGTTCGCGCTGCTCAACGGCGCGCACACGGACGGTCCGCTGCCGGACGCCGGCGGCCTGTCGACCGTCGACAGGTGGATCCTGTCCCGGCTGGCGCACGTCACCGCCGAGGTGGACGAGCAGTTCGAGGCGTACGAGTTCGCCAAGGTGTGCGACCTGCTCTACCACTTCGCCTGGGACGATGTCTGCGACTGGTACGTGGAGCTGAGCAAGCCGGTGCTCGCCGAGGGCGGGCCGGCGGCCGACGCCACCCGGCGGGTGCTGGGACACGTGCTGGACCAGCTCCTGCGGCTGCTGCACCCGGTGATCCCGTTCGTGACCGACGAGCTGTGGGCCGCGCTGAGCGGCGGCGAGACGGTGCTGACGGCGGCCTGGCCGGTCGCCGACCGTACCGGAGTCGACGACGCCGCGGAGGGCGAGGTCGGCACGTTGCAGCGGGTGGTGACCGAGGTCCGGCGGTTCCGTTCGGACCAGGGCCTGCGGCCGACCCAGCGGGTCGCCGCCCGGCTCGACGGCCTGGCCGGCGCCGGCATCGCCGCGCACGAGCCGCTGGTCCGCTCGCTGGCCCGGCTCGACGCCCCCGGCGACGACTTCCAGGCCGGCGCCACGCTGGCCATGCCCGGGGCGGTCAGCGTCGCGCTGGACACCCGCGGCACGATCGACGTGGCGGCCGAGCGGGCCCGGCTCACCAAGGACCGGGCGGCAGCCGAGAAGGAGGTCACCCAGGCGCGGGCGAAGCTGGACAATCCGGCGTTCGTCGGCAAGGCGCCCGAGCCGGTGGTGGCGAAGATCCGGGAGCGGCTGGCGGTGGCCGAGGCGGATCTGGTCCGGATCGACGCCGCCCTGGAGGCGCTGCCCTCATGAGTGACCGCACCGATCCGGCGTTCGCCGAGGTGGAGGCCGCGCTCAACGCGCGCGGCTTCACCCGGATCCGCTTCGAGCTGGAGAAGATCGAGAGCCTGCTCGACCTGCTCGGCAGCCCGCAGCGGGCCTACCCGTCGATCCACCTGACCGGCACCAACGGCAAGACCTCGACGGCCCGGATGATCGACTCGCTGCTGCGGGCGTTCGGGCTGCACACCGGCCGCTACACCAGCCCGCATCTGGAGACCGTCCGGGAGCGGATCAGCCTGGACGGCGAACCGGTGAGCGAGGAGCGGTTCGTGGCCACGTACCGCGAGATCGCGCCGCTGGCCGAGCTGGTCGACCAGCGGTCGGCCGAGCCGTTGACCTACTTCGACCTGACCACGGCGCTGGCGTTCGCCACGTTCGCCGACGCCCCGGTCGACGTGGCGGTGGTGGAGGTCGGCCTGGGTGGCGCGGAGGACGCCACGAACGTGATCCAGGCCGGCGTCGCGGTGATCACCCCGATCGGGCTGGACCACACCGAGTGGCTCGGCGACACCATCGAGGACATCGCGCTGCACAAGGCGGGCATCATCCACCCCGGCGCCACCGTGATCGCGGCGGCGCAGGAGGAGGACGCGGCCCGGCCCATCCTGGAACGCTGCGCCGAGGTCAACGCCACCGTCGCCCGCGAGGGCGCCGAGTTCGGGGTGATGCGCCGGGCGGTCGCCGTCGGCGGCCAGGTGCTCACCATCCAGGGCCTGGGCGGGGTGTACGAGGAGATCTTCATCCCGCTGCACGGCGCGCACCAGGCGCAGAACGCGGCCGTGGCGCTGGCCGCGGTGGAGGCGTTCCTCGGCGCGGGCGCGCGGCGGCAGCTCGACATCGAGGCGGTCCGGGAGGGCTTCGCCGCGACCAGCTCGCCGGGCCGGCTGGAGCGGGTGCGCACCGCACCGACGGTGCTGCTCGACGGGGCGCACAACCCGCACGGGATGGCCGCCACGGTGACCGCGCTTCAGGAGGAGTTCGCGTTCAGCAAGCTCGTCGGCGTGCTGGCCGTGCTTGGCGACAAGGATGCGGCCGGCCTGCTCGACCTGCTCGAACCGGTGCTCGACACGATCGTGGTCGCGGAGAACAGCTCGCCCCGGGCGATGCCCGTCGACGAGCTGGCCG
This sequence comes from Micromonospora ferruginea, assembly GCF_013694245.2. Taxonomy (NCBI): domain Bacteria; kingdom Bacillati; phylum Actinomycetota; class Actinomycetes; order Micromonosporales; family Micromonosporaceae; genus Micromonospora; species Micromonospora robiginosa. Next base: position 127,060 of record NZ_CP059322.2, read on the forward strand.
AGCTGGCCCGGGAGGTCTTCGGGGCGGAGCGGGTGCAGGTGGCCCGGGAGATGCCGGACGCCATCGAGGCGGCGGTCGCCGAGGCCGAGTCCGACGTGCCGGGCGAGTTGGCCGGTGTGGGCGTGCTGATCACCGGTTCGGTGGTGACCGTGGCCGACGCCCGCCGGCTGCTCAAGCGATGACCGGGCCGGAGCGGCGTCCGGACGCGGAGCCGGGGCCGGGCGGCGAGGCTGATCCGGGCGCGGAGCAGCCTGGTGGGGCGGGCCCGGGCGGCGTCCGCCGGTCCGGGCTGCGCAACCCCGACAAGGCGGTACGCGGCCTGGGCGCCGGCACGCTCTCACTGGAGGCGCTGGTGCTGCTGCTGGCCATCCAGCCGATCCGGGTGGTCGGCGGCGACCTGAGCGGCGTCGCGATCGGCGCGATCGTCGCGCTGGCGGTGGCCTGCGTGGTGCTGGCCGGCATGATGCGCCGAAGCTGGGCCTGGCACGCCGGCACGGTGGTGCAGGGCCTGCTGCTGCTCTCCGGGCTGCTGCACTGGTCGCTGTTCGTGCTCGGCGTGATCTTCGCGCTGGTGTGGGCGTACGCGTGGCACGTGCGGCGGGTCATCCTCGGCTGAGCGCCGTTTCCTGTTAGGCGGGGCCCCTTCCTATACCGCAGGCGTTAAGAAGGGCCCCCGCCTTGCACCTCAGGCGTCGGCGAGCGACCGCCACTGGGTCAGCGCCACGCCGTGACCGTCGGGGTCGCGGAAGGCGGCGGCCCACACCTCCAGCTTGGTGCCCCGGTTGACCACCCGGGGGGCGTACGTGAACCGGACGCCGGACTCGCGCAGCCGCTCGTACGCCGCCTGGATGTCGTCCACCTCCAGGTTGACGTGCACCAGCCGGCGGCTGATCGGCGCGGCGCCGGTCACCCGACGCAGCACCAGCCGGGTCGGCCCGGAGCCGAGCACCGCGTTGCCCTCGCCCCGGTCCAGCTCGTCGAAGCCCAGCTCCCGGTAGAAGGCGAGGGACCGGTCCAGGTCGGTGACGAGCAGCGTGATCCCGACGCCGCTGATCGGGCTGGCCAGCTCGTCCGGCTCGGTCGCGCCGGTCGGACCGAAGATGGCCTCGTCCAGCTCCTCCGGGGTGGGCGGGGCATCGCGCTCCGGGGCGTCCAGCGGGACGTCGATCGACTCCACCGCCACCGTCGTGTCGTCGGCCCGTTCCTCGGCCGGGGGGCGGGGCGCCGGCGCGCGCCGGGGAGCGGGCCCGCCGACGACGGCTCGACCAGTTGCCCCTCCAGCACGACCGGGCCGCCGGGCCGCTGGCGCATCACCACCGGCTCGCGGTCCTCCGGCCGGGGCGAGAGGTCGTCCAGCAGCGGATCCGGCGCGGGCGGGTAGTCGTCGCGGAGGAAGTCGTCCTCCGGGGCGCGGCCGGCCCACGGCGGGGCCTCCTGCGCGATGAGGGTCTCGTCGAACGGGTCGGCGTCGGCGTACTCCGGCGGCAGGTGGGCGACCGGGGCGGAGTTCTCGGCGTGGGTGGGCACCTCGTCCCAGAGCACCCGGACGTGGCGCTGGTCGTCCAGGGCCACCCGGACCGGCAGCGCCTGGCCCAACGAGGGCCACTTGGCGACCGGCACCCGGGGCTCGATGATCTTCTTGGAGCGGGGCGGCAGCCCCGGCGCGTCGATCACCAGTTGCAGCTCGCAGCGCCCGAAAGCGTACTGGGTGGGCGGTTCGGAGGCGCTGTGCACGTGGCCCAGGCCGACCACCCAGGTGCGGCCGCCGCCCCGGACCGTGGCCAGGGCGATCGCCAGCACCAGCAGCGCGACGCCGAGCGCCACGATCGCCCAACTGGTCATCCCGAGGCCGAACAGGGTCACGAACGCGGCCACGGTGCCCAGCACCGCGCCGATCAGCTTGCGCACCGGCGCGATGGTGCGGTTCCCGCCATTCGCCACAGTGGACCTCCCAGGGGTTCCATGGTCAGGCTAGGCCGCCGCGGCGGGCCAGGGAAGACGCAGCCGCCGCGCCGGCGCCGGGACCGGGTCGCTACGCTGACCGTACCCAGCCGACCCGGTTTGAGTGCACAGGAGGAAGCCAGCGTGTCCAGCAGCAGCCCGGACGAGCGGTCGCTCGTACTGATCAAGCCCGACGCGGTGCGCCGTGGTCTGGTGGGCGAGATCCTGTCCCGTTTCGAGCGCAAGGGCCTGCGGATCGACGCGCTGGTGAGCCGCACCATGGACGGCGACTTCGCCGACCAGCACTACGCCGAGCACGTCGACAAGCCGTTCTACCCGCCGCTGAAGACGTTCATGACCGGCGGTCCGCTGGTGGCGCTGGTGCTCTCCGGCGACCAGGTGATCGAGGTGGTCCGGGGCATGATCGGCAGCACCGACGGCCGCAAGGCCGCCGCCGGCACCATCCGCGGCGACCTGTCCCTGTCGAACCGGGAGAACCTGGTGCACGCCTCCGACTCGACCGACAGCGCCAAGCGCGAGATCGCCCTCTGGTTCCCCGAGCTGGGCTGACCGTTCTCCCGCCGGCCCCGGTTCCTCGCGCGGGACCGGGGCCGCCGCGTGCTCAGCGGCCGACCCAGGTCAGCTTGTCCGGGTTGCCGACCAGGTAGACGTTGGTGATCCGGCCGCCGGCGGCGGCGACGCCGAGGGTGTACCGGACCCCGGACGGCCAGGTCAGCAGCAACGCGGGCGCGCCGTTGAGTTCCACCGGGGCGGCCCGCACGCCGGGGCGGCGACGGCCGTACACACCGGCGAAGAAGCGGGCGATCCGGTCCGCGCCGTACACCGGTCTGCGTGCCGCGCGGATCCGTCCACCGCCGTCGGACCACGCGGTGGCGTCGGTCGCGACCAGGTCGGTCAGCCGGACCAGGTCGCCGTCGCGGGCGGCGGCGAGGAAGGCGTCGAGCAGCCGTCGCTGCTCGGCCGGGCCGGCGGTGAAGCGCCGCCGTTCCTCGGCGAGCCGGGCCGCCGCGCGGTGGTGCAGTTGGCGGCAGTCCGCCGCCGACCGGTCCAGGATGTCGCCGATCTCCGCGTACGGCATCGCGAACGCGGTGTGCAGCACGTAGACCGCCCGCTCCGGCGGGGTGAGCCGCTCCAGCAGGTGCAGCAGGGCGGTGGAGATCGTCTCCCGCAGCTCGGCGGTCTCCAGCGGGCCGAACGGCGACTCTTCGGTGGGCACCGGCTCGGGCAGCCACGGCCCGACGTACGTCTCCCGGCTGGCCCGCCGGGCCCGCAGCCGGTCCAGCGCCAGCCGGGTCACCACCCGGGACAGGTAGCGGCGCGGTTCGGCCACCGCCCGCCGGTCGACGTCGAGCCAGCGCAGGTACGCCTCCTGGAGCACGTCCTCGGCGTCGTGCAGGCTGCCCAGCAGCCGGTACGCCAGGCCGAGCAGCATCGGCCGGTGCGCGGTGAGCGCACCGGCCGCCTCCGCCGCGCGGGGGGAGGTCACACCTCGTGCGGTGGCTGGGTCCGGCTGCTGATCACGATCCGGTTCCACACGTTGATTGTCGCGATCGCGACGACGAGGTCGGCCAGCTCCTTCTCCGACCAGACCTTGGCGGCGGCGTCCCACACGTCGTCGGGCACGCCGTGCTCGCCGAGCCGGGTGACCGCGTCGGTCAACGCCAGCGCGGCCCGCTCCCGCTCGTCGAAGAAGGACGGGGCCTCCCGCCAGGCCGCCAGGACGAAGAGCCGCCGGCTGTCCTCCCCGGCCGCCAGCGCCTCCCGGGTGTGCATGTCCACGCAGAACGCGCAGCCGTTGATCATCGACGCCCGGGTCTTCACCAGCTCCAACACGGTGTGGTCCAGGTTGCCCCGGATGTACTTCTCCAGCCCGAGCACCGCCGCGTACGCCTCCGGCGCCACCGTCGCCATGTCGATCCGGCTCATTGTTGCCTCCCTCGTGTCGTCCGTCCGCCCACACGACGGATGCGACCCGGTCCGGCGTGACGGCCCACCGGTGTGACGCCGGTCATGCGAGGTGTTAAGAGGGGGCCCCGCCTCATCCGTATGCGTTAAGAAGGGGCCCCTCCTTACTCGGAGGCGGAGGGGTGGGGGCGTCGAGTAAAGTGGGCACGGTAAGGCGACGACCCGGCCATCACCGGCGAGCCTCCGGAAGAACAGCCGGGCAACCGGCCCAGTAGAACCGGACGGGACGGCCCGTCACAGCCGACCAACGAGCGGGCGGTCGATCCTGACCGTCAAGCGGGGTGGTACCGCGGACCATCCGGGAGCGCCGTCAGGCACGCCCGGCCGGTTCGTCCTCGCAGACCCACCGACGAGTGAGCTGCGCGAGGAGAGCGACCCCCGATGGCCTATCCGTTGCACGACCCGACCGGTGCCGGCGTCCCGGCGAGCCCGGACCTGCCCGCGGTCGAGCGCGGGGTGCTGGAGCACTGGACCGCCGACAAGACCTTCGAGGCCTCGATCGAGGCCCGCCCGGCCGGCGTGGACGGCAAGAACGAGTACGTCTTCTACGACGGCCCGCCGTTCGCCAACGGCCTGCCGCACTACGGCCACCTCTTCACCGGCTACGTCAAGGACGTGGTGCCGCGCTACCAGACCATGCGCGGGCGGCACGTCGAGCGGCGCTTCGGCTGGGACTGCCACGGGCTGCCGGCCGAGGTGGTGGCCGAGAAGCAGCTCGGCATCACCACCAAGGCGGAGATCCTCGACCTCGGCGTGGCCCGGTTCAACGACGCCTGCCGCGCCAGCGTGCTGGAGTTCACCCAGGACTGGGAGCGCTACGTCACCCGGCAGGCCCGCTGGGTCGACTTCGCCAACGACTACAAGACGCTCGACCTGGACTACATGGAAAGCGTCATGTGGGCCTTCAAGACCCTGCACGACAAGGGCCTGGTCTACGAGGGTTTCCGGGTGCTGGCGTACTGCTGGCGGTGCGAGACCCCGCTGTCCAACACCGAGACCCGGATGGACGACGTCTACCGGGACCGGCACGACCCGACGCTGACCGTGTGGTTCGAGCTGACCGCCGACGAGAGCGCGCCGGAGCCGCTGCGCGGGCCGGTCAAGCTGGGCGTCTGGACCACCACGCCGTGGACCCTGCCGTCGAACCTGGCGCTCGCCGTCGGCCCGGACATCGAGTACGCGGTGCTGGACCGCGACGGCGAGCGGTACGTGGTCGGCGCCGCGCGCCTCGGCGCGTACGCCAAGGAGCTGGAGGGGTACCAGCAGGTCGGCACCGTGCACGGCCGGGACCTGGTCGGGCGCCGCTACACGCCGCTCTACGACTTCCTGGTCGAGCCGGCCGGGCCGAACGCCTACCAGGTGCTCGGCGCGGAGTTCGTCACCACCGAGGACGGCACCGGGATCGTCCACCTGGCCCCGGCGTTCGGCGAGGACGACCAGAACACCTGCAACGCGGCCGGCATCCCGACCGTGGTCACCGTGGACGACCACACCCGGTTCACCGCGCTGGTCCCGCCCTATCAGGGCGAGCAGGTCTTCGACGTGAACAAGCCGGTGATCCGGGAGCTGAAGGAGCGGGGGGTGGTGCTGCGGCAGGACGTCTACACGCACTCGTACCCGCACTGCTGGCGCTGCGACACCCCGCTGGTCTACAAGGCGGTGTCGTCGTGGTTCGTCGCGGTGACCTCGTTCAAGGACCGGATGGTCGAGCTGAACCAGGAGATCAACTGGACGCCGGGGCACATCAAGGACGGCTCGTTCGGCAAGTGGCTGGCCAACGCCCGGGACTGGTCGATCAGCCGGAACCGGTTCTGGGGCTCGCCGATCCCGGTGTGGCGCTCGGACGACCCGAACCATCCGCGGATCGACGTGTACGGGTCGCTGGACGAGATCGAGCGGGACTTCGGCGTACGCCTGACCGACCTGCACCGGCCGGCGGTGGACGACCTGGTCCGGCCCAACCCGGACGACCCGACGGGCAAGGCGATGATGCGCCGGGTGCCGGAGGTGCTGGACTGCTGGTTCGAGTCCGGTTCGATGCCGTTCGCCCAGGTGCACTACCCGTTCGAGAACCGCGACTGGTTCGAGCACCACTACCCGGGCGACTTCATCGTCGAGTACATCGGGCAGACCCGCGGCTGGTTCTACACCATGCACGTGCTGGCCACCGCGCTGTTCGACCGGCCGGCGTTCCGCAACTGCCTGAGCCACGGCATCCTGCTCGGCTCGGACGGGCGCAAGATGTCCAAGAGCCTGCGCAACTACCCGGACGTCTACCACGTGTTCGACTCGTACGGGTCGGACGCGATGCGGTGGATGCTGATGTCCTCGCCGGTGCTGCGCGGCGGGGACATGGCGGTCACCGAGACGCTGATCCGGGACGCGGTGCGCCAGGTGCTGCTGCCGCTCTGGAACGTCTGGTACTTCTTCACGCTCTACGCCAACGCGGACGGCTACACCGCGCGCCGTCGTACCGACTCGACGAACGTGCTCGACCGGTACGTGCTGGCGAAGACGAACGAGCTGGTGGCGACCGTCGGCGCGCAGATGGACGCGTACGACATCTCCGGCGCCTGCGCGACCGTCCGGTCCTACCTGGACGCGCTGACCAACTGGTACGTGCGCCGCTCGCGGGACCGGTTCTGGGCCGGCGACGCGGACGCGTTCGACACGCTCTCGACCGTGCTGGAGACGCTCTGCCGGGTGGTGGCGCCGCTGGCGCCGCTGACCGCCGAGGAGATCTGGCGCGGGCTGACCGGCGAGCGGTCGGTGCACCTGACCGACTGGCCGTCCGCCGAGGAGTTCCCGGCCGACCACGAGCTGGTCTCCGCGATGGACAACGTCCGGGCGGTCGCCTCGGCCGCGCTGTCGCTGCGCAAGGCGAAGGGCCTGCGGGTCCGGCTGCCGCTGGCGAAGCTGACCGTGGCGTCGCCGGTGGCCGACCAGCTCCGGCCGTTCGTCGACCTGGTCGCCGACGAGGTCAACGTGAAGGAGGTCGTGCTCGCCGGCGATGTGGAGGCCTACTGCCAGCAGGTGCTGACCGTGGTGCCGCGGGCGCTCGGCCCGCGCGTCGGCAAGGCGGTCCAGCAGGTGATCAAGGCGGTCAAGGCGGGGGAGTGGGAGCTTCACGACGGCGCCCCGGTCGCCGCCGGGGTCACCCTGGCCGAGGGCGAGTACGAGCTGCGCCTGGTCGCCGCCGACGCCGAGCACTCCGCGCCGCTGCCCGGCGGTGAGGGCGTGGTCGTGCTGGACACCGAGGTCACCCCGGAACTGGCCGCCGAGGGGCTGGCCCGGGACGTGGTCCGGGTGGTGCAGCAGGCCCGGCGGGACGCCGACCTGGACGTCTCGGACCGGATCGCGGTGGCGGTCTCGGCCTCCGAGGAGGTGCGCGCGGCGGTCGCCGCGTACACCGACTTCGTGGCCCGGGAGGTGCTGGCGGACAGCGTCGACTTCGTCGACGGGCTCGACGGCTTCGCCGGCGAGGTCGGCGACGGCGAGCGCGTGGTGGTGGGCGTCCGCCGCGTGTAAGGCGGGGGACCTTCTTAACGCATTCGGTAGAGGAGGGGCCCCCGCCTAACCGGGCGTACCGAGCGGGTGGACTGCGGGCCACCCGCTCGGCCTCCGGTGGCGGCGTCGGCTACCGTGACAGCGCCTGTTTCGCGTACGAACGCCGGAGGACCCGTGCCCCTGCTCTACACCATCGGCAAGCTCACCGTGGCGCCCGCGCTCCGGTTGGCCTTCCGGCCGCACGCGGAGGGGTTGGAGCACATCCCGGCGACCGGCGGCGCGATCTTCGCGGGTAATCACCTCTCCGTCGCCGACGAGTTGTTGCTCGGCACCGTGGTCCCGCGGCACCTGGCGTTCTGGGCCAAGTCGGAATACTTCAACGGCACCGGGGTCAAGGGCGGTTTCTCCAAGTTCGTGCTCACCGGGCTGGGCGCCATCCCGGTCGAGCGGGGCGGCGGGCGGGCGGCGCTCTCCGCGTTCGACGCCGCGATCCCGGTGCTCAAGGCCGGCGACCTGGTCGCCGTCTACCCGGAGGGCACGCGCTCCCCGGACGGGCGGCTCTACCGCGGTCGTACCGGCGCGACCCGGCTGGCGGTCGCCGCCGGGGTGCCGATCATCCCGGTCGGCGTGACCGGCACCGACAAGGCCCAGCCGATCGGGACCCGGGTGCCCCGGCCCGGCCGCGCCAAGATCACCATCAAGTTCGGCAAGCCGCTGGACTTCACCGGCCGGCCCGACGACCGGTCGTCGCTGCGGGTCATGACCGACGAGCTGATGGCCGAGATCCAGAAGCTCACCGGTCAGGAGTACGTGCCCCGCTACGCCCCGAAGCGCAGCGAGGAGCCCCCGGCCTGACCGGCCCGCTCAGGACTGCTTCGGAACCACCACCTGCTGGCGCAGGTCGTTCAGCAGCCGGCCGCTGTCGTCCACCGACAGCCGGGTGAACACGCCCGTGGCGAGGCTGCCGTGGTCCACCGAGGTGCACACCACCACCGTGTCGCCGTCCGCGCGGCCCACCGCGCAGCGCTCGTACCGGCCGCGTACGCCGGTGTCCACGGTCACCGAGGGCTGCAGCGCGTAGTCGTCGGTGAGCCGCTTCAACTCGGCCTCGGCGTCGGACTCCGGCGTGAACCGGAAGCCGGTGCTGCCGAAGAGCGTCACCCGCTTGCCATCGTTCGTGGTGTAGATGCCGGCGAACGTGTCCTCGGCGAGCCAGTCCGCCTGGCGTACCCGGCTCTTCAGGTCCTCGGCCGTCGACTGGCTGTCCCGGTCCTGGCGCAGCCGCATCGAGTCGAGCTGGTCCGGGAGGGTGGCGCTGGCCGGGTACTGGCTGGAGAGCGGCTGGATCCACCAGAGCGGGACGCCGCAGCAGCACGCCACGCTGAGCAGCAGCACCCAGGGCCAGCGGCGGCGCCGGCGGACCGGCACCGGCACGTACCCCTTGGTGGCCTGCCATCCCGGCGGCGGCGCGGGTCGGCCCCGGCGCTGCTTGGGCGGCCGGGCCTGCTTCGGCGGCGGTGCGGACACCGGGCGGCCGGCCGGCGGACCGGGGTACGGCGGCTGGGCCGGCGGTGACACCGGGCGGGCGGCCGGCGGGCCCGGGTACGCCGGAGCCTGCGCGGGTGGCGACACCGGGCGGGCGGCCGGCGGGCCCGGGTACGGCGGAGTCTGCGCGGGTGGTGACACCGGCCGGGCGGCCGGCGGTGCGGTCGGCCAGGGGGCGGTGTAGGTCATCGTCGGCGGCAGCGCCGGCAGCTCGACCGAGTGCAGGTCCCAGCCGGTGGTGTCGACGCCCGCCCACGGGTCGACCGGGGTGGCGTGCTCGGGCGAGCCGACCGGCGGCACCGGCGTGGGCTCGGCCGACTCGCCCCAGGAACGCCGGCGTGACGGCGGCGGCGGGACCGCCGCGGATCCGCTCCAGCGCGGCGAGTTGTCGACCCGGGTGGGGTGCGGCGGGTTCGGCCCGCGCTCGACAGCCGTCCGGTTCGGCTCGCTCTCGACGGTCGTCCGGTCCGGTCCGTGCTCGACCTTCGTCCGGTTCGACGCGTCCTCGACCCGGGTGGGGTCCGGTGTGCGCTCGATCCGGGTCGGTGTCGGTGTCGTGCGGCCGGGCACGGAGGCGGAGCCCCGGGCACGACCGGCGGGCACGGGCGGGGTGTCGTCGGGATCGGCCCCGGCACGCCCCGGGGTCGGGGTCGGATCGAGGCCGGTCCGGGCGGCGGTCTCGGCCGGCGGGGTCGAACTGTCGGCGTCCGCCGCCGGCCGACCAGCGGCGGACGGCCCGTCGGTGGCCTCCGGGACATGCGTCCCGGCCCGCGTCCCGGCCTGGTCCGGTGGCGGTGTCCCGGTCTCGTCCGGGCTGGACGTCGTGGTCTGCGGCTGCGCATCCGGCGCGGCGGGCGTCTCGGGAACGGCGTCGTCGTCCGCTCTAGGCCGCGCGGCGCCGACGACGTCCGTCTCCGGCGGTGCGGTGGCCGCGTGGTCCGTCTCCGCCAGCGGGGTGGGAACGGCGTCCGTCTCCGGCGGTGCGGTGGCGGCGTCCGTCCCGGGCGCGGCGGTGGCGGCATCGTCGGGCGTGCCCGGCGCTGTGGTGGCGGCGCTGGGCGTACCCGGCGGTGTGGTGGCGGCGGTCGGGGCGTCGTCGACCTGCGCCGACCCCTCCGGGGCGGTCTCGGCCGACCGGCCGGAGCCCTCGGCGTCGACAGTCTTCGGCGCGGGCGACGGCGGCTCGGCGACGGCCCGCTCCTCGGCACCCTCGGCCGGCCGGCCCGCCCCCGGCTGCGGCTGCGACATCGCAGAATCTCCTCTCGCGCCCGTTGCGAGGTTAGTACCGCCCCGCCACCCCCGCCGAATCCCCGCCCGCCCCACCCCGGTCGGTGATCAAGGAGTTCGCGTCGGCGGGGAGCGTGGACCGGCGCGTCAACTCCTTGATCATCGGGGAGGTGGCGCGGGAAAGGTGCCGGTGGGGAGGGAGGGCCGGGGCACCGCGTACCCTTGGGCATCATGAGTGCGCCGTCCACCACCCCACGTCCTCCTGCCGCCAATTCGGTGTGGCCCCGGCTGGAGCCGTTGCTGCCCCAGGTGACCAAGCCCATCCAGTACGTGGGTGGCGAGCTGGGCGCGGTGGTCAAGGACTGGGACGCGGCGACCGTCCGGTGGGCGCTGATGTATCCGGACGCGTACGAGGTGGGCCTGCCCAACCAGGGCGTGCAGATCCTCTACGAGGTGCTCAACGAGCTGCCCGACGTGCTCGCCGAGCGCACGTACGCGGTCTGGCCGGACCTGGAGCGCCTGATGCGCGAGCACCGGGTGCCGCAGTTCACCGTCGACGCGCACCGCCCGGTGCGCGACTTCGACGTGTTCGGCGTCTCGTTCTCCACCGAGTTGGGCTACACCAACCTGCTCACCGCGATCGACCTGGCCGGCATCCCGCTGCTCGCCGCCGACCGCACCGACGCCGACCCGGTGATCGTGGCCGGCGGGCACGCCGCGTTCAACCCGGAGCCGATCGCCGACTTCGTCGACGCCGCGGTGCTCGGCGATGGCGAGGAGGCGGTGCTGGAGATCACCGCCATCGTCCGGGAGTGGAAGGCCGAGGGCGCGCCGGGCGGCCGGGACGAGCTGCTGCTGCGGCTCGCCCGCACCGAGAGCGTCTACGTGCCGCGCTTCTACGACGTCGACTACCTGCCCGACGGCCGGATCCAGCGGGTCGTGCCCAACCGCCCCGACGTGCCGTTCCGGGTGCACAAGCGCACGACCATGGACCTGGACGCCTGGCCGTACCCGAAGAAGCCGCTGGTCCCGCTCGCCGAGACGGTCCACGAGCGGTACGCGGTGGAGATCTTCCGGGGCTGCACCCGGGGTTGCCGGTTCTGCCAGGCCGGCATGATCACCCGTCCGGTGCGGGAGCGTTCGATCACCACGGTCGGGCAGATGGTGCAGCAGGGTCTGGAGTTCTCCGGTTTCCACGAGGTGGGCCTGCTGTCGCTGTCGTCGGCCGACCACTCCGAGATCGGTGACATGTGCTCCGGCCTGGCCGAGCAGTACGCCGGCACCAACGTGTCGCTGTCGCTGCCGTCGACCCGGGTGGACGCGTTCAACATCGACCTCGCCCAGGAGTTGTCCCGCAACGGGCGGCGGACCGGTCTGACGTTCGCCCCGGAGGGCGGCTCGGAGCGGATCCGCAAGGTGATCAACAAGATGGTGTCGAAGGAAGACCTCATCCGCACCGTGGTCACCGCCTACTCCAACGGCTGGCGGCAGGTGAAGCTCTACTTCATGTGCGGCCTGCCCACCGAGACCGACGACGACGTCCTCGAGATCGCCGACATGGCGCACGAGGTGATCCGGGCCGGCCGGGCGGCCACCGGGTCCAAGGACATCCGCTGCACGGTCTCCATCGGCGGGTTCGTGCCGAAGCCGCACACCCCGTTCCAGTGGGCCTCGATGGCCACCCCCGAGGTCATCGACAACCGGCTCAAGCTGCTCAAGCAGGCGATCAACAGCGACCGGTCGCTGGGCCGGGCGATCGGTTTCCGCTACCACGACGGCGAGCCGTCGCTGATCGAGGGCCTGCTGTCCCGGGGCGACCGCCGGGTCGGCGCGGTGATCCGCCGGGTCTGGGAGAACGGCGGCCGGTTCGACGGCTGGAGCGAGCACTTCTCCTACCGACGCTGGGTGGACGCCGCCGCCGAGACGCTGCCGGCGTTCGGGGTGGACCTCGACTGGTACACCACCCGTGAGCGCGAGGAGCTGGAGGTCCTGCCCTGGGACCACCTCGACTCCGGCCTGGACAAGGACTGGCTCTGGCAGGACTGGCAGGACTCGATGTCGGAGTACGAGCAGGACGACTGCCGCTGGACGCCCTGCTTCGACTGCGGCGTCTGCCCGTCCATGGACACCGAGATCCAGATCGGCCCCACCGGCCGCAAGCTGCTGCCGCTGACGCCGGTCGGCGGGTTGCGGCAGCCGGCCGCCGCCCAGGGCTGAGCGGCACGCCTGTCGACGGGGCGCGGGAACCGAGGGTTCCCGCGCCCCGTTCCGTTCTCCGGTGACCGCCCGGCCGCCCGGGGCGGGGGTGCCCCGACTGGTGCTTCCTCGATACGCTGCGTCCGTATTGGACCGGCCCCGGGGCCGGCAGCGGGGAGGACAGCATGGGCATCAAGCCGCCGGACACCGGCGATCTGCACGTCAGCGTCGAGGACCTGGACGCCGCCGCGGAATACGTCGAGCGCCTCAAGCAGTACGTCGACGACACCATCGGCTACGAGATGGAACGCATCAAGGAGCGGATGAAGGGCGACAGCGCAAACGCGCAGGCGGTGCCGAACGGCACCCCGTTCGGCGCGTACGAGGACGCCCGGATGCAGTGGGCGGCGTTGACCACGTCCACGGCCAACATGGAGGCCCACCTGAAGGACATCTCCAGGAAGCTGGCCGGCCTCAAGCAGGGCACCGAGGACATCGCGAAGGCGTTCCGCGACGCGGAGGCCCGCAACGCCGCCAACGGCAAGCAGATCGAGCGGCTGCTGGAGTCCGCGGCGCCGCCGCCGGAGGCCGGGCAGCAGCCCACCTACCCGTACACGGCCTGAGGGGGAGACGGTCATGGCTGGAGGCACCTGGGAGCGCGCCGTGCGCGAGGTGACGCTGTCGGCGGACCCGGAGACCGTGGGGTCGGTGGGCTCGGGTTGGAGCAACCTCTCCACCGCGCTGGGCTACCTGCGCGACTCGCTGGTCGGGCGCTCGTTCGTCGGCCCGATCGCGCCCGGCCAGGAGCGCCCGCACAGCGGCGGCCTGCCCGGCCTGCTGGCCGGGTGGAAGGGCAGCGGCGGGGACGCCTACCGCGAGCACCTGGGCGGCATCGGCAAGGACATCGAGGAGCTGATCACGCACGCCAGCGGGGTCAGCGGGGCGCTGTCGCGGATCGAGGGTGACATCCGCACCGCGGTCGCCAGCATCCCGATCCCGCTGATGGACGACTTCGGCTGGAACGAGTGGAGCCTGCCCGGCGGCACCGAGCTGGACGACGCCCGCGACGGGGAGAGCCAGTCCGGCTTCCTCGCCTCCCTGCGCAGCGACTACGGGCAGCACCCGGAGCTGTACGCCGACGGCGCGTTCCGCGACAAGGCCGACGACCTCGAGGCGACCATGAAGGTCGACGGCAACGCCAGCGACCAGAAGCGTGGCGGCTGGTGGGACACCAAGTCGCATCTGGACAACTGGTACCGGGACAACCAGGTGGCCGCCAACAAGGCGATGTCGCCGCTGCCCACGGCGGTGGAGACCGAGCGCCCCAAGCTGGCCGTGCCCCAGCCGGCCAGCAGCATCGACGACGGCTACCGCCCGGACACCCGTACCCCGCCGTCGGGCCTGCCGGACACCGGCCTGCCGGGCGGCGGTGGTGGCGGCGGCGGTGGCGCCGGCAAGATGCCCTCGCTCGGCAGCACCGGGATCGGCGGTGGCGCCGGTGGCGGTGGTGGCGGCTCGTTCACGCCCCCGCCGACCCTCGACGGCGGCGACTTCGGCGGTGGCGGCTCCGGCGGTCCCGGCTCGCACGTGCCGCCGGTCACCGGCGGTGTCCCCGGCTCCGGCAGCGGCTACCCGGGCTCCGGCGGCCACGACTACGGCACCGGCCTGGCCGGCGCCGGCGGGCCGGGCACGATCACGGCCGGCGGCCCGGGCAGCGGCTTCGGCGGCGGTGGCGGCGGGCTGGGCACGGCCGGCCCGGGTGGCGGCTTCGGCGGCGGTGGGGCCGGTCTCGGCTCCGCCGGCGGCATCGGTGGCGGCGGTCTCGGCGCGGCCGGCGGGATGGGCGTGGGCGCGCTGCCCGGCATGGTGGGTGGCGGCAACGGCAAGGTTCCGCCGCTGACCAGCGCGGCCAACGCGGTGCGCGGCGCCACCGGCGCGGGCGCCGGCGGTGCCCGCGGCGGGATGGCCGGCGCCGGGATGATGGGCGGCGGCGGCATGATGGGCGGTCGCGGCGGCGCCGGGCACGGCGGGGGCGGTGGCGAGCACTCGTCGTGGTTGACTGAGGACGACGATCCGTGGGGTTCCGGTGACGCTGGGTCTCCGGGCATCCTGCGATGAGGACGGACGGATGAGGGTGTACGTCGGCGCGCTCCGGCCGGTGGCGGCCGGGTTGCTGGCCGGCCTGATGGTGCTGGGGGCCGCCCAGCCGGCGGGCGCCGCGCCGCGCCGGGCCGAGCAGTGGTACCTGGACGAGCTGCGGATCGACCGGGCGCACCAGATCTCCACCGGTCGGGGTGTCGTGGTCGGGCTGGTGGACACCGGCGTCGACGCCGGCCACCCGGACCTGCGCGGCCGGGTGCTCCGCGGGGCCAGCACCCGCGACTCCGGCGACGGCCGGCGCGACCCGGAAGGCCACGGCACCCACATGGCCGGGATCATCGCGGCCAACGGCGCCGGAGTGGACGGCATCGCGCCGGACGCCCGGATCCTGCCCATCCGGAAGCCGCCCGGCACGTCGTTCACCGTGGAGGACTCCGCGACCGGCATCCGGATGGCGGTCGACGGCGGCGCGAAGGTGATCAACCTGTCCTACGGCAGCACGGGCGCCGTCGACGAGGGCGAGGTGGCCGCGGTCCGGTACGCGCTGGAGCGCGACGTGGTCGTGGTGGCCGGCGCCGGCAACGTCCGGCAGCTCGGTCCGGACATCGCCGCCCCCGCCAAGTTCCCCGGGGTGATCGCGGTGACCGGCACCAGCCGGGGCGGCGGCTTCTGGAGCGGCTCGGCGCAGGGGCCGGAGGCGGTGATCGCCGCGCCGGGGGACGAGGTCTACAACATCGGCCGGGACCGGGGCTACGGCTGGGGCGACGGCACCTCCGACTCCAGTGCCATCGTGTCCGGCGTCGCGGCGCTGATCCGGTCGAAGTACCCGAAGCTCTCCGCGCCCGACGTGATCAACCGGATCATCCGCACCGCCCGGGACGCCGGGCCGCCCGGCCGCGATCCGCGTTACGGCTTCGGCCGGATCGACCCGGTGGCGGCGCTCACCGCCGACGTCCCGTCGGTGTCGGCGAACCCGCTGCTGGGTGGCGCCACCGCCGCGCCGGGCGCGTCCTCGCCCGCGGCGGCCGGCGAGGACGACAACTTCGACGTGACCGAGTACGGCGACCGGGGCGGCCCGACCGACCAGCAGGTGATGGTGGTCGGTATCGGGATCGCGGTGGCGCTGGTGGTGCTGCTGGCGTTGGTGGGGTTCCTGATCTGGAACCGGCGCCGGCACCGCCGCGAGCTGGCCCGGGCGGGTGACGTCCCGGACGAGGTGCTCGACCGGATGGACGCCGGCGCCCACGGTCCGCCGGTCCGGACCGGCCCGAGCCCCTACGCGCCACCCCCCGGACCCCGGAACCCGCCGGGCCGGGACCGCCCCTGACGACCGACTGCCGATCGCGAGGCCGGCGGGCGGCTCGGAGATCGACTCCGCCGCCGACCTCGTGGTCACCGGCGTGTGCCGGCCGGTCCGGCCGGCCCCCGGTCGCGGGCCGCGGCCGTGGCTGCGCCAGGATGGGGCGGACACGCAGGCACATCCGAGGAGCTCACGATCGCCAGAAAGCCTCAACCCGAGGGCGGCCAGGCGCCCGTCGTCCAGCGGGTCCGCATCCGGTACGCCAAGCGTGGGCCGCTGCGGTTCACCTCGCACCGGGACTTCGCCCGGGCCTTCGAGCGCGCGCTGCGTCGGGCCGGCGTGCCGATCGCCTTCTCCCAGGGTTTCACCCCGCACCCCAAGATCTCGTACGCCTCGGCGGCGCCGACCGGCGTGGCCAGCGAGGCGGAGTACCTGGAGATCGGCCTGCGTGAGCCGGTCGACCCGGAGCAGCTCCGGGCGGCCCTGGACGCCGCGCTCTCACCCGGGCTCGACGTGCTCGACGCGGTCGAGGCCACCGGCGGCAGCCTGGCCGACCGGATCGAGGCGTCGCGCTGGCGCATCGAGCTGCCGGAGGTCGACCCGGACGTGCTGCGGGCGGCCGTGGCGTCCTTCACGGCCGCCGAGGAGATCCAGGTCGAGCGGATGACCAAGCAGGGCCGGCGCACGTTCGACACCCGGAGCGCCGTGATCGCCATCGATGCGGCGGTGCCGGCTGAGACGCCTTCCCGAGCGGCGGCCGTACCGTGTGCGATACTCGAACTGGTCGTGCGGCAGGTCACCCCGTCCGTGCGACCCGATGACGTCCTTTCCGGCCTCCGCGTGGTGGCCGACCTGGTGCCGCCGGTCACTCCGAAGGTGATCCGGCTGGCGCAGGGCACGCTGACCGCGCAGGGCGAGATCGTCGATCCGTTGGACGCGGATCGCGACGGGGCAGCCATCGGAGGGCACTGACCGGACGGTCAGCGCTCTGGCAGGCAGACTTCGGCGGTCGCGCTCCCGCGCGCCCGGCGGAAACACCTTTGCGGCAACCCTGCGTGGCAGCGCTCAACCGCGCCCGGGGCAGCCAGAACTGGAGAACGTCCATGCTCGAGAACGAGCCCGAGGGCGGCGAACGGACCGGCGCGGAGCCGGCCGACACGACCGCCGCCGACAGCACCACCGGCGCCGCCGAGGTGAAGCCGCCCGCCCGTAAGCGGGCCACCCGCCGCAAGGCCGCCCCGCTCAACCAACCGGAGCAGACCGACGCGCCGGTCGAGGCGTCCGCCGCGGCCACCGGCAGCGGCGAGTCGCCGCAGGCCGAGGTGTTCGCGCCGGTCGCCGGTGAGCTGGAGGCCGCGCCGAAGACCACCCGCCGGCGCCGCAAGGCGACCCCGGCGAAGGCGGTCGAGGAGCCGGTGGCCGTCGCCGGGGTGGAAGCCACCTCGGACGAGGTGGTGCCGCCGGTCAAGGTCACCCGGACCCGCCGTCGCAAGGCCACGCCGGCCGCCGCCGAGCCGGCCCCGGTTGCCGAGTCGCCGACCGAGGCGCCCGCCGAGGCCGCCGGGCCGGCCGTGGAGCCGCCCGCCGAAGCCCTGAGCGCCGGGCCGGTCGTGGCGCCGCCCGCCGCGCCGCGTGCCGATGCCGTGGTCGACGGGCCGGTCTCGGTGCCCGGAGGCGCGGGCGGGATCGCCGAGGGCCGCGCGCCGCTCGACGCGGGCGAGGACGAGGACGCCGACGCGGTGGGCGAGGACGCCGTGGACGAACCCACCCCGGCCGAGGCGCCCGCGCGGCGCACCCGTCGCCGTACCGCCGCGACCGGGGAGGCCGCGTCGCGTCGTACCGACGATGTCGACCTGGCCCGGGCCGGTGGGCTCGCCGACGCCTCCGGCGCGGTGTCCACGGGCGCCGCGGTGCCGGGTCCGGCGGACGAGCCGGACGCCGCCGCGGCGGCCGAGGAACGGCCGACCACTGGCCGGCGGCGCCGGGCCGCGCTCTCCGCGCCGACCGTCCTGTTCATGCCCCCGCAGCCGGATGAGGCCCCGGACGTCCAGGTCACCTACCCGGTGGCCGAGGAGACCGCGGAGGAGCCGGCCGAGACCGGCCGTCGCCGTCGCCGGGGCCGTCGCGAGGCCGAGCCGATCGAGGCCGAGGTCGAGGCCGAGGAGGAGCCGACCGCCGAGGCCGACGAGACCGCCGAGGCCGAGGAGGACGACGAGACGGCCGAGGGCCGGCGGCGGCGTCGTCGCGGTCGCCGGGGCCGGGGCCGGGGCAAGGGTGGCGCCGACGACGTCGAGGACGAGGAGTCCGGTACGGCGGAGACGGCCGACGCCGAGGCCGAGGAGACCGCCGAGGACGAGGACACCGAGGGCGAGGGGATGACCCGTCGCCGCCGTCGTCGCCGTCGCCGGGGCGCCGGGGAGGCGGAGACCACCGCCGAGGACGGCGTGCCCACCGTCGTCAAGATCCGTGAGCCGCGCAAGGCCGTCGACGAGGTGCAGGGCGTCTCCGGGTCGACCCGGCTGGAGGCCAAGCGGCAGCGCCGCCGGGACGGCCGGGAGCAGCGGCGTACCCGGCCGCCGATCCTGAGCGAGTCGGAGTTCCTGGCCCGCCGCGAGGCGGTCGACCGGACCATGGTCGTGCGCCAGCGCGGCGACCGCACCCAGATCGCGGTGCTCGAGGACGGCGTGCTGGTCGAGCACTACGTGACCCGCAACTCGTCCGCCACCATGGCCGGCAACGTCTACCTGGGCAAGGTGCAGAACGTCCTGCCCAGCATGGAGGCGGCGTTCGTCGACATCGGGCGCGGGCGCAACGCCGTGCTGTACGCCGGCGAGGTCAACTGGGACACCACCGGCCTGGAGGGGCGGGCCCGCTCGATCGAGCAGGCGCTGCGCTCCGGCGACCCGGTGCTGGTGCAGGTCACCAAGGACCCGATCGGCCACAAGGGCGCGCGGCTGACCAGCCACGTCGCGCTCTCCGGCCGGCACCTGGTCTACGTGCCCAACGGCAACGCCTCCGGGATCAGCCGCAAGCTGCCGGACACCGAGCGCAAGCGGCTGCGCGACATCCTCAAGAAGCTGGTGCCGGACGGCGCCGGCGTGATCGTCCGGACCGCGGCCGAGGGCGCCAGCGAGGACGAGCTGGCCCGGGACGTCAAGCGGCTCCAGGCGCAGTGGGAGGACATCCAGGCCAAGGCGGCCGGCGGCGGCGCCCCGGTGCTGCTCTACGAGGAGCCGGACCTGGTCATCCGGGTGGTCCGGGACCTCTTCAACGAGGACTTCCGCGAGCTGGTTATCGAGGGCGAGTCGGCGTACGACGTGGTCGAGTCGTACCTGTCGCACGTGTCGCCGGACCTGGTCGCGCGGCTGCGCCGGCACGCCGGGGTGACCGACGTGTTCGCCGAGCACCGGATCGACGAGCAGATCCTCAAGGGGCTGGACCGGAAGGTCTTCCTGCCCTCCGGCGGCTCGCTGGTGATCGACCGCACCGAGGCGATGACCGTCGTCGACGTCAACACCGGCAAGTACACCGGCTCCGGCGGCAACCTGGAGGAGACGGTCACCCGCAACAACCTGGAGGCGGCCGAGGAGATCGTGCGCCAGCTCCGGCTGCGTGACCTCGGTGGCATCGTGGTGATCGACTTCATCGACATGGTGCTCGAGTCGAACCGGGAGCTGGTGCTGCGCCGGCTCACCGAGTGCCTGGGCCGGGACCGCACCAAGCACCAGGTCACCGAGATCACCTCGCTGGGCCTGGTGCAGATGACCCGCAAGCGGATCGGCGCGGGCCTGCTGGAGGCGTTCAGCGAGACCTGCGAGTGCTGCAAGGGCCGGGGTGTGGTCGTCCACACCGAGCCGGTGCCGGAGAAGCCGCGTGGCGGCGGCGCCGGGGAGAAGGTCAAGGCGGTCGCCTCGGCGGTCGCGCCGGCCGAGGAGAAGGGCCGCCGCCGGGGTCGCAAGGCCGCGGAGAAGCCCGCCCCGGAGGCCGCGCCGGAGCCGGCGGCCGCCGCCGAGCCGGCCCGGACCGTCGCCGAGGTGGTCGAGGCCCCCGACGACGACTACTACGACACCCAGGGTTACGACCTGTCCCGGTTCGCCGACACGTCGGCCACCCCGGCGGTCGCGGACAGCCAGGAGGGCGACTCGGCCCGGCTGGCCGCCGCCGACGACCCGGACGCGCTCGGTGACGGCGAGGCCGACGACGAGGGCGCCGACGGTGGCACCCCACGGCGGCGGTCCCGGCGTGGCGGCGCCCGGCGGCGTACCCGGCCGTGAGGCGCTGACCTGCGTGGCGTTTGACAGGGCCCCCGCTCCGGCAACAGAGTGCCGAGCAGGGGCCCTGCCGTTTCCCGTCTACCCCCGGTCGGGTCGGCGCGTCCCGGAGGGAGGAGACATGCGTCGGGTGTTCGCGGTCACCGCGTTGGCCGGGCTGCTGCTGGCCGGGGCGGGTTGCGCCCGCAACGACGATCCGTTCGCGGTGGGCTTCGCCTCACCGGCCCCGGCGGCCACGTCGCCCACTCCGGCCCCGACCGCCACCGGCGACGCGGGTGTCTGCGCCCGGGCGAAGCAGTCCGGCTCGGCTGCCGTGCAGACGTACGTGGCGAAGCTGGCGGAGATGCTGCGGGCCGGCGCCACCGGGGACCGCAGCACGGAGAAGGCCGCCCGGCGGGACGCGGAGACCGCCCTGGCGGGCTGGCGGGACGTGCTGCGGGAGCAGTCTCAGAAGGCCACCGACCCCGGGCTGCGTACCCTCCTGGCGGACCTGTCCACCGAGGTGGGCAAGCTCGGCACCGACGTGCGGGCGATCGACGAGTCGGAGTTCGACCGGCTCCAGCAGCGCCTCGACCAGCTCTGCCCGGCCTGACCGGCGGGCCCGGTTTGGGCGGCGGGCCTCCTATGGCGTACGCTTGCCTGCGGCGCACTTTGGTGTGCCTAGTTCCCGCGTGCCCGCGCCGCCGGTGTCACGGCTCCCGGCGAGACGCCGTGGGAACGACCGACCGGTAACGGTGGGTGAAGACGTCAGCAGCCTCAACGACAGGGAGTCCGCCTCCGATGTACGCGATCGTCAAGACCGGCGGCAAGCAGTACAAGGTCGCCGAGGGCGACGTGATCGAGGTCGAGAAGCTCACCGGTGCCCCCGGTGACGCGGTGAAGCTCACCGCGGTGCTCCTCGTCGACGGTGACGACCTGGTGACCGACGCGGCGAAGCTCGCCAAGGTCGCGGTGTCCGGCGAGATCGCCGCGCACACCAAGGGCCCGAAGATCCGGATCCACAAGTTCAAGAACAAGACCGGCTACCACAAGCGTCAGGGTCACCGGCAGCCGCTGACCCAGATCAAGGTGACCGGCATCTCCAACAGCGGGAAGTAGGTCGTCCTCCAATGGCTCACAAAAAGGGTGCGTCCAGCTCGCGCAACGGTCGTGACTCCGCGGCCCAGCGGCTCGGCGTGAAGCGCTTCGGTGGTCAGGTCGTCAGCGCGGGTGAGATCCTCATCCGTCAGCGTGGCACCAAGTTCCACCCCGGTGACCTGGTCGGCCGTGGCGGCGACGACACGCTGTTCGCGCTGTCGGCCGGTGCGGTCCAGTTCGGCACCAAGCGCGGTCGCAAGACCGTCAGCATCGTGCCGCAGCAGTAGTTCGAAGGCGAAGCGGGCCGCGGACCTCGGGTCCCGGCCCGCTTCGCCTTTCCACGTGCGGGGCGGATCCCCGCTGGAAGGATTGGCGTCGTGACGACGTTCGTTGACCGGGTCGTCCTGCACATGCAGGCCGGCGACGGGGGGCACGGCTGTGTCTCCATCCACCGGGAGAAGTTCAAGCCCTTCGGTGGCCCGGACGGCGGCAACGGCGGCCACGGGGGCAGCGTGTCGCTGGTGGTCGACCCCCAGGTCACCACGCTGCTCGACTTCCACTTCCGGCCGCACCTGAAGGCCGAGAACGGCAAGGGCGGGGCCGGCTCGAACCGCGACGGCGGCAACGGCCGCGATCTGGTCATCAAGGTCCCGAACGGCACTGTGGTGCAGAGCCTCGACGGTGCGGTGCTGGCCGACCTGGTCGGCGTGGGCACCACGTTCGAGGCGGCCCGGGGCGGTCGGGGCGGCCGGGGCAACGCCTCGCTGGCCAACGCCCGCCGCAAGGCGCCGGGCTTCGCCGAACTGGGCGAGCCGGGCGACAAGCTCGACGTGGTGCTGGAGCTGAAGAGCGTCGCCGACGTCGGCCTGGTCGGCTTCCCGTCCGCCGGCAAGTCCTCGCTGATCTCGGTGATCTCCGCCGCCAAGCCGAAGATCGCCGACTACCCGTTCACCACGCTGGTGCCGAACCTGGGCGTGGTCCGGGTGGACAACCACACGTTCACCGTCGCCGACGTGCCCGGCCTGATCCCGGGGGCGGCCACCGGCAAGGGGCTGGGCCTGGAGTTCCTCCGCCACGTCGAGCGCTGCGCCGTGCTGGTGCACGTGGTCGACACCGCGACGCTGGAGCCGGGCCGGGACCCGCTGGCCGACATCGACGCCATCGAGTCGGAGCTGACCCAGTACGGCGGGCTCGCCGACCGGCCGCGGCTGGTCGCGTTGAACAAGGTCGACGTGCCGGACGGCAAGGACCTGGCCGACATCGTCCGCCCCGACCTGGAGGCCCGCGGCTTCCGCGTCTTCGACGTCTCCAGCGCCACCCGGGAGGGGCTGCGCGAGCTGACGTTCGCGATGGCCCAGCTCGTCGACGAGGGCCGCCGGGCCGCCCCGCCGGCCGAGCCGACCCGGATCGTGATCCGCCCGAAGGCGGTCGACGACGCCGGCTTCACCATCGAGGCCGAGGAGGACGGCTCGTACACGGTGCGGGGCAGCCGGCCGGAGCGCTGGGTGAAGCAGACCAACTTCGACAACGACGAGGCGGTGGGCTATCTGGCCGACCGGCTGGCCCGCCTGGGCGTCGAGGAGAAGCTGGCGAAGGCCGGCGCGCAGGCCGGCGACCTGGTGCGGATCGGCGAGCGGGAGTTCGACTGGCAGCCCACGCTCTACGCCGGTGTCGACTTCGTCCCCGGCAACCGGGGCACCGACCTGCGGCTGGAGGACAAGTCGACGCGTCCCCGGGCCGCCGACCGGCTGGAGGCGCGCAAGGCCCGCCGCCGTCGCCCGGAGGACGAGATCGAGGGCGCGCCGGAGACCGCGGTGGACGACCTGGACGACCCGGACGACGACTAGTCCGGCTCCGTCCGTGTCGGGGACGTCGCGCGGAAACCTCCGCGAAATCCGGTCGACCTAGCGTGGCCGGATGCTGATCGAATCCCGGCCCGCCACCGACCCGGAGATCGCCACGCTCGTCGCCGCTCAGCAGCGTGAGCTGCGGGACGCCGACGGCGGCCTGGATGGTCAGGTGACCGTGGTGCACACCGACATCCACTACCTGGCGGCCGTGGTGGGCGGCCGGGCGGTCGGCTGCGGCGGCCTCCAGGCGCTCGACGCCGACACCGGCGAGCTGAAGCGGATGTACGTCCGGCCGGCGTTCCGAGGTCGGGGAATCGCCCGCCAGGTGCTGGCCGCGCTGGAGGAGTTGGCGTTCCGGCGGGGGCACCGCGCGGTGTGCCTGGAGACCGGCACCTACCTGCCGGCGGCGATCGCGCTCTACCGGTCCGCCGGCTACCGGCCCGTCCCCGTGTACGGCGAGTACGTCGACAACCCGTACAGCGTGTGCTTCGCCAAGCGCCTGCCGGTGGCGGTGCAAGGAGGGGCCCCTTCCTAACGCCTGACGTCGAGAAGGGGCCCCTTCTCACACCCTGCTCGGCGGGGCCTCGTCGTGCCTGGTCAGGGCCGGTCGATCGGGGTGTCCAGCCGGCTACCGGTGCCTCGGTCGTTGCTCAGCAGCAGGCCGGTGGCGAGCAAGCCGAAGCCGAGCGCCAGGTGCAGCCAGTTGTCGGCGTGGTTCACCGGCACGAAGTTGATCGCGCTCTCCCGGCTGTCGATGGCGAAGCCGTAGAGCCACAGCACCAGGTAGAGCGCGCCGCCGCCGGCCAGGAACGCCCGCGCGCCGGCCAGCCGGCGGGCCGCCACCAGCCCGACCAGCCCGAAGAGCAGGTGCACCAGGTTGTGCAGCACCGACACCTGGAACAGCCCGAGCAGCTTCGCGCCGGAGTGGTGCCCGGCAAACGTCATCTCGCCGTAGTGCGTGGTGACGCCGGGAACGAAGCCGAGCACGCCGATCAGCACGAAGAGGGCCGCCGCCGCGAGGGCGACCTTCTGCACGGCTGGCCGGGCCGATGCGTGTTCGCGTGCCATCACGGTCACCCCCGTCGGAGCTGCTCACCGCCCGGGCGGGCGGCACCCCATTCTGTGACCGGTGCGGGCCGCCGCCGCAGAGAAATGGCGAATCAGGCATGGACCCGGCGACCGGGGGTAGGGCAGTTGTCACGCGGAAAGTAATCGCGTGCCCCCCGATATTCGAAAACCGCTGGATCACGAGCGGAAGGGACACCATGACTCAGGATCTTTCCCCCACGTCCGCCACGTACGAGTCGACGAACGGCGGCGGCGTACGCGACCAGGCGCGCCAGGTCGGCAACGATGCCGTGAACGCGGGCGGCGCGGTGGCGCAGACCGCCAAGGAGCAGGGCCGGGAGGTGGTGGGCGAGGCCAGGCGGCAGGCCCGCGACCTCTACGGCGAGGCCCGCGGCCAGGTCACCTCGCAGGCCGGTCAGCAGCAGCAGCGGGCCGCCAGCGGCCTGCGGTCGCTGGCCGACGAGATGCGGTCGATGGCGCAGCAGGGTGGCGGCTCCGGGCCGGTCACCGAGCTGGCCCACCAGGCCGCCGAGCGGGTGCACGGCGTGGCCGGCTGGCTGGAGCAGCGGGAGCCGGGCGACCTGCTCAACGAGGTGAAGGGCTACGCCCGCCGCAACCCCGGCACGTTCCTGGTCGGCGCCGCCCTGCTGGGTGTGGTCGCCGGCCGGCTCACCCGGAACATCGCCGCGGTGGGCAACGACGGCGGCGCCGGGCAGTCGTACGACCCGGACCGGACCGCCGTCATCCCGACCGCGCCGGTCGTGCCGGCCCAGACGCCGCCGGGCGGCTACCTGGACCCGACCCCGGGCAGCTACGCCGAGCCGGACCCGGGCTACTCCGCGCCGGGCGCGACCTACCCGGGCGGCGCCCCGGACACCTATGCCGACCCGGTCGGCGGCACCGGCCAGCCGCTGCCCCCGCCCACCCGGACCGACCCGCTGCCGGGCGTCCCGTCCACCGGCGCCCCGCGCCCGTGAGCCGCCGGACCGGCAGAAGGGAGGCGACGGCATGACCGTGCCGACGCAGGACCCGGGCTACCAGGCGCCGGGTGCCCCGCACCAGGCCGACGAGGTGCGGGCCACCTCGATCGGGCAGCTCATGAGCCAGGTCACCGGCGACCTCTCCACGCTGATGCGGCAGGAGGTCGAGCTGGCCAAGGCCGAGATCCGCCAGGAGGGCAAGAAGGCCGGCAAGGCGGCCGGCCTGTACGGCGGCGCCGGCTTCGGCGGCTACATGGTGGCGCTCTTCGTCTCGATCGCGGTGTGGCAGTTCCTCGACAACGTCATGGACTCCGGCCTGGCCGCGCTCATCGTGGCCGTGGTGTGGGCCGTGATCGCCGCGGTCCTCTACTCGAAGGCGAAGAAGAACGCCGAGCAGATCCGCGGCCTGAAGCAGACCAACGACAGCGTGCAGCGCATCCCCGACGCGCTCAAGCCGCACCCGGAGGGAGTCACCCGATGAGCACCGATCCCGACCAGATCCGCCGCGAGATCGAAGCCACCCGCAACAACCTCAGCTCGGACGTGGACGCCCTGGCGTACAAGGTCAGTCCGGGCCGCATCGTCGACGACCGCAAGCAGCGCGTGCGCAGCGCGCTGACGAACGTGAAGGACAAGGTGATGGGAACCGCTTCCGACCTCGGCCACAGCACCGGCCACGCCGCCCACTCGGTGGGGGATCACGCCTCCTCGGCCGCCTCCACGGTGGGCGACAAGGCGCACTCCGCCGCCTCCACGGTGGGCGAGGCCGCCCAGCGGGCGCCGCAGGTGGTGCGGCAGAAGTCCCAGGGCAACCCGATCGCCGCCGGCGTGATCGCCTTCGGCGTCGGCATGCTGGTCTCCTCGCTGATCCCGGCCACCCGTCGTGAGCAGGAACTCGCCGCGCAGGTCAAGGAGAAGGCGACCGAGCACAGCGGCGTGGTCAAGGAGAAGCTGGGCGAGGTCGCCGGCGAGCTGAAGGACGAGCTGCGCGAGCCGGCCCAGCACGCCGCCGAGTCGGTGCGCTCGACCGCGCAGGACGCCGCGCACGCGGTCAGGGACGACAGCCGCAGCGCCGCGCAGGACGTGCGGGAGAGCGCGCACCAGGCCCGGTCCTGACCACCGCCCCTCGTGTTAGGCGGGGGCCCTTCTTATCGCCCAGGCGTTAACAAGGGCCCCCGCCTTCGCACGTCTCGACCCAGCCGGCCAACTCGTCCGGGCGGCGGGCCAGCCGCTTGCGCAACGTGCGGGAGGAGTGCGCGGCCACCCTCAGCCGGCTGCCCGCGTAGGGCGCCCCGCCGCGCAGCCGCAGGCCCACCGCGAGCCACCCGCACACCCCGCGTTCCAGCAGCCACAGCGGCGCGGCGAGCGTGGCGTGCGCCGGGAAGACCCGCGCCCCACCGGCCCGTCGCCGGCCCAGCTCCGCCACCGCGACCGCGACCAGCCCGGCCCGCAGCAGCAGCCCCGGGCGGCGGGCGGCGAGCGCGGCGGCCGTGGCCGGCAGCACCGCCAGCGAGGCCAGCAGCCACGCCGGTCGGGCCGTCTCGTCGTACGCCTGGCGGACCCGCTGGCCGAGGAAGTGCGCGGCGACCGGTGGGCGCCGCCGAACGTACAGCCAGGCCGGGCCGGCCGTGCTGCCGCCGTACGCGCGCACGGTCCGGTGCAGCTCCAGGTTCTCGAAGAGCACGTCCGGGTCGTAGCCGCCCATGGCCAGGAACGTGCCCCGACGTACCGCCAGCGTGCCCGGCCAGTCCCCGCCCAGCGCCCGGGCGAGCAGCGTCCGGCCGGTGTCCCACCAGGCGTGCCAGGGCAGCGGGTCGAAGTGGTTCTGCGGCCGGACCAGGTCCACCCGGTCGAGCAGCTCGTGCACGGCCCGCAGCGCCGGCAGGTCGTACCGGACGTCGTCGTCGGCGATCACCACGTGCTCGTGGCGGGCCAGCGCGACGCCGGTGAGCACGCTGAGCACCTTGCCGTTGCGCCCGCGCAGCGCGGGATCCGGCGGGACGTGCCGGACCAGCCCCCGCCAGGCGGCGGCGTGCCGGGCGTACCGGCCCGGCGGCGAGCCGTCGACCACCACCACGTCGACCCACCGGGACAGCTCGCGCAGGTATCCGGTCAGCTCGTCGAGCCCGTGGTCGTCGGTGGCGCGCAGCGGCAGGACGTACGCCATCGGCAGCCGGGCCGGCGCGGGCCCGGCGGCGGCCCGGGCGGGGCGCGGGCGGGCCGGAGCGGTGCGGGTCACGTCGCCTCCCGTCGGATGGGCTCCGCGAGTTGCCGGAATACGACCCGTGAAACCGGCTCGTGCGGATCCGGTCGGCCCCCGGTCACCCGGCCGGCCGCACCCCGTCCACGATCAGTCCGCTGGGCGGCAGCGTCGGCATCCGGCTCAGGTCCAGCGCGAGGTCCTGCGGCGGGACCCGGTAGCTCATCGCGCCGGTCAGCGCGGCCACCGCCTGTTTCATCAGCTCGATCGTGATCCACTCCCCGGCGCAGCGGTGCCCGGTGCGGTGGTCGCCGCCGCCCTGCGGGATCAGGCCGAACGGGTCGTCCCGCCAGCCGGCGAAGCGTTCCGGGCGGAACCGCTCCGGCTCCGGCCAGATCTCCGGGTGGTGGTTCGTCCCGTACAGGTCGAGCAGCACGCGGCGGCCCTGCGGGAACGCGTACCCCCGCCAGTCGAACGAGCGGCGGACCCGGGCCGCGGCGAGCGGGAAGAACGGGTAGTAGCGGCGGACCTCCTGCACGAACTGCTCGGCGGTGGCGTCGTCGGCGCGTACCCGGTCCCGCCAGTGCGGATGGTCGTGCAGCGCCAGCGCGAGAAAGACCACGTACCGGTCCACCGCGACCGTGGGGCGCAGCACGTTGAGCAGCTCCACCGCGGCGATCCGGGGCGGCAACGGCACGCCCTGCTCGTCGCGGTGTTCGGCGATCACCCGCAGCGCGCTGCCCTCGGGGGCGGGCAGCGCGCCGGCGCGTACCCGCTCGACCAGCGCGCGGGCCCACCGTTCGGCCCGGCGGCGGCCGATCAGGCCGCGCCAGTGCTTCGGGCCCAGCACGGCCGGCCCCTCGATCATGGCGTGCATCTCGGCGGTCCGCCGGCGCACGTCGGACTCGGCCAGCGGTACGCCGGCCCAGGCCCAGACCGCCCGGGTCAGCATCCGGCCCACCTCGTCGTAGAGCACCACCGGGCCGTTCGCCGCCCAGGTCGGGATGCGGGCCCGCCACTCGTCGGCGAAGAGCTGCCCGAGCCGGCGGATCGCGTCCGGCGTCATGATCGACATGAACATCGCCTTGCGGGCCCGGTGCGCCGCCCCGTCGAGGCCCTGCACGCCGCCGACCCCGGTCAGCGTGCGCTGCCCGCGCAACGGCGTCGCCCCGCGCCGGACGAACCGCTCCTCGTCGTAGAACAGCTCGGCGGCGTCCCGGCCGCGCAGGCAGATCGTCGGTTCCAGGAGCAGCCGGGTCTGCACCACGTCGCTGCCGAACCGGTCGCAGCGCGCGCCCACGAAGCGGTAGCCCTCACGGAGGAACGCCAGCGTGCTGTCCGGGCTCCGGTCGCTCGGCATGGTGCTCATCTCGGCTGCTCCTGACGCGGGTCGGCCGCCGTGCACGACGTTGTCCGCTACCTACCCGGGGCGACCCGACCGAATCCTCCGTTTCCCCAGCTCAACCCGGGTGAGGGCAGTCGTCGGGCAATCGGAGCGGGGCTGGCCCCTCCCCGGGGGCGGAAAAGCTGGTTGGCTCGACTCACGGATCGGCGACAGCCGGTCCGGCCCCGCCGGCGCGAGGTCCGGCGGGGTCACCGGAGGCGGGGGAGGGGCACGGATGCGTGACGACCGGGCGGCACGGCGGCGGCACCGCGACGCGGTGGCCGGGCTGCGGGGCGGCGGCCGGGAGGAACCGCTGATCGGCGGGCCCCGGCGCCCCGGGGCCCGCCCACCGCGGTTCTTCACCGTGCATCTGGGCTTCGCGGCCGCCGATCCCGCCGTCGCGCGCGAGCTGGCCGTCGCGTACGCCGAAGCGCTCGACCTGCTCCGCCCGGAGCTGGCGCTCGGCGCGGCGGCGCTGTCCCCGGCGGACGCCTGGCACCGCGCCGAGCGGCTGTTCTGCGGTGCGCTCGGGCCCGACGGCGAGCGCTGCGCCGACGTGGCCGGCCATCCCGGCTTCCACCACGCGCCCGGCCCGGGCGGGCTCGGCTGGGGCGACGGTGACTGACCCGACGGGGTCAGTCCAGGTCGAACTCGCCGTCCTGCGCGCCCGCGACGAAGGCGTCCCACTCGGCCTGGGTGAAGACCAGGACGGGGCCGTCCGGCTCGGCCGAGTTGCGCATGCCGATCAGGTCGTCGACGAAGGCCACCTCGACCGCCCCCTCGGACGTGTCGCCCTCGGCTCGCTGCCAAACCGCCCGAGAAAGGTCGAAATCGCCCTTGGGGTGCTGACCCATCGTTGTTCCTCCATCGCCACGTGTCACGGGAAGGCCCGTGCGGACCTCATCGGGCAGGATAAGCGGATGCCGAGCCTGACCCGTGCAGAGGCAACCGCGCGTGGCGCGTCGATCACGGTCGAGTCCTACCAGGTGGACCTCGACCTGACCGGCGACGCCGAGCGGTTCCGCTCCACCGCCACCATCCGGTTCCGGGCCACCCCCGGCACCGGGACCTTCGTCGACGTCAAACCCCGCCGACTCCTGCGGGCCCGCCTCGACGACCGTGACCTCGATCCGGCGACGCTCGCCGACGGGCGGCTGCCGCTCACCGGGCTGGCCGGGACCCACACGCTCACCGTCGAGGCCGAGATGGCCTACTCCAACACCGGCGAGGGCCTGCACCGCTTCGTCGACCCGGCCGACGGCGAGACCTACCTCTACGCGATGTCCTTCCTGGACGACGGTCCGCGCATCTTCGCCGCGTTCGACCAGCCCGACCTGAAGGCCCCGGTGACGCTGACGGTCACCGCGCCGCCGGAGTGGACGGTGGCGGCCAACGGCCGGCTCGCCGACCGGCCGGCGCCCGGGCGGTGGGAGTTCGCCCCCACCGCGCCGCTGGCCACCTACTTCGTCTCGCTGGTCGCCGGCCCCTGGCACGTGCTGCGCTCCGAGCACGACGGCATCCCGCTCGGCCTCTACTGCCGGCGTTCGCTCGCCCCGCACCTCGACGCCGACGCGGACGAGATCTTCACCGTCACCCGGCAGTGCCTCGACCGGTTCCACCAGCTCTTCGCCGAGCGCTATCCGTTCGGCAAGTACGACCAGGCGTTCGTGCCGGAGTTCAACGCGGGCGCGATGGAGAACCCGGGCCTGGTCACGTTGCGCGACGACTACGTCTTCCGCTCCGCGGTCACCGACTCCCAGCGCGAATACCGGGCCACCGTCATCGCCCACGAGATGGCGCACCAGTGGTTCGGCGACCTGGTCACCATGCGCTGGTGGGACGACCTCTGGCTCAACGAGTCCTTCGCGGAATACCTGGGCACCCGGGTCACCGCCGAGGCCACCCGGTTCGACCAGGCGTGGACCACGTTCGCGCTGCGTCGCAAGGCCTGGGGCTACGCGGCCGACCAGCGTCCGTCCACCCACCCGGTGGCCCCGGAGGAGGTCGTCGACGCCGCGGCCGGCCTGCTCAACTTCGACGGCATCTCCTACGCCAAGGGCGCCGGCGTGCTGCGCCAGCTCGTCGCGTGGCTCGGCGACGACGCGTTCCTCGCCGGCCTGAACGCGCACTTCGCGAAGCATCGGTTCGGCAACGCCACCCTCGCCGACCTGCTCGACAGTCTGGCCTCGGCCGGCGGCCGTGACCTGGCCGGCTGGGCCGACGTGTGGCTGCGCCGGGCACAGGTCAACACGCTGCGGGTCCAGACCGCGGTGGACGCCGACGGGCGCTGGACGGAGGTGAGCGTGGTGCAGACCGCGCCGGACAGCCACCCGGTGCTGCGTCCCCACCGCATCGGGGTGGCTCACCATCCCGCCGACGGCCCGGTGCGCCGGTTCGAGGTCGATCTCGACCCGGCCGCCGAGGGCGGTCGCACCTCACTGCCCGAGCTGGTCGGTCAGCCCGCCACCGGCCTGCTGCTGCCCAACGCCGGCGACCTCACCTTCGCCAAGATCCGGCTCGACCCGGCCTCCGCCGACGCGGTGCCGGCGCTGCTTCCCCGCCTCACCGACCCGCTGGCCCGCGCGCTGCTCTGGGGCGAGGCGCTGGACGCCGCCACCGACGGCGAGCGACCCGTCGCCGAGCTGGTCACGCTGATCGCCGCCGCGTTGCCGACCGAGACCGAGGTGATCATCGCCGAGGACGTGCTCGCGTTGAGCCGCAGCCTCGTCGACCGCTACCTGGACCCGCTGGCCCGGGACGCGGCGCTGCTGCGGATCGCCGGTGCGTGCCAGACGCTGCTGGCGGGCGCTCCGGCGGGTGGGTCGCTGCAACTCGCCGCGGCCCGTGGGCTGATCGGCGCCACCACGGACACCGGGCTGCTCACCGCCTGGTTGGCCGGCGAGCGGGTGCCGGAGGGGCTGGCGGTCGACGCCGACCTGCGCTGGGAGCTGCTGCACCGGCTGGTGGTGCTGGGCGGCGCGGGCGAACCGGAGATCGCCGCCGAGTCGGCCGCCGACCGTAGCGCCACCGGCACCGAGCGGGCGGCCGGCTGCCGCGCGGCGCTGCCTGACGCCGACGCCAAGCGCGTCGCCTGGGAGATCGTCACCAGCAACACCGAGTTGTCGAACCGGCTGGTGGAGGCCACCGCTGAGGGGTTCTGGCAGCCGGAGCAGGCGGAGCTGACCGCCGAGTACGTCGAGCGGTTCTTCGCCGACATGCCGGCGACCGCGCGGCTCCGTACCGCCTGGGTGGCGGACCGGGTCGCCGGGTTGGCCTTCCCGCGCTACGCCGTGGCGCAGCCCACCCGGGAGATGGCCGCGGCGCTGCTGGCGCGCGACGACCTCACGCCGGGGCTGCGCCGGCGGGTCGTCGACCTGGACGACGACCTGCGCCGGGCGCTGGTGGCCCGGACGGCGGTGGCCGCCGCGGGCGCCTGACCGGCGACGCGCCGGGTGGGTCAGGCACCCGCCCGGCGCGAGCCCCGGCGACCCCGCCCGAGGGCCACCGTCGCGCGGCCTAGGATCGCGGGGTGGAGGAAGACATCCGGCGGATCGGCATCATGGGCGGCACGTTCGACCCGATCCACCACGGTCACCTGGTGGCGGCGAGCGAGGTGGCCGACCGGTTCGGCCTGGACGAGGTGGTCTTCGTGCCGACCGGGCAACCGTGGCAGAAGGCGGACGAACCGGTCAGCCCGGCCGAGGACCGTTACCTCATGACGGTGATCGCCACCGCCTCCAACCCACGCTTCCAGGTGAGTCGGGTGGACATCGACCGCGGCGGCCCCACCTACACCGTCGACACGCTGCGTGACCTGCACGCCGAGTACGGCCCGAAGGCGCAACTGTTCTTCATCACCGGCGCGGACGCGCTGGAGCGCATCCTCTCCTGGAAGGACCTGGACGAGGTCCTCGAACTGGCCCACTTCATCGGCGTGACCCGGCCCGGCTTCGAGCTGTCCGACCAGCACCTCCCGGCCGACTCGGTCAGCCTGGTGCAGGTGCCGGCGATGGCCATCTCCTCGACCGACTGCCGCGCCCGGGTGGGCCGGGGGGAGCCGGTCTGGTACCTGGTGCCGGACGGTGTGGTGCAGTACATCGCCAAACGGCGGCTCTACCAGCGCTGATTCCGCCCGTTACGTCCCTGTTCATCCCGGAAACCGACCAGAACTGGCAAGTCGCCGCACCGCCGGGTGTGAGAGGCTTGGAGGGTCGCACGGATGATCGAAGGAGAACGGTGACCACCATTCCCGAGCGCGCGTACGAGCTGGCGATGGCCGCCGCCCAGGCCGCGGCCGACAAGAAGGCGCAGGACATCGTCGTCATCGACGTCGGTGACCAGCTCGCCATCACCGACGCGTTCCTGGTCGCCTCGGCGCCGAACGAGCGTCAGGTGCTCGCCATCGTCGACGCCATCGAGGAGCGCCTGCTGGAGCTGCCGGAGAAGGCCAAGCCGGTCCGCCGCGAAGGCGAGCGGGGCGGTCGCTGGGTGCTGCTCGACTACGTCGACATCGTGGTGCACGTGCAGCACACCGAGGAGCGCGAGTTCTACGCGCTCGACCGGCTCTGGAAGGACTGCCCGCAGATCCCGTTCGTGGATCGCGACCTGGCCGACTCGGCCGCCGGCACCGCCACCGCCGAATGACCCGCCTGATCGTCTGGCGGCACGGCAACACCGACTGGAACGCCGAGAGCCGGGTCCAGGGCCAGACCGACGTGCCGCTCAACGACCTCGGCCGGGAGCAGGCCCGCGCCGCCGCGCCGGTGCTGGCCGCGCTGCGCCCCGACGCCATCGTCGCCAGTGACCTGCGCCGGGCCGCCGACACCGCCGCCGCGCTGGCCGCGCTGACCGGGCTTCCGGTCCGCTCCGACGCCCGGCTGCGCGAGCGGCACTTCGGCCGGTGGCAGGGCCTGGCCCTGACCGAGGTCGCCGAGCGGTTCCCCGACGACTACGCCCGCTGGCGCGCCGGCGACCCCGACCCCGGCGCCGGCATCGAGAACCTCGACGACCTCGGCAGACGGCTCGGCGCCGCGTTCCGCGACGCGGCCGACCTGGCCGCCGGCGGCACCGTGGTGGTGACCACCCACGGCGGTGGCGCCCGGCAGGGCGTCGGCCACCTGCTCGGCTGGGACCACGCCGTGCTGCGCAGCGTCGGCTCGCTGGCCAACTGCCACTGGACCGAGCTGCGCCACGACGACGTCCGGGGCTGGCACCTGCGCGCGCACAATGTCGGGCTGATCACCCAGCCGGCGCTCACCGACGCGGTCTGAGCCCTTCGGCCCCGGCGCGCGGCGGCGACATCGGCTAGCGTGCCGGTCATGCCCGTAGCGGTCGTCACCGACTCCACCGCCTACCTGCCCCCCGATCTGGCCCGCGCGCACCGGCTCACCGTCGTCCCACTGACCGTGGTGCTCAACGGCGCCGAAGGCCTGGAAGGCGTCGAGACCTCCCCGGCGGACGCCACCCTCGCGCTGAGCGCCCGCCGCGTCTCGGTGAGCACGTCCCGCCCCGCGCCGGAGCAGTTCGCCCAGGTCTACCGCGCGCTGCTCGCCGAGGGCGCCGACGGCGTGGTCTCGGTGCACCTCTCCGCCGAGTTGTCCGGCACCGTCGAGGCGGCCCGGCTGGCCGCCGGCGAGATCGGCGACGACCGGGTCACCGTCGTGGACAGCCGCTCCTGCGGCATGGGCCTCGGCTTCCCGGCGCTCGCCGCCGCCGCGGCCGCCGCCGGGGGAGCCGACCTGACCGGGGTACGCGCGGCGGCGCTGGACGCGGTCGACCGGACCACCATCTACTTCTACGTCGACACGCTGGAGTTCCTGCGCCGGGGCGGCCGGATCAACGCCGCCGAGGCGCTGCTCGGCACCGCGCTCTCGGTCAAGCCGATCATGCACATGCCGGACGGTGCGATCGTCGTGAAGGACAAGGTCCGCACCGCCAGCCGGGGCGTGGCCCGCCTGGTCGACCTGGCCGTCGAGGCGGCCGGCGACGCCGACGTCGACCTCGCGGTGCACCACCTCTCCGCCCCGCAGCGCGCCGAGGCGCTGCTGGCCGCGCTCACCGAGCGGCTGGGCGACCGACTGCACGAGACGTACGTCACCGAGGCCGGCGCGGTGGTCGCCGCGCACGCCGGCCCCGGACTGGCCTGCGTGGTCGTCCACCGCCGCCGATGAGCGCCCGGTCGTACGTCGTCACCGGCGGCGGGCGTGGGGTCGGGCGGGCGATCGTGGAACGGCTGGCCGCCGACGGCGGGACCGTGGTGGTCGTCGAGCGGGACGCCGGCGCGACGGACTGGCTGGCCGGGCACCCGGCCGCCGACCGGCTGCACGCCGTCACCGGGGACGCCGCCGACGAGACGGTCACCGCCGACGCCGCCGACCGCGCCGAGGCGCACGGCCCGCTGGCCGGCTGGGTGAACAACGCCGCCGTCTTCCGCGACGCCGACCTGCACCGCGAGTCCGCGACCGAGGTGTTCGACCTGATCGCGGCCAACCTGCGCCCCGCCGTGGTCGGCGCCGGCACCGCCGTACGCCGGTTCCTGGCCGCCGATGCCGGTGGCGCGATCGTCAACGTCTCCTCCCACCAGGCCCGCCGGGCGGTGCCCGGCGCCCTGCCGTACGCGACCGCGAAGGCCGCGGTGGAGGGGCTGACCCGGGCGCTGGCGGTCGACTACGGTCCGCGCGGGATCCGCACCAACACGGTCGCGCTCGGCTCGATCCACACCGAGCGGCACACCGCCTTCCTCGCCGGGTTGGACCCAGCCGGGGTGGCGCACGTCGAGTCGGAGCTGGCCCGCCTGCACCCGGTGGGCCGGATGGGGCGCACCGGAGAGGTGGCCGAGGTGGTCGCGTTCCTGCTGTCGCCGGCGGCCTCGTTCGTCAACGGGGTGACGCTGCCGGTCGACGGGGGCCGGGCCGCGCTCGGCCTCGACCCCGAGGCGCGCTGATCCCTGGCGTGCCTATCCCGCTCGAACCACCCGCGTCGGGCGGCGGAGGTCGGGGCCGGGAGTCTGGAGGCGCCAGCGTTGCCGACAGACCTGAGTCGTCCTCGACATCACGTTTCCTGGCCAGTCCCGATCGGACCGGCGCGCCTTCGACGCCGCCGGCCAGCACATCGGCGGCTTGATCAGGCGGCTGTCCACAAGCGCCACTTGTCCACAGGCGAGGGTCCGTGGGACCACCGTCGGCCCGCCGTCGCCGCTAGCGTCCCGAGCCGTGTCAGACGACGAGGAGACGACGGTACGGCGGCGGCTCACCCGGCTTTTCGCGCCAGCACCGGGCGAGGCTGCCGATGCCGCCGTAGGCATCGCGCCACATGCCGTCCGAGCGGCGGCGCCGGAGCCGGCGTACCCGTTCGTCGAGCTGCGCCGCTCCGGACCGCGGCGTGACCATCCGGAGCCCGACCAGGCGCCGGTGCCGCTGTTCGGCGCATCCCTGGTGAGCGATGCCGACGGGCCCGCGGAGAGCCCGGACCCGGAGCCCGGGAGAGGGCTGGCGTCTCGGCTGCCCGGACCGGGCGCGTTCGACCCGGGTCGGCGCGGGGTCCGCGCCCTCGCCGCCGTGGCCGCGCTCGTCGTGCTGGTGGCCGCCGTCTGGGCGTGGCGCTCCCGCCCGACCGCCGAACCCGTCCGCCCGATCGCTCCGGCCGGGGAAGCGTCGGCCGGAGAAGCGTCGGCCGGGGAGGCGACGCCGGTGGCTGGCGGGGCGGCGGCGCCGGCCGGGTCGTCCGGTCAGGTGGTCGTCGCGGTCGCCGGCAAGGTCCGCCGTCCGGGGCTGGTGCGATTGCCCGCCGGCGCGCGGCTGGCCGACGCCGTGGCGGCCGCCGGCGGCGCGTTGCCCGGGGTGGACGTGGCGCTGCTCAACCCCGCCCGCAAGGTCACCGACGGCGAGCTGATCCTGGTCGGCGTCACCGCCCCGCCGGGGCAGCCCGCGCCCGGCGGTGGTGCGCCCGGCCCGGCGGCGGGCGGCGGGGCGGCGCCGGCCGGGCCGGTCAATCTGAACACCGCGACGCTGGCCCAGCTCGACGGTCTGCCCGGCGTCGGCCCGGTGCTCGCCCAGCGCATCCTCGACCATCGGGAGCAGCACGGCGGCTTCCGGTCCGTCTCCGACCTGCGGCAGGTCGAGGGCATCGGCGACGCCCGCTACGAGCAGCTCAAGGAACTGGTGACGGTGTGAGCGTCGACGGGTCGGACGCGCGACCGGACCTGCGGCTGGCCGGGTTCGCGGTGGCGGTCTGGCTGGCCGCGCTGGCCGGGCTGCACCTCTCCGTCGTGGCGACCGCTTGGCTGGCCGCCGTCGCCGCCGTGCTCGCGCTGGTCGCGGGGCTACGCCTGCGCCGGGAGCGCCCCGCGCCGATCCGCCGCCACGGCTGGCTCGTCGTGGCCGTCCTGCTCGGCGTGCTCTGCGGAGCGGCGGCGACCGGGGCCCGGCTCGCGGTCCGCGACGCCGCTCCGGTCCGCGCGCTCGTCGCCGAGCACGCGATGGTCACCGCCGAGCTGGTGGTCCGCGACGACCCCCGCCGGGTGCGCGGCTCACCCGGCCGCCCGGCGCCGCTGCTGATCCGGGTCGACCTGGTCCGCCTCACCGGCCCCGACGACGGCCGGGTCACCGGCCCGGTACGCGGTCTGGTGCTCGCCACCGACCCCGGCTGGCAGGGGCTGCTGCCGGGGCAGCGGGTCACCGCCCGGGGCCGGCTCGCCGAGCCGCGCGGCGGCGATCTCACCGCAGCGGTGCTCTCGGCCACCGGGGCGCCCGTCCGGCACGGCGTCCCGTCGTGGGCGCAACGCGCGGCCGGCGCGCTGCGGGCCGGGCTGCAACGGGCCTGCGAACCGCTGCCCGACGCCCCGGGCGGGTTGCTGCCCGGCCTGGTGGTGGGCGACACCAGCCGGCTGCTGCCCGAGGTGGAGGAGGACTTCCGGGCCACCGGGATGACGCACCTCAACGCGGTGTCCGGTTCCAACGTGGCGATCGTCGTGGGGGCGGTGCTGCTGCTGGCCCGCTGGGCGCGCGCCGGCCCGCGTACCGCGGTGGCGCTCTGCGGGCTGGCCCTGGTCGGCTTCGTCGTCCTGGTGCGGCCGTCGCCGAGCGTGGTGCGGGCCGCGGCGATGGGCGCGATCGGGCTCGCCGCGCTGGCCACCGGGCGGCCCCGGGCCGCACTGCCCGCGCTGGCCGCCGCGGTCGCCGTCCTGGTGCTGCTGGACCCGGACCTGGCCGGGGATCCGGGTTTCGCGCTGTCGGTCTGCGCCACCGGCGGGTTGCTGCTGCTCGCGCCCGGGTGGCGGGACGCGTTGCGTCGTCGGGGCGTACCGCCGGGGCTGGCGGAGGCGCTGGCGGTGCCGGCCGCCGCGCAGCTCGCGTGCGGCCCGGTGATCGCCGGGCTGTCGGCGACCGTCAGCCTGGTGGCGGTGCCGGCGAACCTGCTGGTGGTGCCGGCCGTCGCGCCGGCCACGGTGCTGGGCGTGCTGGCCGCCGTGCTGTCGCCGGTGTGGCCGGGTGGTGCCGAGTTCCTCGCCTGGCTGGCGAGCTGGCCGGCACGCTGGCTGGTGACGGTGGCGTCACACGGGGCGGGGCTGCCGGCCGGGAACGCGCCGTGGGTGGGTGGGGTGGCCGGCGCGCTGCTGCTGGCGGCCGTGAGCGTGGCGCTGCTGCTGGCCGCCCGGCGGCGTCGGGCCCGGCGGGTGGTCGCGGTCGTCGTGGTGGCCGTGGTGCTGGGCGCGGTGCCGATCCGGTTGCTGGCCTCCGGGTGGCCGCCGCGTGGGTGGGTGGTGGTGGCGTGCGCGGTGGGGCAGGGCGACGCGGTGGTGCTGCCGGTCGCCGCCGGGCGGGCCGTGGTGGTCGACGCCGGACCGGAGCCGTCCGCCGTGGACGGCTGCCTGCGGCGGCTGCGGGTACGCGAGGTGTCGCTGCTGGTGGTCAGCCACTTCCACGCCGACCACGTGGGCGGGGTGGCCGGGGTGTTCCGGGGCGGCGGGTGCACGCGGTGGCGGGCCCGCCCTGGTCCGAGCCGCCCTACGGGGTGGCCCAGGTGCGCGAGGCGGCCCGCGGTGGGGGCGCTCGTCTCGATCCGGTTCCGGTGGGCTGGCGCTGGCGGGCCGGCGCGGTCGAGCTGGTCGCGCTCGGGCCGCCGTACCCGCTGCGGGGCAGCCGCTCCGACCCGAACAACAACTCGCTGGTGCTGACCGCCACCGTGGCCGGGGTGCGGGTCCTGCTGGCCGGGGACGCCGAGACCGAGGAGCAGCGGGCGCTGCGGGAGACGGTGCCGGCCGCCGCGATCCGGGTGGACGTGCTGAAGGTGGCGCACCACGGGTCGGCGTACCAGGATCCGGACTTCCTCGCCGCGGTCCGCCCGGCGGTCGCGCTGGTCTGTGTCGGCGTGGACAACGACTACGGGCACCCCAACCCCGGCCTGCTGGGCCGGCTGACCAGGGCCGGGGCGCGGGTGATGCGGACCGACACCGACGGCGACGTGGCCGTGGTGCGCGCCGGTGCCGGCCTGGCGGTGGTGGCACGGGGCGTCGGGCCGGGGCGGTCGCGGTGAGTGCGCCGGAGCGGATCGGGGATCTTGTTGGCATAGGTGTCGCATCAAGGCAAATGTCTGGATTTGCGTTGAGTGCGGGCTGTGCCGTCACAGTCCCCGATGAGCAGGCACGAACCGGTCGGAGTGCGTGCGAGTATGGGCGACGTGAGCCCCGCCAGCCTGCCTCCCATTCTGCTCGTCCTCGGCGACGAGGAGCTGCTCGCCACGCGCGCGGTCTCCGAAGCCGTGGCCCGGGCCCGGGCGGTGGACCCCGAGGTCGACGTGCGGGAATACCAGGCCGGCTCGGTGGCGGTCGGCGAGATCGACGAGATGCTCAGCCCCTCGCTGTTCGGTGGCCGTCGGGTGCTGGTCCTCCGCTCCGGGCAGGACACCCGCAAGGACCTGTCCGCCGC
The DNA here is from genome assembly GCF_013694245.2 of Micromonospora ferruginea. Taxonomy (NCBI): domain Bacteria; kingdom Bacillati; phylum Actinomycetota; class Actinomycetes; order Micromonosporales; family Micromonosporaceae; genus Micromonospora; species Micromonospora robiginosa. The sequence goes on from NZ_CP059322.2 coordinate 166,617, forward strand.
GCTGCTGGCGTACGCGAAGAATCCCGACCCCGACGTGCAGCTCGTGGTGCTGCACCTGGGTGGCGGGAAGGGCAAGGCGTTCGCGGACGGGTTGCGGTCGGCCGGCGCCACCGTGGTCCCGGCGGCGAAGCTGAAGGGGCACCGCGAACGGGTCGCCTTCGTCCGGGACGAGATCCGCCGCCACGGCGGAAAGTGCACCGACGACGCGGCCGAGGCCCTGATCGCGGCGGTCGGCAACGACCTGCGCGAGCTGGCCGCCGCCTGCTCGCAGCTCGTCGCCGACACCGACGGGCGGATCGCCGCCGAGACGGTGTCCCGTTACTACCGCGGCCGGGTCGAGGTCACCGGCTTCACCGTGGCCGACGCGACGATGGTCGGTGACGTGCCCGGCGCGCTGGAGGCGCTGCGCTGGGCGCTGCACGTCGGGGTGGACCCGGTGCCCATCGCCGACGCGCTCGCCGACGGCGTACGGACCGTGGCCCGGGTCGCCTCGGCCGGGCGGGGCAGCGCCTACCAGCTCGCCAGCAGCCTGGGCATGCCCGCGTGGAAGATCGAGCGGGCCCAGCGCCAGGGGCGGGGCTGGACGCCGGAGGGCCTGGTCCAGGCGATGCGCGCGGCGGCCGAGTGCAACGCGGCGGTCAAGGGCGGTGCCGACGACCGGGCCTACGCGCTGGAGCGGGCCGTCTTCTCGGTGGCCGCGGCCCGGCAGGGTGGCGCCCGGTGACCCGAGCGTGGTCGACCGTGCCGACGGACGAGGAGCGGTACCGCCCGCTCTACGCCCGGGTGCTCGGACTGCGCTTCGTCAACCCGGGCGGGGTGCTCTGCTTCCTCTTCTTCGAGGGCGCCGCGGCGCTGGCCGTGCTGCTCGCGCTCGCCGAGCTGGTGAGCTGGTGGGCGGTGCTGGTGCTGCCGACCGCCGTGGCGGTGATGGTCAAGCTGAACGACGTGGTGGCCGAGATGGTGGTCCGCACCGCCGCGCAGGTGCCCGAGCAGGAGCGGGACCGGTTCCGCCGGCAGATGGAGCCGGTCGTCGGGCGGGCGCGGGTGCCCACCACGACCCGGACGCTTGATTGAATAGGAATCTGTCAATAGATTGAGGGTGGGCACCGCCGGGGTCCGGGTGACCGGACCGTCGGCGGCGGACAGGTCCACCCCGAGCCGGGCAGTCGGCCTTACGCGCCGACCAGTCGCCGTGGCGCATCGCCGCGCCACACCCAGGGCGTGTCGCCGCGCCGCGTCCGTTCCAGGACGCGTGCCGCCGCGCCGCCTCCGCCCCGCTCGAAGTCGAAGGACCCTTCATGACGATTCTCCGCGCCCGTACCGCCCCCGTCCTGGCAGTCGTCGCCGCGCTGGCCGCCACCGTGGCCGCGACCGGAACGGCCCTGCTCGCCGGCCCGGCCGCCGCCGCGCAGGGCTGCCGGGTCGACTACACGCCCAACCAGTGGCCCGGCGGATTCACCGCCTCGGTCAAGGTCTCGCCGGGTGACACCGCCGTCTCCAGTTGGACCGTCACCTGGACGTACGCCGGGGACCAGCGCGTCACGAACGGCTGGAACGCCACGGTCGGCCAGTCCGGGACGACGGTGACCGCCCGCAACCTGTCGTACAACGGCAGCATCCCGGCCGGTGGCTCCACCGAGTTCGGCGTGCAGGGCACGTTCGCCACCGGTGGCGGCGCGCCGACCGGGTTCACGCTGAACGGCGTACCGTGCAACGGCGCCGGACCGACCGGCGTGCCCACCACGACGACGCCGACCACCGCGCCACCGACCACGGCCCCGCCCACCAGCGCGCCGCCCACCACGCTCCCGCCGACGACCGCGCCGCCGACCAGTGCCCCGCCGACCACGAACCCACCGGCCGGGTGCGCCGGGGCGGTGCTCTGCGACGGCTTCGAGAACCAGACCGGTTCGACGCCCTCCGGCGACTGGACCGTGGTCAACCCGGACTGTGCCGGCGCCGGCACGGCCACCGTCGACACGGCCACCACGCACAGCGGCAGCCGGGCGGTCCGGATCAACGGCGCGGCCGGCTACTGCAACCACGTGTTCATCCGGTCGACGAAGAACCTCAGCGGCGTGGGCAGTGTCCGGTACGGGCGGATCTGGGTGCGGCACACCACCGCCCAGCCCACCGACCACACCACGATGATCGCGATGGCCGACGCCGCCGACGGCAACAAGGACCTGCGGATGGGCGGCCAGAACGGTGCCATGCAGTGGAACCGGGCCTCCGACGACGCGACGCTGCCCGAGCAGAGCCCGGCGGGGGTGGCGCAGAGCCTGCCGCTGCCCACCAACCGGTGGGCCTGCCTGGAGTTCATGGTCGACGGCTCGGCCGGTCAGCTCCGCACCTGGCTGGACGGCGCGGCGGTCGCCGGGCTCACCGCCGACGGCGTGCCGACGCACGACATCGACGGCCAGTGGTACAACCGCACCTGGCGCCCGCAGCTCACCGACCTGAAGCTGGGCTGGGAGAGCTACGGCGGCGGGGCCGACACCCTCTGGTACGACGACGTCGCGATCGGGTCCAGCCGGATCGGCTGCTGACCCGTACCGCCCCGGCGGGGGCGGGACGGGTCCGGAAACGCGGACAGCCGGAAGCCCCGGGACGGTGCGTCCCGGGGCTTCCGGTCAGGTCTGCGGTCTCGTCAGGCCGAGAACGAGGCGACGCGCTTGGCGATCGCCGACTTCCGGTTGGCCGCCTGGTTGGCGTGGATGACACCCTTGCTGGCAGCCTTGTCCAGCTTGCGGGTGGCCTCCTGCATCAGCACGGTGGCCTTCTCGGCGTCGCCGGCCTCAGCCGCCTCGTGGAACTTGCGGATGGCGGTCTTCAGCGACGACTTGACCGACTTGTTCCGCAGCCGGCGCTTCTCGTTCTGCCGGTTGCGCTTGATCTGGGACTTGATGTTCGCCACGCGACAGCCTCGTCTTGATAGCTCGGGTTGGTCAGCTTCCGCGCGCGACGAGCATGCGTCATCGCCGCGCGAATGGCCAGGCTACCAGGCGGCACCCCCACCATCCAAAACGAGGGTAAGGCGGGGGCCCCGCTTAACGCTTTCGGTAGAGGCGGGGCCCCCGCTTAACCAGCGGTGTTAAGCGGGGGCCCCGCCTAACCAGGTGGCCGGGCGGCCGGGCGGGTGGCCGGGCGGGTGGGCGGGTGGGTGGGTGGGTGGGTCAGGTCCAGTGCCGGCGGGAGGCCAGCCAGGCCAGCGCCTGCTCACCGCTCCACCGCTGGTGCGACCGCAGGTGCGGGGAGGCGCTCGACGCTCCGGCGGCGGCGCCGGTGAGGAAGTAGCCGGCGAGTGCGGCGAGGCTCACGTCCAGCGCGTCGGCGGGCGCCTGCGCGGTCGCCGGGTGGCCGGCGAAGGCGGCGTCCGCGTCCAGGCCGGTGGCGTACCCGGTGATCAACAGGCCGGCCAGGTCGAACCAGGCCGGCCCGTGACAGAGCCAGGTCCAGTCGCAGAGCCAGGCGCGACCGTGCGGGTCGATCAGGAGGTTGTCCACCCGCAGGTCGCCGTGGGCCAGCCCGGGGGTGGCGTCGGCGTACCCGGGGAGGCGGGACTCCAGCGCGACCAGCTCCGCCAGCGGCGCCCGGGCCGCCGGCTCGGGCAGCGGCTCCCGGCCGGCGGCGACCTCGCCCCACCAGAGGATGTCGTCGCGGGCCAGGTCGGCGAGGCGGGGCAGGCCGAGCGAGACGAGGTCCGCGGGTGGGTCGGCCAGCGCGGCGGCGACCTCGGCGTACGTGGTGAGGGCCGCCGCCAGCTCGGCCGGCTCCCAGGGCAGCCGGGGGGTGTGCCCGTCGATCGCGTCCAGCGCGAGGGCGTACCAGCCGGACCCGGTCAGCGCCCAGCGTGGTCGGGGCACCGGCAGGCCGGCGGGGAGCCGGGCGAGGATCGCGGCCTCGTGGGCGTACCAGTCGACCAGGTGCCGCTGCCCGTCCAGCGCCGCCGCCTTGACGAACACCCGCTCGCCGGTCGGGCCGGTGAGCACGGCGGCGAAGCCGCGGGTGAAGCCGCCGCCGGCCACCTCCACCGCGGCCGGCGGGCCGCCGAGCCGGGCCGCCAGCGCGTCACGCAGCCCGGCCGGCAGGTCGGCCCAGCCGGGCCGGACGGCAGTCGCCCCGTACGGAACGGGCGGTAGCGAGATCGCGCGCACCGCACCATGCTGCCGCACCGGCGCGCGGTCGGGCAGCGGCGGCGCGTCGGTGGGCTCTGCCAGACTGCCGACCATGAGGACCGAGGACTTCTGGCAGTTGATCGACCAGGCCCGGGCCGGGGCCGGGGGAGAGGCCGACGCGGTCGCCGCGCGGGCGGTCGCGCTGCTGGCCGAGCGCGACCCCGAGGAGATCGTCGGGTACGCCCACCACCAGCGGCGGGTGCTCGCCGCCTCCTACCGGGTCGACCTGTGGGGCGCGGCCTACCTGATCAACGGCGGCGCCTCGGATGACGGCTTCGAATACTTCCGGGGCTGGCTGATGACGCAGGGCCGGGCCGTCTTCGCGCGGGCGGTGGGCGAGCCGGATTCGCTGGCCGAGCTGCCCGGGGTGCGGGCGGCGGCGCTCAGCGGCGAGGAGTTCGAGTGCGAGCGGATGCTGTCGGTGCCCTGGGAGGCCTACCGGAAGGCCACCGCGGCCGAGTTGCCCGCCGAGCGCGATCCGGTGCCGGTGCCGGACCTGAACGACTTCTGGGACTTCGACGACGAGGAGGAGGCCCGCCGCCGGCTGCCGAGGCTGGCTGCGCTCTTCGTCGAGCCGCCGGCGGAGTGACGGGGGAGCCCGGGCGCTTCGCGGGCGACGTGGGAGCATAGAGGGGGCCGGCGCCGCGCCGGCCCGCTCACGTCAGCCGACCAGAACGGACCGCTGTGCCCCCGACGCTCGATCCCGGCGCGAACGCTCCCGGTGCCACCGACCCGGCGCGCATCCGGAACTTCTGCATCATCGCCCACATCGACCACGGGAAGTCGACCCTGGCCGACCGGATGCTGCAGCTCACCGGTGTGGTGGATCCCCGGCAGATGCGCGCGCAATACCTGGACCGGATGGACATCGAGCGCGAGCGCGGCATCACCATCAAGAGCCAGGCCGTCCGGATGCCGTGGACGATCCGGGAGGGCGACCGGGCCGGCGAGGCCGCCGTGCTCAACATGATCGACACGCCCGGTCACGTCGACTTCACCTACGAGGTGTCCCGTTCGCTGGCCGCCTGCGAGGGCGCGATCCTGCTGGTCGACGCCGCGCAGGGCATCGAGGCGCAGACGCTTGCCAACCTCTACCTGGCGCTCGAGAACGACCTGCGCATCATCCCGGTGCTCAACAAGATCGACCTGCCGGCCGCCCAGCCGGAGAAGTACGCCGAGGAACTGGCCCACCTGATCGGCGGCGACCCGGCGGACTGCATCCGGGTCTCCGGCAAGACCGGCGAGGGCGTGCCCTACCTGCTCGACGAGATCGTCCGGCAGTTCGTGCCGCCGGTGGGCGCGGCCGAGTCCCCGGCCCGCGCGATGATCTTCGACTCGGTGTACGACGTCTACCGCGGTGTGGTCACCTACGTCCGGGTGATCGACGGCCGGATCTCGGCTCGGGACCGGATCAAGATGATGTCCACCGGCGCGGTGCACGAGTTGCTGGAGATCGGCGTCATCTCGCCGGAGATGGTGAAGGCCGACGCGCTCGGCGTCGGTGAGGTGGGCTACCTGATCACCGGCGTGAAGGACGTCCGGCAGTCCCGGGTCGGTGACACGGTCACCATCAACGGCAACCCGGCCAAGGAGGCGCTCGGCGGCTACAAGGACCCGAAGCCGATGGTCTACTCGGGTCTCTATCCGATCGACGGCTCGGACTACCCGAACCTGCGCGAGGCGCTCGACAAGCTCAAGCTCAACGACGCGGCGCTGGTCTACGAGCCGGAGACCTCCGGCGCGCTGGGCTTCGGCTTCCGTTGCGGCTTCCTCGGCCTGCTGCACCTGGAGATCATCCGGGAGCGGCTGGAGCGGGAGTTCAACCTCGATCTCATCTCCACCGCCCCCAACGTGGTCTACCGGGCCATCACCGAGGACGGCGAGGAGATCGTGGTCACCAACCCGAGCGAGTACCCGACCGGCAAGATCGCCGAGGTGTACGAGCCGACGGTGCGGGCCACGGTGCTCACCCCGAACGACTACGTGGGCGCGGTGATGGAGCTGTGCCAGGGGCGGCGGGGCACCCTGCTCGGCATGGACTACCTCTCCGCCGACCGGGTGGAGCTGCGCTACACGCTGCCGCTGGCCGAGATCATCTTCGACTTCTTCGACCAGCTCAAGAGCCGCACCAAGGGTTACGCCTCGCTGGACTACGAGCCCTCCGGCGAGCAGGCGTCCGACCTGGTGAAGGTGGACATCCTGCTGCACGGCGAGCCGGTGGACGCGTTCAGCGCGATCGTGCACAAGGACAAGGCCTACAACTACGGCACGACGATCGCGGCGAAGCTGCGCTCGTTGATCCCGCGCCAGCAGTTCGAGGTGCCGATCCAGGCGGCCATCGGCAGCCGGGTGATCGCCCGGGAGACGATCCGGGCGATCCGCAAGGACGTGCTCGCCAAGTGCTACGGCGGTGACATCAGCCGGAAGCGCAAGCTGCTGGAGAAGCAGAAGGAGGGCAAGAAGCGGATGAAGATGGTGGGCCGGGTGGAGGTCCCGCAGGAGGCCTTCATCGCCGCGCTCTCCTCCGACTCCGGCGACGCCAAGTCGGCCGGCAAGAAGTAGCCGCCAGCGCCCGCACGACCGGCCGGCACCCCTCCGGGGGTGCCGGCCGGCTCGCGTACTCAGGAAATTTTCAGCTTGGGACGGCGCTCCCACCTGCGGTTTCGGCCGTCGGGGCGGTCGCGGGCCGGATCGGCGGGATTCCGGCCGGTTTCGATTTTCGGCCGGTCGGGAACTTAGCGGTCACGACAGCAACCGCACAGAACGTGCGAAACCGCTTATTTGGAGGACCGATCGTGGAGCTCACCGTCTGGGGCATCATCACCGCGCTGATCGTCGGCCTGATCGTCGGCGCGCTGGGCCGGCTGGTCGTGCCGGGCCGGCAGAACATGCCGATCTGGCTGCACATGCTGATCGGCGTCGGCGCCGCGCTGCTGGGCACGATCGTCGCCCGCGCTTCCGGCTTCGCCAACACCGCCGGCATCGACTGGCGCGAGCTGCTGCTGCAGGTCCTCTTCGCCGCCATCGGCGTGGCCCTGGTGGCCGGTGTGGGTCGTCGTCGCGGCGTCACCCACCACTGATCGCGTATCACGCGCCTCGACGGGCGCCCGGCCACATGGCCGGGCGCCCGTCGGCGTTTCCGCATTGAACACCGTCGGTCCGGGCAATAGCGTGCCGAGCGGGGTTTTGCGGGCTGAGCGGCAGCTCAGGGCCGGTACGAACAATTCGTCACCGGAGTCGGTTTGGGATTTTGGCGGGTCGGGAACTTAGCGGTCACGACAGAAACCACACGAACTCGTGTGACACGATCCGAAGGAGGAGGGCGACCATGGAGCTCACCGTTTGGGGCATCATCACCGCGCTGGTCGTTGGTCTGATCGTCGGCGCGCTGGGCCGGCTGGTCGTGCCGGGCCGGCAGAACATGCCGATGTGGCTGCACATGCTGATCGGCGTCGGCGCCGCGCTGCTGGGCACGATCGTCGCCCGGGCCTCCGGCTTCGCCGAGACCGCCGGCATCGACTGGCGCGAGCTGATGCTGCAGGTGCTCTTCGCCGCCATCGCGGTGGCCCTGGTGGCCGGTGTCGGCCGCCGGCGCAGCGTCTCGCGCTACTGACCCGCACCACAGCTTCGACGGGCGCCCGGCCACCGGCCGGGCGCCCGTCCGCGTACCCCCGCTCTGACCTGCCCGGACGGCACCCCTGCCGGCCGGGCCTTCGGCTGCGATACGGTCGCCTCGGCCGCCCGCCGCGAACCTCCCCCTGTTGTAAAGGAAATTTTCCTACTAAGGTGCGGCGGAGAAGGTTAGTGCCAAACGGCCCTGAGGGAGATATGGCGTGAACAGGTGGAAGCGGCTGGCTCCGGTCACCGCCATCGTGGCGTCGGCCGCGCTGGTGCTGACCGGTTGCGGTGGCTCCGGCGACGACGACAAGGCCGCCGACAACAGCAAGCTGACGGTCTGGATGATGGGCGAGGGCGGCGACGCCCAGACCAAGTTCCTCGACACGGTCGAGGCGGAGTTCAAGAAGAAGCACCCCGAGACCGACGTCGTGGTGCAGTACATTCCCTGGCTCGAGGCGCCGAAGAAGTTCCAGGCCGCGCTGGCCGGCGGTGAGGGCCCGGACGTCACCGAGCTGGGCAACACCGAGACCCAGGGCTGGGCGGCCCAGGAGGCCCTCGCCGACGTCACGGACAAGTTCAACGGCTGGTCCGAGGGCAAGGACATCCTGCCCGACCTGGTGAAGAACGCCCAGCTCGACGGCAAGCAGTACGGCGTGCCGTGGTACGCCGGCGTGCGCGCCGTCTACTACCGCACCGACTGGTTCGCCGAGGCCGGCGTCAAGCCGCCGACGAACTGGGACGAGATGGTCGCCGCCGCCAAGGCCGTGCAGGCCAAGAAGCCCGGCACCTACGGCATCGCCCTGCCCGGCAACTCCGAGCTGCCGTTCTACTCCTTCCTCTGGGGTGCCGGCGGCGAGATCGCCACCAAGGACGGCGACACCTGGAAGTCCGGCTACAACACGCCCGAGGCGCAGAAGGCGGTCAAGTTCTGGACCGACCTGGTGACCGTGCACAAGGTCGCCCCGCCCGCCTCGGCCGGCTGGAACGAGGTCGACGCCCGCACCCAGTTCGCCACCGGCAAGGCCGCCATGGCGTTCGCCGGTAGCTGGCAGGGCGGCGCGATGAAGAAGGACAACCCGGACATCGAGAAGGTCTGGGGCACGTTCCCGATCCCCGGCCCGGACGGCAAGGCCGCCCCGGCGTTCGCCGGCGGTTCCGACATCGCGGTCTGGAAGGACAGCGAGCGGCAGGCCCTGGCCTGGGACTACACGACCGTGCTGCTGAGCAAGCAGAAGGACCAGGAGTTCGCCTCCAGCCTCGGCTTCTTCCCGGTCTACAAGGACCTGGTCAGCAGCGGCAACTACGCCGACGACAAGGTGATGGCCGCGTTCGCCACCGCCATCCAGAACACCAAGCTGACCCCGCTCACCCCCAAGTGGGTCGAGGTCAGCCGCACCAAGACGGTGACCCAGGCGATGAACAGCTCGGTCATCAAGGGTCAGAAGACGGTCGAGAAGGCAACCGCCGACGCGGCCACCGAGATGGAAAGCATTCTCAACGCCAAGTGACCACGCTGACCAAGGCCACCGGCGAGGCCGCCGCGCGGGAGAACCCCGCGCGGCGGCGCCGCCGCAAGGTGGACCGCCTCCCGTACCTGCTGCTCCTGCCCTGCCTGGCGATCATCGCCGTGCTCCTGCTCTGGCCGCTCGGCCAGGTCGTGATGATGTCCTTCTACAAGCTGGACAGCGTCCGACAGCTCCGGGGGGACCGCGAGTGGCCGTGGGTCGGCCTGGCCAACTACGCGCAGATCCTCGGCGACCCGTTCTTCCGTACGGTGTTGCGCAACACCGTGCTCTTCGCGGTCGCCAACGTGGCGCTGACCATGGTGCTCGGCACGCTGGTCGGGCTGCTGCTCAACCGGCTCGGCAAGAAGATGGCCACCTTCGTGGCGAGCTGCGTGATGCTCGCCTGGGCCACCCCGGCGCTGACCGGCACGATCGTCTGGAAGTGGATCTTCGACGACACGAGCGGCCTGGTCACCTGGCTGTTCAACAAGCTGCCCGACGGCCTCTCCAGCACGCTGTTCGGCCGAAGCGACTGGACCGGCTACGGCTGGTTCAACGATCCGCTCATGTTCTTCGCCATCCTCACGCTGGTGGTGGTCTGGCACTCGTTCCCGTTCATCGCGGTGAGCGTGCTGGCCGGCCTCAAGAGCGTGCCGGGCGAGCTGCAGGAGGCGGCCCGGGTCGACGGCGCCGGCCCGTGGCGGGTCTTCTGGTCCGTCACGTTCCCGATCCTGCGCCCGGTCTTCGGCATCCTCGTGGTGCTCTCCACGATCTGGGACTTCAAGGTCTTCACCCAGCAGTTCGTGCTGGCCGGCGGCACGCAGGACCGGTCGACGTTCATGCTGTCGATCTACTCGTACGCGGAGGCGTTCTCGCCGCCGCCCAAGTACGGCCTCGGCTCGGCGATCGCCGTCATCCTCACCGTCATCCTGCTCGTGGTGACCGCCCTGTACGTCCGCATGGTGCTTCGGCAGGAGGACGAGTCGTGAAGAAGCTCGCGCTCAACGGGGCGGGCCTGCTGGTCGCGCTCTTCGCCGCGTTCCCCGTCTACTGGATGATCGCGACCTCGCTCAAGCCCAACCGGGAGATCTTCTCCGCCACGCCGCGCCCGGTGCCGGCGGAGCCCACCCTGGAGCACTACCGGGAGATCCTCACCGGCAACCTGATCCCGGGCGTGACGTTCCTCGACTTCTTCCTCAACAGCGTGCTGGTCGCGGTCGCCACCGTGCTGCTGAGCGGGCTGGTCGCGCTGCTCGCCGCGACCGCGGTGGCCCGGTTCCGGTTCAAGCTGCGCACCAGCTTCCTGATCCTGCTCCTGGTGGTGCAGATGATCCCGCTGGAGGCGCTGGTCATCCCGCTGTTCCTGATGATCCAGCGGCTCGGCCTCTACAACACGCTGCCCAGCCTGATCCTCACCTACCTGGGCTTCTCGCTGCCGTTCGCGGTCTGGATGCTGCGCGGCTTCGTGGCCGCGGTGCCGAAGGAGTTGGAGGAGGCCGCCGCGATCGACGGCGCCAGCCGGGCGCAGACCTTCCGCAAGGTGCTCTTCCCGCTGGTCGCGCCCGGCCTGGTGGCCACCAGCATCTTCTCGTTCATCACCGCCTGGAACGAGCTGATCTTCGCGTTGACCTTCGTCAACGACCAGCAGAAGTACACGCTGCCGGTGGCGATGACGTTCTTCTTCGGCCGGGACGACACCGCCTGGGGCTCGGTGATGGCCGCGTCCACCCTGTTCACCCTGCCGGTGATCGTGTTCTTCCTGCTGGTCCAGCGCCGGATGGTCTCCGGGCTGGTGGCGGGCGCGGTGAAGGGCTGAGCCTGGTCGATCAGGTGTCGGCGAAGACCTCGGCCAGCACCTGCGTCGTCGGGTCGCCCTTCACCCGGGCCCAGGTGCCCTGCTCGGCCGTCCACTCCAGGTTGCCGAAGCGGACCCGCTTCACGCCGTGGTCGTCGGCGTGCGAGACCAGCCAGTGCGCGTACCGCCAGCCGTTGCGGTCGTCGCTGGCCGGCACCGTCAGCCCGGTCAGGTTCGCCGCCGCGGTCAACCGGGGCAGCCCCCAGTCCAGCGTCAGGCCCTCCAGCACCGCGCTGGCCGCGGCCGGCCCGCGCATGGTGGGCGTCGAGCCGACCGTGCAGGCCACCGCGCCGGTCGCCTGGCCGAGCAGCGCGCGGGTGAGCACCTCCGACTCGTCGGCCCACTTCTCGTACGCCTCGGGGTAGGCCGACCGCTGCACCCGCTGCGCGGCCTCGGTGACCCGCAGGTCCTGCCAGCCCTTGACCTTCTTCAGCGCGGCGTAGAACTTCCTCGTCGCGTAGCGCGGGTCGCGGATCTCCTCCGGGGTGCCCCAGCCCTGGCTGGGACGCTGCTGGAACAGGCCGAGCGAGTCCCGGTCGCCGTGGGCGATGTTGCGCAGGTGCGACTCCTGGTAGGCGGTGGCCAGCGCCACCACCACGGCGCGTTCGGGCATCTGGCGCTGGATGCCGATGGCGGCGATGGTGGCCGCGTTGGCCATCTGGTCGGCGCCGAGCACCACCTCGCCGTCGGCCTGCACGGTGCAGGTCCGGCTGGCCAGCGGCAGCCGCAGGTGGTGACCGAACTGCTTGGTCACGAACCAGACCGCGAGCAGGGCCAGCACGCACACCACCACACCAGATGCCACGATCGCCGCTCGCGTCCGCACCAGCACCCCCAGTCCCGACAGTCCGACCAGCGTACGTCGCCGGCGCCGCTTCCCGACTCGGCCGACCGGACTGCTCGCCACCGCGTCACCGCCCCGTGACGGGTCGCTGTTAAGCGGGGGCCCCGCCTATACCGAATGCGTTAAGCGGGGGCCCCGCCTTTCATTCTCCGGCGGGCACCCACGCCGCCGGGCGCTTCTCGCGGAACGCGAGCACCCCCTCCCGCCCCTCGTCGGAGAGGAAGTACCCGGTGGAGAGCGCCGCCAACGCACCGATCTCCGCCCGCAGATCGGTCGCCGCCGGCCGGCGCAGCAGCGACTTCGTCCCGGCCAGCGCGGCCGGCGCCCCCTTCACCAGCGAGGCGCAGTAGCGCTCCACGGCGGCGTCCAGCCCGTCCGCCGGCACCGCGGCCGTGACCAGGCCGACCTCGGCGGCCCGCCGCCCGTCGAACACCTCGCCGGTCAGGTACAGCTCGGCGGCGGCCCGCGGGCTCAGCCGGGGCAGCACGGTCGCCGAGATGACCGCCGGGATCACGCCGATCCGCACCTCGGTGAACGCGAACGTGGCGTCCTCGGCGCAGACCGCCAGGTCGGCGGCGGCGATCAGGCCCAGCCCGCCGGCCCGGGCCGGCCCGGCCACCTTCGCCAGCACCGGCTTCGGGCACTCCCGCACGGCGACCAGCACGTCGCCGAGCATCCCGGCCGGCACGGTCCCGCTGGCGTACGCGGCGGCGGTCTCCTTCAGGTCGGCGCCGGAGCAGAACACCGGGCCGGTGTGGTCGAGCACGACCGCCCGGACCGCGTCGTCGGCGACCGCCGCGGCCAGCCCGGCCAGCAGCTCGGTCATCAGCGGGGTGGAGAGCGCGTTGCGGTTGTGCGGGCTGTCCAGGGTGAGGGTGGTCACCCCGCGGGCCGTGGCGACCCGCACGAGAGCGTCCGGAGAGGTCATGCCGGGCACACTAGTGGCCATGCCCGGCGTCCTTCCAGAAGGCGAACCCGTCCCGCGCGACGGGTCGCTGCCCGACACCGCCCGAAGCGCCGTCGGCGCCCGCGGCTTCGGGGTGTACGTGCACGTCCCGTTCTGCGCCAGCCGGTGCGGCTACTGCGACTTCAACACGTACACCGCCGCCGAACTGGGTGGCGGGGCGAGCCGGGAGACGTACGCCGACACCGTGCTCGCCGAGCTGGCGCTCGCCGCCCGGGTGCTGGGCGACTCCCCGCCGCCCCGGGTGGACACCGTCTTCGTCGGCGGCGGCACCCCGACCCTGCTGCCCGCCGACGACCTGGCCCGGATCCTCGACGGCATCGACCGCACCTGGGGGCTGGCCGCCGGCGCCGAGGTGACCACCGAGGCGAACCCCGAGTCGGTGACCCCGGAGTCGCTGAGGACACTGCGGGCGGCCGGCTACACCCGGATCTCGCTGGGCATGCAGTCGGCCGCGCCGGGGGTGCTCGCGGTGCTCGACCGCCGGCACGGGCCGGGCCGGGCCACCGCCGCCGCCCGGGAGGCGCGCGACGCCGGGTTCGACCACGTGAACCTGGACCTGATCTACGGCACGCCGGGGGAGACGGCGGACGACTTCGCCGCCTCGCTGGCCCAGGTGGTCGACGCGGGGGTGGACCACGTCAGCGCGTACGCCCTGATCGTGGAGGACGGCACCCGGCTGGCCGCGCGGATGCGCCGGGGCGAGCTGCCGTACCCCTCCGACGACGTGGCGGCGGACCGCTACCTGGCCGCCGAGGCGGCGCTCGGGGCGGCCGGCTTCTCCTGGTACGAGGTGTCCAACTGGGCCCGGTCGGAAGCGGCGGCGTGCCGGCACAACCTGCTCTACTGGACCGGCGCCGACTGGTGGGGCCTGGGCCCGGGGGCGCACAGCCACGTCGGCGGGGTGCGCTGGTGGAACGTCAAGCACCCGTCGGCGTACGCGGAGCGGCTGGCCGCCGGTGCGTCGCCCGCGCTGGCCCGGGAGCGGCTCACCGGTGACGAGCAGCATATGGAGGACGTGATGCTGCGGCTGCGGCTCGCCTCCGGGCTGCCGCTGGAGGTGCTGGACGACGCCGGCCGTGCCGGGGCCGAACGGGCCCGGGCCGGTGGCCTGCTCGACCCTGGCGCGTACGCCGAGGGCCGGGCGGTGCTCACGCTGCGCGGCCGGCTGCTGGCCGACGCGGTGGTGCGTGACCTGCTGCCCTGACCGGTCCGGCCGGTCCCGCCGTGCGGGACCGGCCGGCGCGGGTCACTTGATCAGGCTGGCCGACATCGGATAGCGGTAGAGCTGGCCCTCGTTGGCCTTCACGCCGCCGAGGATGCCGAAGATGATCCCGACGATCATGGCGCCGAAGCCGATCACCAGGCCGACCAGGATGCAGGTGAGGATCCAGCCGACCAGGGCGATGACCGACCAGATGAGCTGGAAGTTGAGCGCGGCGACCGCGTGCGCCCGGACGGTCGGGGACTGGTTGCCCCGGGCCAGCAGCGCCACCAGCGGTGCGATCCAGCCCAGCACGCCGCCGCCGATCAGCATCCCGGCCGCGCCGCCGAAGTGCGCCACGAGCGCCCAGGTCTTGTCGTCGTTGTTGGCGTAGCCGGCCGGCGTGCCGTAAGCGCCGCCACCGGGATAGCCGGCGCCGGGGCCCGGGGTGCCGCCACCCGGCGGGGGGTAGCCGCCGGGCGGGGGATAGCCGCCCGCCGGAGGTTGGCCGCCCGGGGGCGGATAGCCACCGGGCGGGGGATAGCCGCCTGCGCCGGGTGCCCCGGACAGTGGTGCGGTGGGCGGCTCGTCGGCCGGCGACGAGCCGTAGGGCGCCGACGGCGGGTACGGGTCGGGCTGGGGGTTGGGGTCCCCCGCTCCGGGCGGGCGAGGAGGTTCAGTCATGCACGTCACGGTAGGTGCCCGGAGCAAGTGGCACCAGGGCTGTTCGGCCCGGCCGGACCGGGCCGTCGCGGCGGGTCGGACCGGGGGTCCGCCACTGATCATCGCGTCGGTGGGTCTGCCGACGTAGACTGGCACTCGCTACAGTCGAGTGCCAGCCGCCCGGCGGATGCCGCGCGTCGCCCGGCCGAGGTGCGTCAGGAGGTGGGGAGATGGGTCTCGACGACCGCAAGCTCGCCGTGCTGCGCGCCATCGTCGAGGACTACGTGGCCACGCAGGAGCCGGTGGGCAGCAAGGCCCTGGTCGAACGGCACCAGCTCGGTGTCTCCCCGGCGACCGTGCGCAACGACATGGCGGTGCTGGAGGAGGAGGGCTACATCCGGCAGCCGCACACCAGCGCCGGGCGGGTCCCCACCGACCGGGGCTACCGCCTCTTCGTCGACCGGCTGTCCCGGGTCAAGCCGCTCAGCCCGGCCGAGCGCCGGGCGATCGAGCGCTTCCTGGTCGGCGCGGTCGACCTCGACGACGTGGTGCACCGCACGGTCCGGCTGCTGGCCCAGCTCACCCGCCAGGTCGCGGTGGTGCAATATCCCAGCCTGGCCCGGTCCAAGGTGCGTCACCTGGAGCTGGTGCCGATCTCCACCACCCGGCTGATGGTCGTCATGATCGCCGACACCGGTCGGGTCGAGCAGCGGTTGGTCGAGCTGCCCGCGCCGGTCCCCGCCGACCACGTGACCGACCTGCGCCGGCTGGTCAACGAGAAGCTCGTCGGCAGCCAGCTCGCCGAGACGCCGCCGCTGGTGCAGGCGCTGGTCGAAGAGTCCGCGCCGCACCTGCGGCCGGCCATGACCACGCTCTCCACGGTGTTGCTGGAGACGCTCGTCGAGCGGCACGAGGAGCGGATCGCGCTGGCCGGCACCGCCAACCTCACCCGGGGCGGCCTGCTCGACTTCCAGGGCTCGCTGCGACCCATCCTGGAGGCGCTCGAGGAGGAGGTCGTGCTGCTCAAGCTGATCGGCGAGGCCGAGCCGAGCACCACCCGGGTGCTCATCGGCGACGAGAACGAGATCGACAACCTGCGGGCCGCCTCGGTGGTCAGCACCGGATACGGCCCGGGCGCCACCATCGTGGGCGGGCTCGGCGTGCTCGGGCCGACCCGGATGGACTACCCCGGCAATATCGCCATGGTGAGGGCCGTGGCACGCTACGTGGGCGAACTGCTGGCCCAGAACTGACCAGTCAGGGCCGACGGCCGGCAGCGGCCGACGACCGGCGCGGACGCGAGACGAACATGAGGACACCAGACGCAGTGGCCAGGGACTACTACGGCATTCTCGGCGTGAGCCGGGACGCCTCCGACGACGACATCAAGCGTGCCTACCGCAAGCTGGCGCGGCAGTACCACCCGGACGTCAATCCGGACCCGGAGGCACAGGAGAAGTTCAAGGACATCAACGCCGCGTACGAGGTCCTCTCGGACGACCGGAAGCGGCAGATCGTCGACCTGGGCGGCGACCCGCTCGCCCCGGGAGGCGGCGGCGCGGGCCCGGGCGGCCCGGGCGGGGCCGGCCCGTTCGTCGGCTTCCAGGACATCATGGACGCGTTCTTCGGCGGCGCGGCGGGCGGCAGCCGGGGTCCCCGGCCGCGCACCCGGCCCGGCGCCGACGCGATCCTGCGCCTGGAGCTGGACCTCAACGAGACCGCGTTCGGCGTCGAGGCGCCGATCACCGTCGACACCGCCGTGCTCTGCACCACCTGCTCCGGCGCCGGCACCGCCGCCGGCACCCACCTGGCCACCTGCGAGGCGTGCGGCGGCCGGGGCGAGGTGCAGTCGGTGCAGCGGACGTTCCTCGGCCAGGTGGTCTCCGCCCGGCCGTGCACCGTCTGCCAGGGCTACGGCACCACGATCCCGCATCCCTGCCCGACCTGCGCCGGCGACGGCCGGGTGCGCACCCGCCGCTCGCTGACCGTGAAGATCCCGGCCGGCGTCGAGGACGGCATGCGGATCCGGCTGGCCCAGCAGGGCGAGGTCGGCCCGGGCGGCGGCACCGCCGGCGACCTCTACGTCGAGATCCACGAGCGGACCCACGACGTCTACTCGCGCAAGGGCGACGACCTGCACTGCCGCGTCACCGTGCCGATGACCGCCGCGGCGCTCGGCACCCGGCTGACGATCAAGACGCTCGACAGCGAGGAGGTCGTCGACGTCAAGCCGGGCACCCAGCCCGGCAGCACGCTGCGGCTGCGCGCCCGCGGCGTCCCGCACCTGCGCGGCGCCGGCCGGGGCGACCTCTACGTCCACCTGGACGTCCGCACCCCGACCAAGCTCGACGCCGACCAGGAGCGGATGCTGCGCGACTTCGCCAAGACCCGGGGCGAGGAGGTCGCCGAGCTGACCAAGCAGGGCGGCTTCTTCTCCCGGATGCGCGACGCGTTCAACGGGCACGCCTGAGGTGTCGGCGCCGCTGTTCCTGGTCGAGGCGCTGCCCACCGGCGACACGGTGACGCTGGACGGCCCGGAGGGCCACCACGCGGCCACCGTGCAGCGGCTGCGCGTCGGCCAGGAACTGCTGCTCGCCGACGGCCGGGGCGGCACCGCCGCCGCGGCGGTCACCGCCGTCGGCCGGGGCACCCTTCAGGCGCGGATCACCGGCCGGGGGTACGCCGACGCGTGCGTCCCGCGCCTGGTCGTGGTGCAGGGCATCGCCAAGGGCGACCGGGGTGAGCTGGCCGTGCAGGCGATGACCGAGGTCGGGGTGGACGAGATCGTGCCCTGGGCGGCGTCCCGCTCGGTGACCCAGTGGCGCGGCGACCGGGGCGTACGGGCCCGGGAGAAGTGGGCGGCCACCGCCCGGGAGGCCGCCAAGCAGGCCCGCCGCCCGTGGCTGCCGGTGGTGGCCGGCGCACCGGACGAGTCCACCGCCATGGTGGCCCGGCGGATCGCCGGCGCCGCCGCGACCTTCGTGCTGCACGAGGAGGCCGGCGAGCGGCTCACCACCGCCGAGCTGCCGTCGACCGGCGAGATCGTCCTCGTGGTCGGGCCGGAGGGCGGCATCGCCGAGGCGGAGCTGGCCGCGTTCCGCGACGCCGGCGCCCGTACCGTCCGGCTCGGGCCGTCCGTGCTGCGGACCTCCACCGCCGGGGTGGCCGCGCTCAGCGTGCTCGCCGCCCGCCTCGGCCGCTGGTGACTCAGGGGCGCGGGAAGATCGGCACCGGCTGCTCCTCGGGACCCAGGTCCAGGCCCGCCGGCCCGATGATCAACGGGTCGGGCGTGCCGACCACGTCGACGTCCTTGCCGTCGTAGTCGAACCGGTGCAGCACGTGCCGGATCGCCTCCAGCCGGGCCCGCTTCTTGTCGTTGCTCTTCACCACCGTCCACGGCGCGTCCGCGGTGTCGGTCCAGAAGAACATCGCCTCCTTGGCCTCGGTGTACTCGTCCCAGCGGTCGAGTGAGGCCAGGTCCATCGGGGACAGCTTCCACTGCCGCACCGGATCCACCTTGCGCACCACGAACCGGGTGCGCTGCTCGTTGCGGGACACCGAGAACCAGAACTTCACCAGCCGGATCCCGGAGCGCACCAGCATCCGCTCCAGGTCGGGGGCCTGCCGCAGGAACTCCAGATATTCGGTACGGGAACAGAAGCCCATCACCCGCTCCACGCCGGCCCGGTTGTACCAGGACCGGTCGAAGAGCACCATCTCGCCCGCGCTCGGCAGGTGGGCCAGCCAGCGCTGGAAGTACCACTGGCCGGCCTCCCGCTCGTCCGGCTTGACCAGCGCGACGACGCTCGCACCGCGCGGGTTCAGGTGCTCCATGAAGCGCTTGATGGTGCCGCCCTTGCCGGCCGCGTCCCGCCCCTCGAAGAGGATCACCAACCGCTCGCCGCTGTCCTTCACCCAGTCCTGGAGCTTGAGCAGCTCGATCTGGAGCAGACGCTTCTGGCGGTCGTACTCCTCGCGGTCGAGACGCTGCCCGTACGGGTACTCGTCACGCCACGTCTCGACCGGGCTGCCGTCCGACCGCAGCAGCACGGGATCGTTGTCGTGCCCGTCGATCACGCGGTAGTCGGCGGCGATGTCCAGCAGCTCGGTGTCGGCCATACCCGGGGTACCTACCCCGTCACCCGGTTTCGACGCGTCAGCTCCGCAGGTAGGACGCGCCGTTCAGGTCGACGATGGTGCCGGACGCCCACTCGGCCTCCGGGCTGGCCAGCCAGTGCACCGCCGCCGCGATCTCCTCCGGCCGGGCCACCCGGTGGAACGGCGACTGCGCCCGCACCGCCTCGCCCCGCTCGCTCTTGAGGTGCTCGTTGGTCATGTCGGTCGCCACGAAGCCGGGGGCCACGCACGCCACCCCGATGCGGTACGGCGCCAGCGCCACCGCGAGCGACTGCGCCATCGCGTTCATCCCCGCCTTGCTGGCCCCGTACGCCGGGTTGGCCGGCTCGCCCCGGAACGCGCCCCGCGACGAGACGTTGACGATCCGCCCGCCCCGCTCCCGCATGTGCCGGGCCGCGCACCAGGACGCGTTCGCGGCGCCGAACAGGTTGACGTCCAGCACCTCCCGCCAGCGCGTCCGCCACTGCTCGTAGGTGCTCTCGAAGACCGGGTGCGGCGGATCGGCCGGCCCGAACACGCCGGCGTTGTTGACCAGCACGTCGAGACCGCCGAGCCGTTCGGCCGCGGCGTCCACCATGGCCCGGACCGCGTCCGGGTCGGCCAGGTCGGCGCGGACCACCACGTGCCCGTCGCCGGGCAGCTCGGCACGCAGCGCCTCGGCCAGCTCGCCGGAGTCCCGGTGGTGCACCGCGACCCGGTCCCCGCCGGCCGCGAACACCCGCGCCACCGCCCGCCCGATGCCCCGCGAGGCCCCCGTCACCAGCACCGCCCGTCCCGCCATGCCGGCCATCCTGCCGCATGTTCCTTACACTGCTGCGATGGGAGTCGACTGCCTGTTCTGCCGGATCGTCGCCGGGGAGATCCCGGCCACCATCGTCCGCGAGACCGCCACCACCCTCGCCTTCCGGGACATCGACCCGAAGGCGCCCACCCACGTGCTGGTGATCCCCAAGGAGCACTACGCGGACGTGGCCACGCTGGCGCAGGGCGACCCGACGCTCGCCGGCGAGCTGCTCCAGACCGCCGCGCTGGTGGCCGAGGAGGAGGGCCTGACGGTGGACGGGTTCCGGCTCATGTTCAACACCGGCCCGTACGGCGGCCAGGAGGTCTTCCACGTGCACGCCCACCTGCTCGGCGGCGCGCCGCTGGGCCCGATGCTCTGCCGCTGACCGGTGACCACGATCTCCGACCGGCTCGGCCGGATGACGCGGCAGGCCCAGGCGAAGGGGCGCATCCCGGCCGTGTCGGCGGCCCTGCACCGGGCGGACCGCCCGCTCTGGACCTGCGCGGTGGGCGGCACCGGCAACGACACGCCGCTCGACGAGGAGACGGTCTTCCGGATCGGCTCGGTCACCAAGACCTTCACCGCCGCGCTGGTCATGCAGTGCCGCGACGACGGCCTGCTCGACCTGGACGACCCGGTCGGGCGGCACCTCGACCTGCCCGCGCACGGCGAGCTGACCGTGCGCCGGCTGCTGTCGCACACCGCCGGCCTGCAACGCGAGCCGCACGGCGACGTGTGGGACAGCCTGCGCGCCCCGGCCGTCGAGGAGCTGCTGGCCGACCTGGCCCGGGCCGAGCGGGTGCTGCCCACCGGCCGCCGCTTCCACTACTCCAACCTCGGTGTGGCGCTGCTCGGCGAGCTGGTCGCCCGGCGGCGCGGCGGCACCTGGGCCGAGGTGCTCGCCGACCGGGTCCTCACTCCGCTCGGGCTGGCCGCCACCGCCACCGTGCCGGGGGAGCGGGCCGCCACCGGGCACCTGGTCGACGCCTACTCCGACGAGGCGCACCCGGAGCCGCCCACCGACTTCGGCGCGGTGGCGCCGGCCGCCCAGCTCTGGAGCACCGCGTCGGACATGGCCCGCTGGGCGGCCTTCCTGGCCGACCCGGCCGCGCTCGACCCGGCCGGCGCGGTGCTCGCCCCGGCCACCGTCGAGGAGATGCGCTGGCCGCTCACCACGACCGACGAGTCGCTCTGGGCGGCCGGTTTCGGCCTCGGGCTGATCCTGGTGCCGCAGCCGGACCGGGTGACCCACGTGGGGCACGACGGGGCGATGCCCGGTTTCCTGGCCGCCGTCTACGGCCGGCGCGGCGGGGCGGGCACCGCCGGCGCCATGGGGTGCGCGGTGCTCGGTTCGTCCGGCGCCGGGGTGGAGGTCTTGGACCTGGCGCACGCGCTGCTGGCCGCCGCCGCCGAGCACGACCCGGCCGAGATCGAGCCGTGGCGTCCCGGCCCGCCCGCGCCCGCGCACCTGCGCGGCATGCTGGGCCGCTGGTGGGGCGAGGGCTTCGAGTACGTCTTCTCCTGGCACGACGGGGCGCTGCGGGCGCGGGGCGCGGACGATCCGGCCGGGAAGCCGCCGGCGGTGTTCGCGCCGCTGGCGGAGCGGCCGGACGTGTTCCGCACCATCTCCGGGCGGGAGTCGGGCGAGCTGCTGCGGCTCACCCGGGACGAACACGGCGTGGTGGTTCGGATGCACTGGGCGACCTACCGTTTCACCCGCGCCCAGGAGACGTTCGGCGGCTACGACTTCCGGGCCGGTGGCTGACCGCCGAGCACCGGAAATGGGCGCGGTGCCCGCGGTGTCGACCCGATACGATGGGAGCTGTCGTCCGCCGCGCCAGCAGGGCCCGGCACCGAGATCGGAGAGCAGGTGGCGCAGGGCCCCACGGCCCGACCTATGACCGGCACCCCACCTCCCGGCCCGTCCCGGGCGCAGACCAGGATCACGGTCTCCGACCCGAAGATCATGGTGAACCTGCTCGGCGCGGGCGACGAGATCCTGCGACTCGTCGAACGCTCGGTCACCAGCGACGTCCACGTGCGCGGCAACGAGATCACCATCACCGGCGCGCCCGCCGACAACGCCCTCGCCGAGCGTCTCTTCAGTGAGCTCCTCGAGTTGATCGAGAAAGGCGAGACCCTGACCACAGACGCCGTCCGGCGTACCGTCGGCATGCTCGAACAGGGCAGCGCCGAGCGGCCCGCCGAGGTCCTGACGCTCAACATCCTCTCCCGGCGCGGGCGCACCATCCGTCCCAAGACGCTCGGGCAGAAGCGCTACGTCGACGCGATCGACTCGCACACCATCGTCTTCGGCATCGGCCCGGCCGGCACCGGCAAGACCTACCTGGCGATGGCGAAGGCCGTCCAGGCGCTCCAGGCCAAGCAGGTCAACCGGATCATCCTGACCCGGCCGGCGGTCGAGGCGGGCGAGCGGCTCGGCTTCCTGCCCGGCACCCTGAACGAGAAGATCGACCCCTACCTGCGCCCGCTCTACGACGCGCTGCACGACATGCTCGACCCGGAGTCCATCCCGAAGCTGATGGCCGCCGGCACCATCGAGGTCGCGCCGCTGGCATACATGAGGGGCCGGGCGCAGCCGTACGACGCCCGGGTGCTGACCCCGGCGGGATTCCGGCCGTTCGGCTCGCTCCAGGTCGGTGACCTGGTCATCGGCTCGAACGGAACGCCCACGCCGGTGATCGGCATCTATCCGCAGGGCCCGAAGCAGGTCTACCGGGTCACCACCCAGGACGGCGCGTCCACGCTCTGCTGCGGCGAGCACCTGTGGACCGTGGCCACGCCTGACGACAAGCGTCGCGGCAGGCGGCGCACGATCGAGACGCAGGAGATGATCGGCAAGGAGTGGCGGGGGCACACCCGCCGCTACGAGCTGCCGCTCGTCGCGCCGGTGCAGATGGAGCCGCGGTCGGTTCCGCTCGACCCGTACGCGCTCGGGCTGCTGCTGGGTGACGGCACGATCTCGTGCCGCACCACGCCGGCCTTCTGCACCGCCGACCCGGAGTTGGCGACCGCGCTGGAGGAGGCGCTGGTCGACATTCAACTGGTTCGGAAGAACGACTACGACTATGTCCTCCGGCACGTCAACGGGCACCGCGGTGGCGTGATCGTGGTCAACCCGGTGACGGCGGCCGTCCGCGAGCTGGGGCTGGCCGGGGCCACCTCGGGCACGAAGTTCGTCCCCGAGGTCTACCTGAACAACAGCGTCGGCGTCCGGCTCGCGGTCCTGCAGGGCCTGCTCGACACCGATGGCGGGCCGGTCACCCAGGCCGGGCGCACGTGCCGGGTGCAGTACACGACCACGTCCGCTCAGTTGTGCGACGACGTGGTCCACCTGGTCGAGTCGCTCGGCGGGGTGGCCACGGCGCGGGTCCGCCCGGCCGAGGGCCGCAAGCCCGGGCTGGCGAAGGGCCGTCCGGTTCCGTACCGTTCCGACGCCTACGTCGTGGAGATCCGTCTTCCGGCCGACGTCGCGCCGTTCCGCCTGTCGCGCAAGCGCCGGCTCTACGACGAGCACGGTGGCGGCCGGCCGATGCGGTTCATCGACTCGATCCTCCCGGCGGGGGTGCAGGAGACGATGTGCATCCAGGTCGCGGCGGAGGACTCGCTCTACGTCACCGACGACTTCCTGGTCACCCACAACACGCTCAACGACGCGTTCATCATCCTGGACGAGGCGCAGAACACCACGCCCGAGCAGATGAAGATGTTCCTCACCCGGCTCGGCTTCAACTCGAAGATCGTGGTCACCGGCGACATCACCCAGGTGGACCTTCCCGGCGGGACGAGCAGCGGCCTGCGGGTGGTCCGGGAGATCCTGAACAACGTCGAGGATGTGCACTTCGCCCAGCTCTCCAGCTCGGACGTGGTTCGCCACAAGCTGGTGGGCGAGATCGTCGACGCGTACGCCCGCTGGGACGCCGAGCGGGAGAACCAGCAGGCGCAGAGCGTGCACGCCGTGCCGGGGCGGACCGCCCAGGGCGGCCGGGCCGGCCGGCGCCGCTAACCCATTCAGAGGAAGACAGAGTTGTCCATCGAGATCGCCAACGAGTCCGGTGTCGACGTCGACACCGACGCCGTGCTCGCCGTCGCCCGGCACGCCCTCGACGAGATGGGGGTCAACCCCCTCGCCGAGCTGTCCGTGCTGCTGGTCGACATCGAATACATGTCGGAGCTGAACCACCGCTGGATGGGCGGTGACGGCCCGACCGACGTGCTCGCCTTCCCCATGGACGAGGGCAGCGTCGACCACGGGCCGGGGGAGAGCGCCCCGGCGGGCGGCGAGCCGGCGCTGCTCGGCGACATCGTGCTGTGCCCGGAGGTGGCGGGCAAGCAGGCGGCGGCCGCCGGGCACTCCGCCGCCGACGAGCTGCACCTGCTCACCGTGCACGGCGTGCTGCACCTGCTCGGCTACGACCACGCCGAGCCCGAGGAGGAGCGGGAGATGTTCGGTCTCCAGGCCCGGCTGCTGGCCAGCTGGCGGTCGACCCGGTCGCAGTGATGGTTTCCCTAGCGGCGGCCGGTTCCCCGGCCGGTCTGCCCGATCTCCAGCTCCTGTTCTTCGGGGCCGGGCTGGTGGTGCTCGCCGGCCTGATCGCGATGACCGAGGCGGCGTTGGCCGCGGTGTCCCCGGCCCGTGCCGCCGAGCTGGCCCGGGACGGGGCGCGCGGCGCGCGTGCGCTCCAGGCGGTCGCCGGTGACGTGGTCCGCCACCTCAACCTGCTGCTCCTGCTGCGCCTGCTGGCGGAGCTGACCGCGACCACGCTGGTGGCGCTGGTGGCGGTGGACACGTTCGGCGCCGGTTGGCGGGCGGCGCTGGTGACCGCCGGGGCGATGACCGTGGTGAGCTTCGTGGTGGTCGGTGTGGCGCCGCGCACGCTGGGCCGCCAGCACGCGTACGCGGTCGGCCGGGCGGTCGCGCCGCTGGTGCGCTGGCTGGGTCGGGCGCTCAACCCGCTGGCCTCGCTGCTGATCCTGATCGGCAACGCGGTCACGCCGGGCAAGGGGTTCCGCGAGGGGCCGTTCGCCACCCAGGTGGAGCTGCGTGAGCTGGTCGACCTGGCCGAGCAGCGGGGCGTGGTGGAGCACGGTGAACGCCAGATGATCCACTCGGTCTTCGCGCTCGGTGACACCATCGCCCGGGAGGTGATGGTGCCGCGCACCGAGATGGTGTGGATCGAGGAGCGCAAGACGCTGGCCCAGGCGCTGGCGCTGTTCCTGCGCTCCGGGTTCTCCCGCATCCCGGTGATCGGCGAGAACGTCGACGACGTGCTCGGGGTGCTCTACCTGAAGGATCTGATCCGGCGTACCCAGGGCGACCGGGGGGCGCGGCAGATGCCGGTGGCCGAGCTGATGCGCCCGGCGACGTTCGTGCCGGAGTCCAAGCCGGTGGACGATCTGCTCTCCGAGATGCAGGCGGCCCGCAACCACCTGGTCATCGTGGTGGACGAGTACGGCGGCACCGGCGGCCTGGTCACCATCGAGGACATCCTGGAGGAGATCGTCGGTGAGATCACCGACGAGTACGATGTCGAACGCCCACCGGTGGAGCACCTGCCGGACGGGGCCGTGCGGGTGACCGCGCGGCTGCCGGTGGAGAATCTGGGCGAGCTGTTCGACACCGAGCTGCCCACCGACGAGGTGGAGACGGTCGGTGGCCTGCTCGCCCAGGCGCTCGGTCGGGTGCCCATCCCGGGCTCCGGGGCCGAGGTGGCCGGTCTGCGCCTGATCGCCGAGGGCACCACCGGCCGGCGCAACCGGATCGACACCGTCCTGGTGAGCCGGGCCGGGCCGGGTTCCGCGCCGGAGGGCGCGGGGCCGGCCGAGTCCGGTGGCAACCCCAACCGTTCCGAGGAGAGGCAACCCGCCGATGCCTGAGTCAGCCGCCGTGCCGGCCGCACTGCCCACGCCCGCCGATCCGGCCGAGCTGAGCGCCGAGGACGCCAAGCTCGTCGTGCTGGCCCGGGGCGCGCGGGGCCGGGTGGGGGCCGTGGAGGGCGCGGCGGTCCGCGACCAGGACGGCCGGACGTACGCGGCGGCCAGCGTGGCGCTGCCGTCGCTGGCCCTGACCGCGCTCCAGTTGGCGGTCGCGTCGGCGGTGGCCGCCGGCGCGAGCCGGTTGGAGGCCGCGGTGGTGGTGACCGAGGCGTCGACGCTCGACGGGGCGGGGCACGCGGCGGTGCGTGACCTGTCCGTCGACGCGCCGATCCACGTGGCCGCGCCGGACGGCGCCGTGCTCGGCACGGTGGTCGAGTGACCACGCCCGAGGCGCGTCCCTACCGCGCTGGTTTCGCCTGTTTCGTCGGCCGGCCGAACGCCGGTAAGTCGACGTTGACCAACGCGATCGTCGGCACCAAGATCGCGATCACGTCGAGCAAGCCGCAGACCACCCGGCACATCATCCGGGCCGTGTTGCACCGGCCGGAGTCGCAGCTCGTGCTGGTCGACACGCCGGGCCTGCACCGGCCCCGCACGCTGCTCGGGGAGCGCCTGAACGACCTGGTCCGGGAGACCTGGAGCGAGGTCGACGTGATCGGGTTGTGCGTGCCGGCGAACGAGCCGATCGGCCGGGGTGACCGGTTCATCACCGGCGAGCTGTCCAGCCTGAAGGCCACCGTGCTGGCCGTGGTCACCAAGACCGACCTGGTGGACAAGAAGCGGCTGGCCGAGCAGTTGCTCGCGGTGAGTGAGCTGGCCGACTTCGCGGCGGTGGTGCCGGTGAGCGCGGTCTCCGGGCACCAGGTCGACACGCTCGTCGACGTGATGACCGACTACCTGCCGGAGTCGCCGCAGCTCTACCCGGACGACATGCTCACCGACGACCCGGAGCAGGTGCTCGTCGCCGAGCTGGTGCGGGAGGCGGCGCTGGAGGGGGTCCGCGACGAGCTGCCGCACTCCATCGCGGTGGTGGTGGAGGAGATGATCCCGGAGGGCAACCTCACGAAGATCTACGCGGATCTCTACGTGGAGCGGCCGAGCCAGAAGGCGATCGTGATCGGTCACCGGGGCAGCCGGCTCAAGCACGTGGGCAGCACCGCGCGCCGGCAGATCGAGGAGTTGCTGGGCACCCGGGTCTACCTGGATCTGCACGTGCGGGTGGCGAAGGACTGGCAGCGCGACCCGAAGCAGCTCCGCAAGCTGGGGTTCTGAGGTCAGGTTCAGCCAGGCCTATGGGGCATCTCACCCCGACCGGACGTCCTTACACGTTTCACAGCTCGCCGGAGCAGGGTAGGGGCTTGTGTTCATGCCCCCGGACCCTGCTGCGAGCTGATGCGAAACCGCTACCTCGACCTGCTGCGTTTCCTGGCCATCCTGCGAGTCGTCACCTACCACGTCACCGGCTACGCCACGCTCACGCTGGTGTTCCCGGCGATGGCGGTGATGTTCGCGCTGGCCGGGTCGTTGATGGCGGCGTCGCTGGACCGCACCGGGGTGCCCGCCGTGGCGCGCCGGCTGCGGCGCCTGCTGCCCTCGCTCTGGGTGCTCGCCGCGGTCTTCGTGCCGGCGATGCTGCTCACCGGGCTGCCGTTCAGCCCGAAGGTGCTGCTCTGGCTCTTCCCGATCAGTGACCCGCCGGCCAACTACTGGGGCGGGCTGGCGCTCAGCCCGATCTGGTACCTGCGGGACTACCTGTGGTTCGTGCTCGCGTCCCCGCTGGCGCTCTGGCTGTTCCGCCGCGCGCCGCTGCCCACGGTGGCCGCCCCGTACGCGCTGCTGGCCGCGATCGAGTTCGGCGTCCTGCTGAACCCGCCGACCGTGCTGCGCGAGTTCGGTCTCTACTTCGGCGCCTGGCTGCTCGGCTTCGCCCACCACGACGGTCTGCTGCGGCGGATGCGCAACCGGGTGCTGCTGCCGCTCGCCGGTGTCCTCGCCGCGGCCGGCGGGGCCTGGATCGTCACCCACCCCGGCCCGCGCGGCTACGACATCAACGACATCCCGCTCGGCAACGCGCTCTGGGCGACGGCGTTCATCCTGGTGGCGATCGGCCGGGCGCCGACCGGTGCGGCCTGGGTCGACCGGTTCCCGGCGTTCGGCCGGGCGGTGACCGTGGTGAACCGCCGGGCGCTGACCGTCTACCTGTGGCACATGCCGTTCGTGGTGGCGCTCACCCCGCTGGTCGGCCTGGTGGGCTGGTCGACCACCGACCCGGTCGGCCTGTGGGTGCGGGTGGGGCTGGTCCTCGCCCTGGTCGGCGTGGTGACGTTGCTGGTCGGCTGGGTCGAGGACGTGGCCGCCCGACGTACCCCGGAACTGGTGCCGGGCAAGCCCCGGCGGTCGGCGGCGGAACGGGCGGCCGACGCCCCGGCGAGCCCGGCCCCGGCCGGCGCGGCGGGCGGGCTGGTCGGCGCCGCGGCCCGGGCGCCGGCGCCGCGCCGCAGCCCCGACGGGTCCGCCGACCCGCTCAGCGGCCGGTTACGGTGACGTTTCCGCTGGTCGCGGAGACGTCGAGCAGCAGCGACGCGCCCGGGTCGTTGGTCACCTGCACGTCGGTGTCGCCGGACCTGGCGTCGGCCCGCACCCGGTAACGGCCGGCCGGTACGGCCAGGTCGACGTTCCCGCTGGTGGCGTGCAGTCGGGCCGGGGCCGGCTGGTCCAGCTCGACGGTGAGGTTGCCGGAGGTGGTCTCCGCGTCGACCGCGGAGGCGAGCCGGCGGGCCTCGATGTCGCCGGAGTTGGCGCGCAGCCGGACCGGGCCGGCCGCCTCGACCAGCCGGATGTTGCCGGACGTGGTGGCGGCGCGCACCTCGCCGCTCGCCCCGTTGACGGTGAGGTCGCCGGAGCTGAGCGTGAACTCCACCGCGCCGACGTCGGTGAGGTCGACGGTGCCGGAGTCGGTGCCGCCGCGCACCGCCACGCCCTTCGGCGCGGTGACCTCCCAGGAGATGCTGCACCGGTGGCCGCAGTCGGTGGGCAGCACCAACTCGTCGCCCTTGAGCGTGTAGCGGCTGTCCGGCTCGCCGCCCTGGTAGCGCACCGTGCGCTTGATCTTCACCTGGTCGGCGGGGCCGTTGGCCCGCACCACCACGTCGCCCGAGCCGCCGCCGTCGACGGTGATCCGGGTGACCTTCGCGCGCTCGGTCTGGTCGTAGTCGAGCCGGCGGAACGACAGGGTGTCACACCCGGCGAGCACGATGAGCGTGGCGGCGGCGGTCGCGGCCACCACACCGCGTGCCCGGCCGGCGACGCGGGGCCGGTGACCCGTTCGGAGCGGAACCATGGCCAGAACCCTAGGGCGGGCGGGGTGGCCGGCACATCCGGGATCGGCCGCCGGTCCACCCCGAGCCGACCCTGAGATCGCACCCCGAGAGAGAATGGACCGATGGCCGGATACCGCCGACAGCTCTACCGCGACGACGCGGTGGTGCTGCGCGTGCAGAAGCTGGGCGAGTCCGACCGGATCATCACCCTGTTCACCCGCCGGCACGGCCGGCTGCGCGCGGTGGCCCGGGGCGTCCGGCGCACCATGAGCCGGTTCGGCGCCCGGCTGGAGCCGTTCGGGCACGTCGACCTCCAGCTCGCCGGTGACCCCAAGGGCAACCAGGGCAGCTCGCTGCACACCGTCAGCCAGGTCGAGGCGATCGAGCTGTACGGCAAGCGGTTCCTCGGCGACTACCCCCGCTACACGGCGGCCAGCGCGATCGCCGAGACCGCCGAGCGGTTGACCCCGGTCGAGCGGGAGCCGTCGCTGCGGCTGTTCCAACTCACCCTGGGCGCGTTGAAGTCCCTGGCCCGCGGCGACCACGCCACCACGCTGGTGCTCGACGCCTACCTGCTGCGCGGCATGTCCTACGCCGGCTGGGCGCCGGCGCTGACCGCCTGCGCGGTCTGCGGCGAGCCGGGCGCGCACCGTGCGTTCTCGGTGCCGGCCGGCGGCGCCGTCTGCCCGGACTGCCGGCCCCCCGGCGCGGCCCACCCGGCGCCGGCCACCCTCACGCTGATGTCCGCGCTGACCACCGGCGACTGGGCGTACGCCGACGTCACCGAGACCGCCGTCCGCCGCGAGTGCAGCGGCCTGGTCGCGGCGCACCTCCAGTGGCATCTGGAGCGCGCGCTACGCTCGCTGCCGCTGGTCGACCGGGGTGCCCCGGCGCCCGGCGCGGTCCCGCCGCCCGGTGGCGCGGGACCGGGTGTGGTCCCGCCGCGCGCCGGCGACGGACCGGCCGCCGCCGGTGTCAACAGGGAGATGACCGAGTGATCCGTTCGACGAGGGCGACCCGCCGCGAGCCGTCGCCGCCGACCCCGCACCCGTCCGGCGCCCGCCCGCCGGCGCTGCCGGCCGCCGCGCTGCCCCGGCACATCGCCATCGTGATGGACGGCAACGGCCGCTGGGCCAAGGAGCGCGGGCTGCCCCGCACCAAGGGGCACGAGCAGGGCGAACACAGCCTGTTCGACACCATCGAGGGCGCCATCGAGCTGGGCGTGCCCTACCTGTCGGCGTACGCGTTCTCCACCGAGAACTGGCGGCGCTCACCGGACGAGGTCCGCTTCCTGATGGGCTTCAACCGCGACGTCATCCGCCGCCGCCGCGACCAGCTCGTCGACCTCGGCGTGCGGGTGGTCTGGTCGGGGCGGGCCGGCCGGCTGTGGAAGAGCGTCATCTCCGAGCTGCAGACCGCCGAGGAGATGTCCCGCGGCAACTCCACGCTGACGCTGCAGTTCTGCGTCAACTACGGCGGCCAGGCGGAGATCGCCGACGCCGCCGCGGCGATCGCCCGGGACGTCGCCGCCGGCCGGCTGCACCCGGACAAGGTCACCGAGAAGACGGTGGCCCGCTACCTCTACCACCCCGAGGTGCCGGAGGTGGACCTGTTCCTGCGCCCCTCCGGCGAGCAGCGCATCTCCAACTTCCTGCTCTGGCAGACCGCGTACGCGGAGCTGGTCTACCTGGACACGCTCTGGCCCGACTTCGACCGCCGCCACCTGTGGTACGCCTGCGAGCTGTACGCGCAGCGGGACCGCCGCTTCGGCGGCGCGCTGCCCAACCCGGTGGCGCCGGGAGTCTGAGCTCACGCTTATCGACGCGGCGCGCGGGGTACCGGTAGGGACAACAGCACACGCGGAGGTGAACCACATGATTCAGAAGCGGATCGCGCAGTGGGCGGTCATGGCGGTCGCCGTGCCGCTGGCGGCGGCCGGCGCGCGTCGGCTCAGCCACTCCCTGGAGGCCCGTCGCGGGCCGACCGGGGTGAGCCGCCTGCTGACCAAGGGCGCCGACCTGATCCGGCCGCAGAAGGCCAAGCGACGTCGGTTCTTCTGACCTGCCGGCCGGCGTCGACCGGCCATCCACGGAACGCCCCGCATCCGCGGGGCGTTCCGCTTTACCATCGGCGCAGGGCGCGCCGCCGGGACGCGCCGCCACGGGGGTGGAGGATGCGCGATCTCCGGTACGAGATGACGGCCGCCCTGGCCGCCGCCGACCTGGTGGAGCCGACCCGTCGGGAGGCGGTCGCCGAGCTGTGCGCCGGGGTGGCCGAGCGGCACTGCGCCGACCTCGGGCACACCCCGGCGGTCCGCTCCGGCGAGATCGGCGAGCTGGCCACCGGCGAACCGGTCACCGGCTGGGCCCCCGACCCGCCCGAGCGGGCGTGGTGAGCCTCAGCCCTCCACTTCGGAGCGGTCGCCCGCCCAGAGCGTGTGGAACGAGCCGTCCCGGTCCACCCGGTGGTAGGTGTGCGCGCCGAAGTTGTCCCGCAGGCCCTGGATCAGCGCGGCCGGCAACCGCTCGGCGCGCAGCGCGTCGAAGTAGGCCAGCGACGACGCGAAGGCCGGGGTCGGCACGCCCGCCCGGGCCGCGTCGGCCACCACCCGCCGCCAGGCCGGCACGCCGGCGCTGACCCGCTCGGCGAACCAGGGCGCGACCAGCAGCGTCGACAGGTCCGGCTCGCCGTCGTACGCCTCCTTGATCCGGTCCAGGAAGCGGGCCCGGATGATGCAGCCGCCCCGCCAGATGGTGGCCGTGCCGCCCAGGTCGATGTTCCAGTCGTACTCCCGGCTGCCGGCGCGGATGTGGTCGAAGCCCTGCGCGTACGCGACGATCTTGCTGGCCAGCAGCGCGCGGCGCACGTCCTCGACGAACGTGTCCCGGTCGTCCACCTGCCACTTCTCGCCGGCGTCGGCGAACACCCGGCGGGCCGCCTCGCGCTGGTCGGCGTGGCCGGACAGCGACCTGGCGAACGTGGCCTCGGCGATGCCGGTGATCGGGATGCCCAGGTCCAGCGCGCTCTGCACGGTCCAGCGGCCGGTGCCCTTCTGCTCGGCCTGGTCGAGCACCACGTCCACGAACGCCCGGCCGGTCGCCGCGTCGGTGTGGCCGAGCACCTCGGCGGTGATCTCGATGAGGAACGACTCCAGCTCGCCGCCGTTCCACTCCCGGAAGATCTCCGCGATCTCCGCCGGGCTCGCCGACAGGCCGGCCCGCAACAGGTCGTACGCCTCGGCGATGAGCTGCATGTCGGCGTACTCGATGCCGTTGTGCACCATCTTCACGAAGTGCCCGGCGCCGTCCGGCCCGACGTGCCGGCAGCAGGACTCGCCCTCGACCTGCGCGGCGATCTTCTCGAAGATGGGGCCCAGCTTCTGGTAGGACTCCGCCGAGCCGCCCGGCATGATGCTCGGGCCGCGCAGCGCGCCCTCCTCGCCGCCGGAGACCCCGGTGCCGACGAAGTGCAGCCCCTGCGCGCGCAGCGCCTCCTCCCGGCGGCGGGTGTCGGCGAAGTGCGCGTTGCCGCAGTCGACGACGATGTCCCCCTCCTCCAGCAGCGGGATCAGCTCGTCGATCACGGCGTCGGTGGGCGCGCCGGCCTTCACCATCACGATGACCGCGCGCGGGCGCTCCAGCGAGCCGACGAAGTCGGCCAGCGACTCGGACGGCACGAAGGTGCCCTCGTCGCCGTGCTCGGCGACCAGGGTGCGGGTGCGTTCCGGCGACCGGTTGTGCACCGCCACGGAGAAGCCGTTGCGGGCCAGGTTCCGGGCCAGGTTGCGACCCATCACCGCCAGACCGGTGACCCCGATCTGCGCCGTCGCCTGTTCTGCCATGCGTACCGCCACCTCTCGTCCGCGTCGCGTACTGCGACCGTCCTCGTTGCCGTCCAGCGACCGTATCGCGGTCGCCGCGTCAGCGGACCACACCTCGACGGTGGGTGAGGAGGCGGTGGCGCCGTGTCTCACCCTTCGGCGAGACGCGCCTCGACGTGCGCCACCTTCGCGGTCAACGCGTCGGTCACCCCGGGACGCAGATCGGCCTTGAGCACCAGGCTGACCCGGGGCGCCCGGGCCGCGACGGTGTCGACGGCCCGCTTCACCACCGTCATCACCTCGTCCCACTCGCCCTCGACGGTGGTGAACATGGCGTCGGTCCGGTTCGGCAGGCCGGACTCGCGGACCACCCGTACGGCGTCGGCGACCAGGTCGCCCACGGACTCACCCACGCCGAGCGGGGTGATCGAGAACGCGATCAGCATGCCGACGATGGTGCCAGTAATTCGGCTGTGGCATCGGTCCGCGTCGGGTTAGCGTGTCGGCATGCGTAACTGACGCCCTTCCTCCGAGCCCGGTCCACCGCCGCAGTCGCCGTGGACCCGTCCCGCTCCGGGCGTCCGCATCCTCCTCCCGCCGCTGTTCGTGCGGTGTCCGTCGTGGTCGGATCGCACCGGGGCACCCGCTCGGCGCGTCCGTGGTCGGCGCGCCCGACAGACAGGAGGCCCGCGGATGCCCGCGAAGCGCAGCCCGAAGAAGTCCCGCAGATCGTCGCCGCCCACCCCGACGCTGTCCGACGGCGCGTCGGCCGGCCCGATGTTGTCCGACGCGGCGTTGCCCGCTTCGCTCCGGCTCGGTGAGGTGGTGCCGGGTGGCACCTTGGACGCTCCGGTCGTGCCGGGAGTGTCGGCGCCCGCGGCGTTGACACCCGTCGAGAGCCTGTCTGGCCTGGTGGAACCCGGCGCTCCGGTGCCGGGCGACGGACCGTCCGGCGTGACCCCGGGCGAAGCGAATCCGACCCGTCCGGCGCCGCCGAAGGCCGGCCCGCCCGGTGGCCGAGGCACCCGGATGAAGGGGAGCAGCCAGCGCGCCGGCCAGACCCGCTTCTACGCCTTCCGGCGAAGCTGACCGTCGCGAAGCTGCCGGCCCCGGGCGGGATCGGCAGCGCGCCGACCTTCCCGGAAGTGCACCCGCCACGCCCCCCGGGGCCCGAGACACCCACACCGTTCCACCCACCGCTCACCTGGGC
Source organism: Micromonospora ferruginea (assembly GCF_013694245.2). Taxonomy (NCBI): domain Bacteria; kingdom Bacillati; phylum Actinomycetota; class Actinomycetes; order Micromonosporales; family Micromonosporaceae; genus Micromonospora; species Micromonospora robiginosa. The sequence goes on from NZ_CP059322.2 coordinate 200,617, forward strand.
GGCGAGTGGAACGGCATGGGTGTCTCGGGCGCGCGTAGACACCCACCGCGTTCCACCCACCGCTCATCGGGCCCGGCGAGTGGAACGGCATGGGTCTCTCGAGGTGCGAGGCACACACCCACGAAACGCGGCGCGCGACCCCCCTTTGACCCCGCGCCGGCAAGGCTCCCACCGACCGACCTCCTCGAACAACTCCCTTTCCGGATCCCCGCCCTGCCGCGTCGATCATGAAGTTGGCGGTGACAAAACGGACGAGATCCGCCGCTAACTTCATGATCGACGCGGCAGGGCCCGGTGGGGGTCAGCCGATCAGGGGGCGGAAGGTGCCGAGGAGGATGCTTGTCGTCAGGGCGGCGGCGGCCAGCAGGGCGGCGGTGAGCACGAGCAGGGTGTCGGCCGTGGTGAAGCGCTGCTGGCGGGCGACCGTGCGGGGGGTGCCCGCGTCGAAGCCGCGCGCGTCCATCGCCACCGCCAGGCGGGTGCCCCGGCGGATCGCGCCGACCAGCAGGGTGAACGCGGTGGACGCGAAGAGCCGCAGCTTGGCCACCGGGTTGCGGCCGGCGTCCACGCCCCGGGCCCGCCGGGCCATGCTGATCATCCGCCACTCCTGTTCGAGGAGCGGCACCAGCCGGAACGCGGCCAGCGCGCCGATGGCGAACCGGGCCGGCGCCTTCGCGTTCTGGATCAGCGCGTCGGCCAGTTCGGTCGGGTCGGTGGTGGCGAAGACGATGATGCCGGGCAGCGCCACCGCGAGCATCCGCAGCACCAGCCCGAGCGCGGTGACCAGCACGCCCTCGGTGACCAGCACCGGACCGGCCTCGACGAGCACCCGGCCGGACCGGTCGGCGGCGAAGAGCACCAGGGTGACCAGGATGCCGACGGCCGCGGCCAGCAGCGGCCACGCCCGCCGGGCCAGCACCCGGTAGCGGACGCCGAACAGCGGCAGCACGGCCAGCTCGACGGCGATGGCGATGGCCGGCGCGACCGGGTCCAGCGTGGCCACCAGCACGATGGTGAACACCATCGCGGCGGCCAGCTTCGCCACCGGGTTGCGCCGGGCCAAGGGCGCGCCCGGCGTGGCCACCGGTTCGAGGTCGATCACGTCGCACCCGCCCCGCGGCCCGGCGGCGACGGCGGCCGCCCCGCACCGGGACGGTCCGGGTCGGCGGACCCGGCCGGGCGGGTCAGGGTGAGCGTCCGGTCGGCCAGCGCGGCCACGAAGTCCGCGTCGTGGGTCACCGCGACCACGCCGTGCCCGGCGTCGCGCAGCTCGGCCAGCAGGTCGACCAGCTCCCGCCAGGTGCGCCGGTCCTGGCCGAACGTGGGCTCGTCGCAGATCAGCAGGCGGGGCGCGGTGGCCAGGGCGGTCGCCACGCTCAGCCGCCGCGCCTCGCCACCGGAGAGGGTGTACGGGTTGGCGCCGGCGAGCCGGTCCAGCCGCAGCCGCTCCAGCAGCGCGTCCACGGTGGTGGTGACCTCCGCCTCGGAGCGGCCGGTCCGGCGCGGGCCGAGTGCCAGCTCGTCGCGGACCGTGGCGGTGACGAACTGGTGCTCCGGGTCCTGGAAGACCGAACCGATCCGACCGGCCAGCGCCGGCGCCCGCCAGCGGTGCGGGGGAGTACGCGCGTCCCGCCCGGCCAGGTCGGCGGAGGCGGTGACCGTGCCGCCGCCGGGGCGCATCAGGCCGCCGAGGAGCAGTGCCAGGGTGGACTTGCCGGCGCCGTTCGGGCCGAGCACGGCGAGCGCCTCGCCAGCGCGTACCCGCAGGTCGGTGGGGGCCAGCCGGGGTGGCAGGCCGAGCCGGTCGGCGGTGAGCAGCTCGTCGCCGGCCGGCGTGCCGGCGTGCCGGGGCGGCACGGTGTGGCCGGGCACCCAGACCCGGGCGGCGGCCAGCGCGTCGCCGTGCGCGGCGAAGACCGCCTCGGGCGGGCCGTCGGCGCGCACCCCGCCGCCGGGTTCCAGCACCACCACCCGGTCGACGAGCGGCAGTGCCTCGGCGACCCGGTGTTCGACCAGGATCAGTGTGGTGTCCGCGTCGAGCGCGTCCGCGACGGCGCGGCGGACCAGCGTGGCGCCGGCCGGGTCGAGGTTGGCGGTGGGTTCGTCCAGCAGCAGCAGTCCCGGTCGCAGCGCCAGCGCCCCGGCGAGGGCCAGCCGCTGCTGCTCACCGCCGCTGAGCGCGGCGGTCGGGCGGTCCCGGTGGTAGGGGAAGCCGACCCGGCGCAGCGCCTCGTCCACCCGGGGCCAGATCTCCTCGGCCGGTACGCCCCGGTTCTCCAGCCCGAACGCGACGTCGTCGCCGGAGCGGGCCATCACGAGTTGGGTCTCCGGGTCCTGGAAGACGACGCCGACCCGTTCGCGGGCCTTGCGCGGGTCGAGCCCGTCGATCTCGACGGTGCCCTCCTGCTCGCCGGAGTCCTCGGGCAGCAGCCCGGCCAGCGCCGCCAGCAGCGTGCTCTTGCCCGCCCCCGACGCCCCGAGCAGCAGCACCCGCTCCCCGCTCTCCACGCGCAGGTCGACCTGACGCACCGCCCAGCGTTTCCGCCCCCGTGCCGCCACCCGAACCCCCGCAGAACCACCCCGCTCACCGCGCCACCCCCTCCGCCTCGTCGATCATGAAGTTGACGGCACCACAACGCGCCGAATCCACCGTCAACTTCATGATCGACAGTGGGATCCCCGTCAGACCAGGGCTCGGTCTCGGCCGGCGGGGAAGCGGTCCAGGACGCCGGTGTTGGCCAGGGCCCGGGTGAGCACCCACGCGCCGAGGCCGGCGACGACGGTGGCGCTGACGATGGTGATCAGCGCGTAGGGGATGCGGTAGTTGGTCAGCTCGTAGGCCTTGTTCCAGTAGACGAAGTCGAAGATCGCCGCACCGAGGCCGGTGAGCGCGCCGGCCAGCACCGCCACCGGCAGCTTGAACGAGCGGTAGCGGAACACGGCGAACGCCAGTTCGGCGCCGATGCCCTGCATCAGGCCCTGGAGGATCACGATGCCCGCCCACTGGCTGCCCAGCAGCGCGGAGACGATCGCGGCCACCGTCTCGCAGTAGAGCGCGGCACCGGGCTTGCGGATGATCAGGCCGGCGAGCACCGCCGGGATCAGCCAGACGCCGTAGAGCACCGCCTGCGCCGGCGGAAAGAACGCGAACGCCGCGTCGGTGGCGCTCCAGAGCAGGCCCCAGGCCCAGAAGACGACGCCGAAGGTGACGGCGATGACCGAGGCGACGACGATGTCGACGGTACGCCAGCGGTTGCTGTCGGTGTGGTTCATGGCGGACTCCCAGTTCGTGGTGAGGAACCAGGAGAAGACGCACGCCGCGCCCGGAAACGCCCGGACGGCGGCGCGGCTGGAGGTCGACCGAACTCCCTGCGCTGGCATTACCCAGATCAGGTTCGAGGGTCTGCGGGCACCGGCCCGCACTCTCAGCGCTGTGCGCTCCCCTGTCGGATGTGAAGTTGTCTCGTCGCAGACGCTAGCACCGACGCCGGCCCCGGGCCCAGCAGGGCGTCTGTCGGCTACGGTGGCGATCATGCGGATCGAGGCGCGGGGCCTGACGTTCGACGTACGCACCGGCGGCCCGGAGGACGGCGAACCCGTCCTGCTGCTGCACGGCTTCCCGCAGCACGCCGGCGAGTGGGACGCGGTGACGCCCGCGCTGCACGCCGCCGGGCTGCGCACGTACGCGCTCGACCAGCGCGGCTACTCGCCCGGCGCGCGGCCGGACGCCGTCGAGGCGTACCGGATTCCGGAGCTGGTGGCCGACGCGGCGGCCGTGCTGGACGCGCTCGGGGTGACCACCGCCCACCTGGTCGGCCACGACTGGGGCGCGATCGTGGCCTGGGGGCTGGCGGCGGCGCACCCGCAGCGGGTGCGGACGCTGACCGCGGTGTCGGTGCCGCACCCGGCCGCGATGGGGCACGCGCTCGCCACCGACGCGCGGCAGAAGGCGAAGTCCGCCTACATGGCGCTGTTCCGGATGCCGGGCAAGGCCGAGAAGGTGCTGCTGGCGATGCGTGGGGCCGCGCTGCGCCGGCTGCTGCGCGGGGTCGGTGACGAGGCCACGGTGGCCCGCTACGCCGACCCGATGCGGGAGCCGGGCGCGCTCACCGCCGCGCTGAACTGGTATCGGGCGATGAGCGGGTCGGACATGAAGGCGGTCGGGCCGGTGGCGGTGCCGACCACGTACGTCTGGAGCGACAGGGACGTGGCGATCGGCCGGACCGCGGCCGAGGCGTGCGCGGCGCGCGTCACCGGTGACTACCGCTTCGTGGTGCTCCCCGGGGTCAGCCACTGGATTCCCGACGAGGCGCCCGGCCCGCTGGCCGAGGCGATCCTCGCCCGGACCGCAGGGACGGAGACGAGATGACGGTGAGTGCCGAGGCGTACCTGGAGACGGTGACGTCGACGATGCGGCGGGTGGCCGCCGAGCAGCGGGAGAACGTGGCCGCGGCGGCCGACCTGATCGCCGCGGCGGTCCGCGCCGACGCGGTGGTGCACGCGTTCGGCACCGGGCACTCCGAGGCGCTGGCCATGGAGATCGCCGGCCGGGCCGGCGGGCTGGTGCCCACCAACCGGATCGCGCTGCGCGACCTGGTCCTGGTCGGCGGCGACCCGGCCGACGTGCTCGGCCCGAAGCTGGAACGCGATCCGGCGGTGGCGCACCGCCTCTACGAGCTGGCCCCGGTCCGGCCGCCGGACGTGTTCGTGCTCGCCTCCAACTCTGGGGTGAACGGGGCGATGGTGGAGTTCGCGTCCGTCGTCAAGGAGCGCGGTCACGGCCTGGTGGCGATCACCTCGTCGCGGCACTCGGCGGGGATGACGTCGCGGCACCCGTCCGGTCGCAAGCTCGCCGACTTCGCCGACGTGGTGCTGGACAACGGCGCCCCGTACGGCGACGCCACGCTGCCGCTGCCCGGGGGCGGCGCGGTCGGCGCGGTCTCCTCGATCACCGCGGCGCTGCTGGCCCAGCAGATCACCGTCGAGGTGGTGTCCCGGCTGCTCGCGGCGGGGGAGCGGCCACCGGTCTACCTGTCCGCCAACATCACTGGCGGCGACGAGCACAACGCCGAGCTGGAGGCGCGGTACGCGGGGCGGATCCGGCGCGGATCCTGAGTCGGTTTCGTGATCATCCGAATCGGGCAAAGGCGCTGCTGCCGGCGGGCGTTCACCCGCCGGCCGTGCCGTCTTCCCCGGAGGTTCACGAGTGTCCAAGGAATCCGAGAAGCAGCGGTGGCAGCGCAACTTCGCCGACCTGCTCCAGGAGCTTCGCGTCGCGCAGACCGGCGTGCAGATCCTCTTCGCGTTCTTGCTGACGCTGCCGTTCAGCAACGGGTTCACCCGGACCACGGAGTTCCAGCGTGACGTCTACATCGTGGCGCTGCTGGCGGCCGCCGCGTCCGCCGCGATGATCATCTCGCCGGTGGCGTTCCACCGGGCGCTGTTCCGCCAGGGCCGCAAGCCGGAACTGGTCCGCTTCGCCCACCGGATGGCCACCGGCGGCCTGTTCTTCATGCTGATCGCGATGGTCAGCGCGGTCCTGCTGGTCAGCGACTTCGTGCTGGACCGGCCGATCGCGTTCCTGCTCAGCGCGGTCACCGGCGTCTGGTTCCTGCTCTTCTGGGCCATCCTGCCGTTCGCCCGGCGCAACTGGGGCGAGGACGACGTCGACGACGATGACGACGACCCGGCGACGCTCACCGGCGACTGACGGTCCGCCAAATCGGGCGTGCACGCGACGCTACCCCTGGGTAACACCCGGGGGTAGCGTCGTTTTCGTCGCATCCGGACCGACCATCCAGGAGGCAGCCGTGACCACGACCCAGAACAATGCCGACGGGGTGGGGCCGCTACCCACCGAGGCGGGCCAGGTCTCGGAGAAGGAGGCCCGCCAGGTCGCCGAGGCGGCCCGCGAGTCGGCCTGGGACCGGCCCAGCTTCGGCAAGGAGCTGTTCCTCGGCCGGTTCCGGCTCGACCTGATCGACCCCTGGCCCCGGTCCGACCCGGCCGACGTGGCCCGCGCCGACGAGTTCCTCGGCGCGTTCGGGGCGTACCTGGGCAGCGAGGTGGACGGCGCGGCGATCGAGCGCGACGCGCGCATCCCGGACGAGGTGTTCCACGGGATGGCCCGGCTCGGCGCGTTCGGCATGAAGATCGACCGGAGGTACGGCGGCCTGGGGCTGAGCAACCTGCACTACTGCCGGGCGCTGATGCTCGCCGGTTCGGTGAGCCCGGCGATCGGCGCGCTGCTCTCCGCGCACCAGTCGATCGGCGTGCCGCAGCCGTTGAAGATGTTCGGCACGCCCGAGCAGAAGGACCGTTTCCTGCCCCGGCTGGCCGCCGGTGAGGTGTCCGCGTTCCTGCTCACCGAGCCGGACGTCGGCTCGGACCCGGCCCGGCTCGCCACCACCGCCGAGCCGACCGCCGACGGCGCCGGCTACCGGCTCAACGGGGTGAAGCTGTGGGCCACCAACGGCACGGTCGCCACCCTGCTGGTGGTGATGGCCCGGGTGCCCGCCGGCGAGGGGCGGCGCGGCGGGATCACCGCGTTCGTGGTGGAGGGCGACAGCGAGGGCATCACCGTGGAGCGGCGCAACTCCTTCGTCGGGCTGCGCGGCCTGGAGAACAGCCTCACCCGGTTCCACGACGTGTTCGTGCCCCGGGAGAACGTGATCGGCGGCGAGGGCAAGGGCCTGAAGATCGCGCTGACCACGCTGAACACCGGCCGGCTGTCGCTGCCGGCGATGTGCGTGGGCGCCGGCAAGTGGGCGCTCAACGTGGCCCGGGAGTGGGCCGGCGACCGGGTCCAGTGGGGCCGGCCGGTCGGCGAGCACGAGGCGGTGGCGAAGAAGCTGGCGTTCATCGCCGCCACCACGTACGGCATGGAGTCCATGCTGGACCTGTCCTGCCTGCTCGCCGACGACGACCGCAACGACATCCGGATCGAGGCGGCGCTGGTCAAGCTGTACGCCAGCGAGATGGCCTGGCGGATCGCCGACGAGCTGATCCAGATCCGGGGCGGGCGCGGCTACGAGACGGCCGACTCGCTCGAGGCCCGGGGCGAGCGCCCGGCCGCGGTCGAGCAGCTCCTGCGCGACCTGCGGATCAACCGCATCTTCGAGGGCTCCACCGAGATCATGCACCTGCTGATCGCCCGGGAGGCGGTCGACGCGCACCTGTCGGTGGCCGGCGACATCATCGACCCGGACGCCGGGCTGGGCCGCAAGGCGAAGGCGGGCGCCCGGGCCGGCGCGTTCTACGCGAAGTGGCTGCCCACCCTGGCGGTCGGCCGGGGGCAGGCGCCCGGGGCGTACCAGGAGTTCGGGCCGCTGGCCGGGCACCTGCGGCACGTCGAACGGACCTCCCGCAAGCTGGCCCGCTCGACCTTCTACGCGATGTCCCGCTGGCAGGGAAAGATGGAGCGCAAGCAGGCGTTCCTGGGCCGGGTGGTGGACATCGGCGCGGAGCTGTTCGCGATGTCCGCGGTCTGCGTCCGGGCCTACGCCGAGCTGGCCGAGCACCCGGAGAACGTCGAGCTGGCCGACCTGTTCTGCCGGCAGGCGCGGCTGCGCGTCGACGAGCTGTTCACCGGCCTGTGGTCGAACACCGACTCGGTCGACGTGGCCGCCGCGAAGCGGATCGTCGCCGGCCGGTACGCCTCGGTGGAGGCCGGCGTCCTCACGCCCCCCGCCGACCTCCCCTGGGTGGCCCCGTGGCAGCCCGGCCCCTCCACAGCCGACGACGTCCGCCGCCGGCTGTGAAAGGAGGGGCCCCTGCTTAACGCCTTCGGTAGAGGCGGGGGCCCCTCTTAACACCCGCTCAGCGGCGGGCGACCGCCCATGCGATCACCGCGGCGAGGATCAGGCCGTTCAGCGCGGCCAGCACCAGGTACGCCGACGGCGGGATCTTGCGGCCCTTGCGGACGAAACTCACCAGCACGCCCGCGTAACCCAGCAGCAGCACGGCGACGACGATCAGGAAGTACAGCACCGGCACACCCTACCGGCCGCCGCGCAACCCCAGTCTGCGCAGCTCCAGCGCGGCGAGCGCGTCGACGGTGGCGTCGTCGCCGCGCCGCCACGCCTCGGCCACGTCCGGCGCGATCCGGCTGAGCTTCGACAGCGGCTGACCGGCCAGCGCGCGCAGCGCCAGCAGGTCCCGGCCGGCCGGCGCGGTGGCCATCGCCTTCGCCGCGCCGGCCCGGCGCATCCAGCGCACCCGCAGCGGCAGCCAGCCGAACAGCACCAGACCGAGCGGGAACACCAGCACCGCGACGGCCAGCGCGAGGGCCAACTGGCCGACCAGCTCCTGCTGGTCCCGGCCCGCCTCGGCCATCGCCCGCGCGGCGTCGGCGGCGCGGGTGAAGGGGGCGGTCAGCTCGTCGCCGACCAGCGGCACCCGGCCCACCTTGCCGCCGGCTTCGGCCAGGTTGTCGGCCAGCCCGCCGCCCGCACCCTCGAGCTTCTGCCCGGGTACGGCGAGCTTCTCCACCAGGTCGTGCAGCCAGAGCGCGAAGCGGATCGCCGCGTACACCCAGACGACCACGAGGAGGTCGGTCAGGAGCTGGCGGAGGGCGGTCGGAAAACGGTCGGCGTAGATCTTCACGCCGGACAGCCTGCCACGGCTCCGCCGCGCCGGCACCGGTCGGTTTTACCGGCCGGCGCAGGCCGGACAGGTCCCGAAGATCTCCAGGGTGTGGCTGACCTCGGTGAAGCCGTGCTCGGCGGAGATCCGGTCCGCCCACTTCTCCACCGCCGGGCCGGCCACCTCGACGGTCCGGCCGCAGCCCCGGCACACCAGGTGGTGGTGATGACCGCCGCTGCACCGCCGGTAGAGGTGCTCGCCGCCCGGCGGGCGCATCACGTCGATCTCGTCGGCGTCGGCCAGCGCCTGCAACGTCCGGTAGACGGTGGTCAGCCCGATCCGGTCGCCCCGGCGGCGCAGCATGGCGTGCAGGTCCTGGGCGCTGTGGAAGCCCTCGACCTCGTCGAGCAGGGCGCTGACCGCGCTGCGCTGCCGGGTGGTGCGGGGCGCGCCGGTGGTCATGACGGTCCCTCCCCGGCGTGGCTGACCGCGTCCGCGACGATGTGCGCGACGTGCTCGTCGACCAGGGCGTACGCGATCTCCCGACCGCGCCGGGAGCCACGCACCACGCCGGCCCCGCGCAGCACCCGCAGGTGCTGGGAGACCAGCGGCTGCGGCGCGCCGAGCGTCTCGACCAGCTCGTGCACGCAGCGCTCGCCCTCGGCCAGCTCGCTGACGATGGCGAGCCGGATCGGGGCCGAGAGGGCGCGCAGCAGCTCACCCGCGCCGTCGAAGGCGTCGTACCCGTTGGTGCCGGTCACCTCGTAACGATAACCACTGCCGGTTGGACCGGCCTCATCCGAGCACCACCTCGTGCTCGGCCGGCTCGGTCGCGGGCGCCGCCGGCCGGCCGCGTCGCCGCAGCGACCGCACGCCGGCCGCCAGCAACGCCACCGCCAGGAACGAGCCGATCGCCACCAGCACCACCGAGGCGCCGGGCGCGGTGTCGGCGGTGGCCGCCACCCAGACCCCGGCGCCGGCCGCGAACAGGCCCAGCGCCATCGCCGCGGTCATGGTCGACCGGAAGCCGCGCGTCACCTGCTGGGCGGTGGCCACCGGCACCACCATCAGCGCGCTGATCAGCAGCACCCCGACCGCCCGCATGGCGATCGTCACGGTCACCGCGGTGCCGACCGCGATGAGCAGGTTCAGCGCCCGCACCGGCAGGCCGGAGACCCGTGCGTACTCCTCGTCGTGGCAGACCGCGAACAGCGCCGGACGCAGCACCAGCATGGTCACCAGCAGCACCGCGCCGAGCACGCCGATGGTGACCAGATCGCCCGGCGACGTCGTGGTCAGCGACCCGAAGAGGTACGCGTTGAGCGACCCGCTGCTGGCGTCGGAGAGCCCGACCAGCATCACGCCGCCGGCGATGCCGCCGTAGAAGAGCAGCGCCAGAGCGAGGTCCCCGGAGGTGCGCCCGTACGCGCGGACCAGCTCGATGACGACCGCGCCGAGCGTGGCGGCGAGCACCGCCACCAGCACCGGGGAACGGTTGAGCAGCAGCCCGGCGCCGACGCCGGTGAGTGCCACGTGGCCGATCCCGTCGCCGATCAGCGCCAGCCGGCGCTGCACCAGGTAGATGCCGAGCGCCGGCGCGGCCAGCCCGATGACCAGCGCGCCGACCAGCGCGCGGAGCATGAAGTCGTACTGGAAGAGGTCCATCTCAGATGCCCGTCCAGAGCCCGGCGGGCTCCTCGTCGCAGTGCGGGTGCACGTGTTCGTGGTCCGGGTCGGCGTGGTGGCCGGCCGGCTCGGGCACCGCCCCGTCGTGGGCGATCCCGCCCTGGTGCACCACCACGGCCCGGCTGATCAGCGGGCGCAGCGGCCCCAACTCGTGGGCGACCAGCAGCACCGTGCCGCCGCCGTCGCGGAACGCGCGCAGCGCCCCGGCGAACGCCTCCTGGCTGGCCGCGTCCACCCCGGCGGTCGGCTCGTCGAGCACCAGCAGCTCCGGCCCACCGGCCAGCGCCCGGGCGATCAGGACCCGTTGCTGCTGGCCGCCGGAGAGGGTGGCCACCGGATCGCCGGCCCGGTCGGCGAGCCCGACCGCGCCCAGCGCCTCGGCCACCGCCGTCCGGTCCGCCCGGCCGGCCGGTCGCAGCACGCCCCGGCGGGCCAGCCGCCCGGACGCCACCACCTCGGCCACCGTGGCGGGCACGCCGCCGCCGGCGCCGAGCCGCTGCGGGACGTACCCGATGCGGTGCCACTGCCGGAAGCGGCGCTGCGGCGTGCCGAACAGGGCGACCGAACCGGCGCCGAGCGGCACCAGACCGAGCGCGGCGCGGACCAGGGTCGACTTGCCGGAGCCGTTGGCGCCGAGCACGGCGACCACCTCGCCGGCGGTGAGCGTCAGCGAGATGTCCCGCAGCACCGGCCGGCCGTCGTAGCCGACGGTGGCGTGCGCGATCTCGATCACGGGTGAGGTCATGAGCAGTCCAGTGCGGTTCGCAGGGTCTGGAGGTTGGCGCGCATCGCGGTGAGGTAGTCGCCCTCGGCCGGTGGGCCCTCGATCGGGTCCAGGACCGCGGTCCTCGCCCCGACCTCGCGGGCGATCGTCTCGGCGACCTTCGGGCTGACCAGCGTCTCGAAGAAGATCGTGCCGGCCCGGTGCTCGCGGGCCTCCTTCGCGACCTCGGCGAGCCGCTGCGGGGCGGGTTCGGACTCCGGGGTGAGCCCGGTGAGGCCGATCTGTTCCAGCTTGTAGCGCTCGGCCAGGTAGCCGAAGGCGGTGTGGCTGGTCACGATCTCCCGGCGCTGGCAGGTGCGCAGGCCGTCGGCGTACGCGGTGTCGAGCGTCGTCAGCTCGGCGCGCAACGCGCCGGCGCGGGCGGTGTAGTCGGCGGCGTGGTCCGGGTCGACCCGGCCGAGGCGTTCGGCGAGCCGGTCGCCCACCGTGGCCAGCCGGGTCGGGTCGAGCCAGAGGTGCGGGTCCTTGCCGCCGCCCTCCTCCTCGTGACCGGCCTCACCCTCGTGCTCGTGGCCGCCGGCGGCGGCGTCGAGCAGCGGGGCCACGCCGGCCACGTCGAACGCGCGGTCGCCGCCGTTCTGCTCGACCGCCTCGTCCACGGCCGGCTGGAAGCCGGTCAGGTAGACGATCACCTCGGCGTCGACCACCTGCCCGACCTGGCGGGGGTTCAGCTCCAGGTCGTGCGGCTCCGCGCCCGGCTTGGTGAGGTTGCCGACCACGACCCGGTCCCCGCCGATGCGCTCGGCGAGGAACTGGAGCGGGTAGAACGCGGCCACCACGTCGACCCGGTCCGGGTCGCTGCCCCCGCCGCCGCCGTCCGAGCAGGCGGCGGCGCCGCCCAGGGTGAGCAGGGCGGCGGTGGCGGCGGCCAGGGCGCGGGGAGTGGCGCGAACGGTCATGGGACCAACTGTCCGCGACAACGAAAATTATTGTCAAAAACGCATGCTTGCATGTCAGCGCAGGTCAGCTCGCCTCGGCGTGGCCCGGCGCGGCTCAGCCGACCATCAGCTTGGCCAGCGCCACCGCGATCAGCAGGGTGAGCATCAGCAGCCGGAGCACCCGGGTCGCCGGGGCCTGCACCGGCCAGGTCACCGTCATCAACCAGACCAGCCCGGCGGCCAGCACCAGCAGCAGGACGCCGCCGGCCGGGCCGGGCGCGAAGAGGCCGACCAGCACCAGCACCAGCGCGGCGAGGAACACCGTCGTCGGGTTGAGCCGGGCCAACCGGGACAGCACGGGACTCTGCGTACGCTGCATGCCACAAACTCTACGAGGAGGAACGCCGTGCTGGTCACCAACCGGTTCGTGGTGGACGCCGAAACGGCTGACGAGTTCACCCGGGAGGCGCACGCGGCGCTGGCCGCGCTCGCCGCCCGCCCCGGCTACCTGCGCGGCGAACTGCTGCGGGCGCTCGACGACCCGGCCCACTGGTGCCTGCTCACCGAGTGGGAGTCGGTCGGGGCCTACCGGCGGGCGCTGGGCGGCTTCGACGTCAAGGTCACCGCCGTGCCGCTGCTCGCCCGATCGGTGGACGAGCCGTCGGCGTACGAGACGCTCGCCAACGCCGCCCCGCAGGGCGAGATCGTCGTCGCCGCCAGCGATCGCGCCGCAGGTCCGTACCGCTGAGTCCCGGGGCACTACCCTGGCGCGTATGACCGCTCCCGGACCGGCCGCGCCACCCCCGTCACCCGTGCCGCCCGGCGCGCCGCCGGCGGACCCGGGCGTCCCCGCGCCGCCGGCCGGTCCCGGCGTCGCGCCGCCGTTCGCCGCCCCGCCCACCGAGGGCGGCCGGCGCCGGCTCTGGCTCGCCCTCGGCGTCGGCGCGCTGGCCGTGCTGCTCTGCTGCGGCGGGGGCGGCGCGGCGATCGTCGGCCTGGCCGTGAGCAACGTGCAGGCGGTCGGCGAGCAGGGCCGGGCGGTCACCGACGACTACTACCAGGCGCTCGTCGCCCGGGAGTGGTCCAAGGCCTACGACCGGCTCTGCGACGACGCCCGGCGGCGCGAGTCCCGCCCGGAGTTCACCCAGCGGGTGGCCACCGAGCCGCAGATCTCCGGCTACCGGGTGGGCCAGGTCGACACCGCCACGCTGACCGTGCCGGTGGACGTCACGCTGGCCGGCGGGCGGCGGGAGGCGCAGACCGTCACGCTCGCCCCCGACCGGCAGACCGGCGGCATGGAGGTCTGCGGGGTGAGCTGACCCGACCCCGGTATTCTGCTGGGCTCGGGGCCGAGGCGGTCGTACCGTTGTCCCGAACAGCCCGGAACATCCATCTCAACCGCGCCGACCGCCAGCCGGCGTAGGAGGAAACATGCCAGCCGACCGTATCGACGCCGTCGTCAGCCTCGCCAAGCGCCGGGGCTTCGTCTTCCCCTCCAGCGAGATCTACGGGGGCACCCGGTCGGCGTGGGACTACGGTCCGCTCGGCGTCGAGCTGAAGGAGAACGTCCGCCGGCAGTGGTGGCGGACCATGGTCCAGCAGCGTGACGACGTCGTCGGCCTCGACTCCGCGGTCATCCTGGCCCGCAAGGTCTGGGAGGCCAGCGGCCACATCGCCGAGTTCGTCGACCCGCTGACCGAGTGCCAGTCCTGCCACAAGCGGTTCCGCGCCGACCACCTGGAAGAGGCGTACGAGGCCAAGCACGGCAAGCCGCTGACCTCGCTGACCGAGCTGAACTGCCCCAACTGCGGCAACAAGGGCACCTTCACCGAGCCGAAGATGTTCAACGGCCTGATGAAGACCTACCTGGGCCCGGTGGAGAGCGACGAGGGCCTGCACTACCTGCGCCCGGAGACCGCCCAGGGCATCTTCGTCAACTACAAGAACGTGGAGACGGTCGCCCGCAAGAAGCCGCCGTTCGGCATCGCGCAGACCGGCAAGTCGTTCCGCAATGAGATCACCCCGGGCAACTTCATCTTCCGGACCCGCGAGTTCGAGCAGATGGAGATGGAGTTCTTCGTCGAGCCGGGCACCGACGAGCAGTGGCACGAATACTGGCTCTCCGAGCGCTGGAACTGGTATCTCGACCTGGGCCTGTCCGAGGAGAACCTGCGCTTCTACGAGCACCCCAAGGAGAAGCTCTCCCACTACTCGAAGCGCACCGTCGACATCGAGTACAAGTTCCGGTTCGGCGGCACCGAGTTCGCCGAGCTGGAGGGCATCGCCAACCGCACCGACTTCGACCTGTCCACGCACAGCAAGCACTCCGGCGTCGACCTGTCGTACTTCGACCAGGGCAAGGGCGAGCGCTGGATGCCGTACGTGATCGAGCCGGCCGCCGGCCTCACCCGCGCGGTGCTCGCGTTCCTGCTGGAGGCGTACGACGAGGACGAGGCGCCGAACACCAAGGGCGGCGTGGACAAGCGCACCGTGATGCGCTTCGACCCGCGGCTGGCCCCGGTCAAGGTGGCGGTGCTGCCGCTGTCCCGCAACGAGGCGCTCTCGCCCAAGGCCAAGCAGCTCGCCACCGACCTGCGCAAGCGCTGGGTGGTCGAGTTCGACGACTCGCAGGCCATCGGTCGCCGCTACCGCCGGCAGGACGAGATCGGCACGCCGTTCTGCGTCACGGTCGACTTCGACACGCTCGACGACAACGCGGTGACCGTGCGGAACCGGGACACCATGGCCCAGGAGCGCGTCGCCCTGGACCAGGTCGAGCGCTACCTGATCGAGCGCCTCCCCGGCTGCTGAGGGTGTAAGGCGGGGGCCCTTCTTAACGTTTTCGGTAGAGGAGGGGCCCCCGCTTAACACCCCGCCACCGGGGCGGCATGGACCGCGACGGTGGCGCCGAGACCCCGGCGGGAAGCGTGCGCCTGCTCCACTGTTCGGCGTACGCGCTGAGGCTCGCGCCGGATCTGCGCCGGGGTGAAGTGCAGGATCATCACCCCGAGCCGGCTCAGCTCGTTGTGGCGGTCGAGCGTGCGCGCCCACCCATCCGGGCTGAAGTGGTATTCCCGCGAGTCGACCTCCAGCGCCAGCGCCGACTCGGCAAGGTACCCGTCGGGCGTCGGCAGCGTGTGCCCCTCATCGGTGGTCAATCGGGGGTTCCAGATGATCGCCGGGAGCAGCCGGCTCCCGGCGAGGCAATCCCGCAACTCGGCCTCCGGCGCGGAGCGGGTGCCGGCCGTCACCTCGTGGAACGCCTTCCGGATCAGCGCCGTACGGCTGCGCCTCGCGCGGATGATCTCCTCGTCCAGGGCGGCCAGGTCGGTGAAACTCCGTTGGACGGCCTCGGCCACGATCGCCCGTACCGTCCGCAGGTCGCTCAGGTCCCGGGCGGCGTCCACGACGGCCCGCGCGGGCGAGCAGACCGGGTAGTGGGCGGTCGTCCGCGCCTTCGAGTCGAGCGACAGGGCCCGGGACACCAGCACGTGACCGGTCGACTTGCGGCTCGTCGAGTGCGGGACGAGCAGGTGTACGTCGGTGGTCCGCGGACTGTATCGGAAGCCGTACCAGGTGAGCGCGGACAGCCCGGTCAGTTGGGCGCTGCGGCCGGCGTACAGGGCGGCGGAGATCCGTCGCTGCTCGTCGGTCAGCACGCCGGTCACCAGGGCGTACGTCGCCGGCAGCACGCGTTGCCAGCGGCCCCTGCGGGTCTGCCGGTAGATGAACATGTCGTCGTAGCCGGCTTCCAGCAGTTGGGCGCGCGTGACCAGATCCTGCTGGCGGTGCGCGACCTCCGCCAGCCGGGGCGGGTGATCGACCATGCGGCAAGCGTGGGCGATGGGCGGGCGTTCGTCCTGCCCGTCGCCCCGTCCTGTGGACAACCGGCCGGCTTGTGGAAACCCCGCAGCTCCCGCCGGCGCTGTGATATGCGCCGTGTTAAGCGGGGCCCCCGCCTATGCAGAAGGCGTTAAGCGGGGCCCCCTCCTTACACTTGGGCGGTGAGTGAGTTGAAGATCGGGCCGTACGAGGTGTGGCCGCCGGTGGTGCTCGCGCCGATGGCCGGGATCACCAACGTCGGCTTCCGCCGCCTCTGCCGTGAGCAGGGCGGCGGCATCTACGTCTGCGAGATGATCACCACCCGCGCCCTGGTCGAGCGGAACCCGAAGACGCTGCGCATGATCGCGTTCGGCGCCGAGGAGCACCCGCGCAGCCTCCAGCTCTACGGCACCGACCCGGAGATCACCGCCGCCGCCGTGCGGATCGTGGTCGAGCGGGACCTCGCCGACCACATCGACCTGAACTTCGGCTGCCCGGTCCCCAAGGTCACCCGCCGGGGCGGCGGCTCCGCGCTGCCGTGGCGGCGCCGGCTCTTCGCCCGGCTGGTCAAGGCTGCGGTGGACGCCGCGTCGCCCGCCGGGGTGCCGGTCACGGTCAAGATGCGCAAGGGCATCGACGACGACCACCTGACGTACGTCGAGGCCGGGCTGGCCGCCCAGGACGCCGGCGTCGCGGCGGTCGCCCTGCACGGGCGTACGGCGGCGCAGCGCTACTCGGGCACCGCCGACTGGGACGCCATCGCCACGCTCAAGCAGGCGCTCGACGTGCCGGTGCTCGGTAACGGCGACATCTGGGAGGGCGAGGACGCGCTGCGGATGGTCGCCCACACCGGGGCGGACGGCGTGGTGGTGGGGCGCGGCTGCCTGGGCCGGCCGTGGCTCTTCGCCGACCTGGAGGCCGCGTTCGACGGCCGCACCGACCGGCGGCTGCCCACCCTCGGCGAGGTGGCGGTGACCATGCGCCGGCACGCCGAGCTGCTGGTGGAGCAGTTCGTGGCCGGGGCCCGCAATCCGGCGCGGGGCGAGCGGGACGGCTGCACCGACTTCCGCAAGCACGTCGCCTGGTACCTGAAGGGTTTCCCGATCGGCGGCGAACTGCGCCGCTCGCTCGCCATGATCGAGAGTCTGGCCCAGCTCGACGACCTGCTCGGCAAGCTCGACCCGGAGCTGCCGTTCCCGGTCGAGACGCTCGGCCAGCCGCGCGGCCGGACCAACTCCCCGGGCAAGGTCTTCCTGCCCGACGGCTGGCTGGCCAGTCGCGACGACGACACCCCGCCGGAGGGTGCCGAGCTGGACGACTCGGGCGGCTGACCCGGTACGCCGAAAGGGCCCGACCCCCGTGGGGTCGGGCCCTTCGTCATTCGGTCAGGAGCTGTAGCCGCGGCTGGCGATCCAGTGCGCCAGGGCGTCCACGTCCATCCGGTAGGAGGCCATGTCCGGGTTCGCCGAGTCGGCGATCGTCACGACCTTGCCGCCGTCGCGGTAGCCCACCACGCTGATGTAGTGGCCACCCTCGAAGGAGTGGGTGGTGCCGTCGGTGTCGGTGGCGGTGCCGGCGATGTTGGCCACCACGGCCCGGCCGTCGTCCACCGCGCGCACCACGTCGGCGCGCAGCTTGTCGGCCTTGTCGCGGGCCTTGTCCGCCGGGATCTCGGTGGACCGGTAGACGTTCTTGCCGGTCTCCTTGTTCAGCACCGGGGTGACGTCGTTGATCGAGTTGGTGCCGGACTCGGTGGTGCCCATCTCCTTGGCCATGGCGTCCACGTCGATGTTCTTGCCCTGCACCGACAGCGCGTTGCGGGCCGCGGCCGGGCCGCAGAAGTAGAAGTTGGGCTGCGCCTCGTAGCGCACGTCCAGCTCCCGCTCGCCGTGGCCCTTGCGGTCGACGACGACCTGGGCGGCGCGCTCGGCGGGGGTGGCCTGCGCGGCGATGGCGGGGCCGGCGATGCCACCGGCGGTGGCGGCGATCCCGGCGACGGTCAGCGCGGTCTTGCGGATCAGATCGGTACGCATGATGCGACTCCTCTGCGGTTCGGGGGTGTGCGGCACGCGGTGCCGCGGGGGGAAGGTCTGCGCCGTCCGGCGGTCAGCGGTGGTGACCTGCTCGGCGGCTCGGGGGTACAACCACCGCCCGGGGCCCGCCATTCCCCGGCTGCCCCTCCGGCCCCGGCCCCTGCCGGACACCCCACCCACCCGACCCCATACCTCCGTCGATCATGAAGTTGGCGGCGACAAATCGGACGGCGAACGCCGCCAACTTCATGATCAATGGGTCAGGCGGGGGTGGGGACCTTGTCCAGGAAACCGTGCGCGGCGCGCACCCGGCCGTCGGGGGCGCGGACGACCACGTCGAAGCCGACCGCGACCGATTCGCCGCCGGTGGCGGGGACCAGTTCCCAGCCGAAGCGGACCACGTCGTGGTGGCCGTCGACCGGACCGTGCGGGCGCAGCACGTGGCCGGGGAAGGCCTGCTGGACCCCGGCCACGGCCGCCGCGATCTGCTCGTGGCCGTGCACGTCGGCCAGCGGGTCGACGTAGCTGGCGTCGGGGGTGAAGAGGGCGGCGACCCCGGCGGCGCGGGCGTCGGCGTCGGTCTCGTTCCAGACCGCGAGGTAGCGGTCGACCAGCTCGGTGTACGCGTTCATGGGATGGTCCCTTCGTCGGTCGGTGACGCCGGGAACTCTGCCGCCGGCCGGGCCGGCGTGTCGATTACCTCGCGGGTAGGGCCCGCCGGCATGACCTCCGGGGTAATCGACGCGGCGCGTGACGTCCGGCAGGGTGGTGCCGAACCGCCCATTCCCGCAGACGGGGGACCGATGTCCACGTACCGCACCCCGCGCCCGCCCGCCCCGGCCGGCGCCCCTCCGCCGGCGAGTCGCTGCGCCGGTGGCGGGAGCTGCGCCGGCTCAGCCAACTCGAGCTGTCCATCCGGGCGGAGGTGTCGACCCGGCACCTGAGCTTCGTCGAGACCGGGCGCTCCCGGCCCAGCCGGGAGATGGTGCTGCGGCTGGCCGATCCGCTCGACCTGCCGCTGCGGGAACGCAACCGGCTGCTGCTGGCCGCCGGCTACGCCCCGGCGTACCCGGAGACCGCGCTGGCCGCGCCCCGGATGGCCGCGGTCCGCGCGGCGGTCCGGCAGGTGCTGGGCGGCCACGAGCCCTACCCGGCGGCGGTGGTGGACCGGGGGTGGCACCTGGTGGACGCCAACGACAGCCTGGCGGTGCTCACCGAGCGGGTGGCGCCCGAGCTGCTGGCCGGCCGGGTGAACGTGCTGCGGGCCAGCCTGCACCCGGACGGGCTGGCCCCGCACATCGTCAACCTCGGCGAGTGGCGCGGGCACCTGCTCAACCGGTTGGCCCGGCAGGTGGAGCTGACCGGGGACGCGGAGCTGGCCGCGCTGGAGGAGGAGCTGCGCGGCTATCCGGGTGGCGGGCCGGACCGGTCCGTGGACCAGCCCGGCCCGGACGAGCTGGTGGTGCCGCTGCGGGTGCGGCACGACGGCGGGGAGCTGTGCTTCCTCAGCACGGTCGCGACCTTCGGTACGCCGCTCGACGTCACGCTGGCCGAGCTGTCCATCGAGTCGTTCTATCCGGCCGACGAGCGCACGGCCGCCGTACTCCGGGAACGCGCCCGGAACTGACCGGTCACACCGCGGCCTCCACCCGCTCGGGGGCGACCCGCGAGGGCCCGTCCGGCCAGGGGATCTCGGGGGCGGGGTGGAACGTGATCCCGGCGGCGGTCCAGCGCGGGCCGTGGCCGGCGAGCCGTTCGGCGAACCCGGCCCAGTCGTGCGTCGAGCGGGGCGACCATCCCAGCTCGGCGACGGCGGGCAGGCGCGGGAACATCATGAATTCGATCTCGGCGCGGGTGGTGACCGACTCGGTCCACAGCGGCGCCTCCACCCCCAGCACGGCCTCCGCCGGCACACCGTGGACGTGCGCGCCCGGGTCCCACTCGTACGCCCGGCGCACGTCGACGAGCCCGGCCCAGTCGTGCCCGATCGGGGTGTCCGGGGCGTACTTCATGTCCAGGTAGGCGTGGTTGCCGGGGGAGAGGACGAGCCGGGCGCCCCGGCGGACCGCGTCGGCCGTCCCGGGGTCGTCGCCGTTGGTGCCCCACCACTGCACGACGCGTCCGTCGACGTGCCCGGCGGGGGCGATCTGGTGCCAGCCGACCACCGTCTTGCCGGTGGCCGCGACCAGCGCCTGGGCCCGCTCGACGAAGGCGCGGTAGCTCGCCGCCGGCACCTTGAACGCCTCGTCGCCGCCGAGGTGCAGCCACGGTCCGGGGGTCAGCGCGGCCACCTCGCCGACCACGTCGGCGACGAAGGCGTACGTCCGCTCGTCGTCCGGGTCGAGGTAGCTGAACCCGACGTCGGTGCCGGTGTACGGCGGCGGCGCGGTCTTGCCGGGTGCCAGCTCGGGGTAGGCGACGAGCGCCGCGTTGGTGTGCCCGGGGAGGTCGATCTCGGGCACCACGGTGACGTGCCGGCGGGCGGCGTACGCGACGATCCGCCGGTAGTCGTCACGGGTGTACCAGCCGCCGGGCGCGCCGCCCACCGCGGTGTCGCCGCCGACCTCGGTGAGCCGGGGTCGCGATTCGACGGCGATCCGCCAGCCCTGGTCGTCGGTGAGGTGCAGGTGCAGGTGGTTGAGCTTGTAGCGGGCCAGGTGGTCGACCACGCGCAGCACGTCGTCCACGCCGAAGAAGTGCCGGGCGACGTCGAGCATCGCGCCCCGGTAGGCGAAGCGCGGCCGGTCGACGATCGTGCCACCGGGCAGCACCCAGCGCTCCGCGACCGGGGTGGCGCTCTCGATCGCCGCCGGCAGGAGCTGGCGCAGCGTCTGCGTGCCGTGGAACAGCCCGGCCGGGGTGACGGCGGTGATCCGGACGCCGGTGGCGGTGACGTCGAGCCGGTAGCCCTCGTCCCCGAGCGCCACGTCGTCGCCGTCCGCGTCGGCCCGGGCCGTGCCGGCGGAGGCCGCGCGGTCGGCCGGCGGGCGCGGGGCCGGTGCGCCCGGGGCGAGCGGGCTCCCCGACAGCGCGGGCGCGGTGGCGTCGGTCGCCGCGACGGTGAGCGTCAGTGGGCCGTCCGGCCCCGGGCCGGCCGCGTCGGTCACCGGGAGCGGGAGGCCGGTGGCCGGGCGCAGCCAGCCGGCGAGCTGCTCGGCCACGTCGAGGCCGGCGGCGTCGACCCGGATCGCCGCGTCCGGCGGCAGCGTGAAGTCACCGGCCGGGTCGGGGAGCACCCGCTCGGGTGCCGGCACCACGTCGCCGAGGTGGACCGGCGCGGGCGGGGCGAGCTGGCCGGCGGCGTGGTCGGCGGCGACGCGGGCCAGCTCGCCGGCGGCGGCCGGCGTGGCGGGCAGCCCGGCGACCGGCGACGGGTCGGGCGCGTCGCCGGCGGGCGACGGGAGGGTGGGGTGGGTCTCGGTCGGCTGCGGCCCGGTCTCGGGTGCTGCGGGGTTGGTCGACACGGCGACGGCTCCGAGGGGTGTATTCGTGCGGGATATGGCAAAGGTCAGGTTCGGCGATATCCGGTGCCGTCAAGAGTACGAGGGGAAGCGGAATTGCGTGATCCTGCGCATGGAAGCGTTCCCAAAGACCCGTACGAACGCGGGCAGTGGTGACTGTTGTGCCGATTGTCACCGAACGGTCCCAGGCCTCGCGAAGTTCGCTTAACCTTCGCCCACCGATCGATGACGAGCCCGGGATTACCGGTGGTCGCTCCCGGGGTATGTCCGAACTGAACCTTCGTTAAGTGTCAATGGCGCGCGTGGGAGGCTCTGGTGGCAGCGCAAGAGGAAACGGTCGAGAGTAAGTACGTCTACGACTTCGCCGAGGGCAACAAGGACCTCAAGGACCTGCTCGGTGGCAAGGGCGCCAACCTGGCCGAGATGACCAACCTCGGTCTGCCCGTCCCGCCCGGTTTCACCATCACCACCGAGGCCTGCCAGGCGTACCTGACGACCGGGCGCGAGCCGGACGGGCTGGCCGCGCAGATCGAGGCGCACCTGGAGTCGCTGGAGCGCGAGATGGGCCGCCGGCTCGGCGACCCGGCCGACCCGCTGCTGGTCTCGGTGCGCTCCGGCGCCAAGTTCTCCATGCCCGGCATGATGGAGACCGTCCTCAACGTCGGCCTCAACGACCGCAGCGTCATCGGCCTGAGCACCCAGGCGGGTGGGAACGATCGGTTCGCCTGGGACTCCTACCGCCGCCTGATCCAGATGTTCGGCAAGACCGTCTGCGAGGTGCCCGGCGAGGAGTTCGAGCACGCGCTGGACGACGCCAAGCACGCCAAGGGCACGCGGAACGACCTCGACCTGGACGCCGACGACCTGCGCGCGCTCGTCGACGCGTACAAGAAGATCTTCGCCAAGCACACCGGGCGTGAGTTCCCGCAGGAGCCGCGCGAACAGCTCGACCTGGCCATCCGCGCGGTCTTCGACTCGTGGAACGCGGAGCGGGCCATCCTCTACCGCCGGCAGGAGCGCATCCCGGCCGACCTGGGCACCGCGGTCAACGTGGTCAGCATGGTCTTCGGCAACCTCGGGCCGGACTCCGGCACCGGCGTCGCGTTCACCCGCGACCCGGGCAGCGGCGCGCAGGGCATCTACGGCGACTACCTGGCCAACGCCCAGGGCGAGGACGTGGTGGCCGGCATCCGCAACACGGTGCCGTTGCAGGAGCTGGAGCAGCTCGACAAGACCTCCTACGACCAGTTGCTCGGCATCATGGCCCGGCTGGAGGAGCACTACAAGGACCTCTGCGACATCGAGTTCACCATCGAGCGCGGCAAGCTCTGGATGCTCCAGACCCGGGTCGGCAAGCGCACCGCCGCCGCCGCGTTCGTCATCGCCGGCCAGCTCGTCGACGAGGGCCTGATCGACCTGGACGAGGCGCTGCACCGGGTCAACGGCGCGCAGCTCGCCCAGTTGATGTTCCCGCGCTTCCAGCTCGACCACGACGTCCCGCCGGTGGCCAGGGGCATCGGCGCGTCCCCCGGCGCGGCGTCCGGCAAGGTGGTCTTCACCTCGGCCCGCGCCGTCGAGCTGGCCGCCGAGGGCGAGTCGGTGATCCTGGTCCGCCGGGAGACCAACCCGGACGACCTCAACGGCATGATCGCCGCCAAGGGCATCCTCACCTCGCGCGGCGGCAAGACCAGCCACGCCGCCGTGGTGGCCCGGGGCATGGGCAAGACCTGTGTGTCCGGCGCCGACGAGCTGGAGGTGAACGTCCCGGCGAAGAAGTTCACCGTCGGCGGGCACACGGTCGGCGAGGGCGACGTGGTGTCGATCGACGGCACCACCGGCAAGGTCTACCTCGGCGAGGTGCCGGTCATGCCGTCCGAGGTGGTGCAGTACTTCGAAGGCAGCCTCGACCCGGAGCACATCGACAACCCGCTGGTCCGGGCCGTACACCGGATCATGACGCACGCCGACGGGGCGCGGCGGCTGCGCGTGCGGACGAACGCCGACACCGGCGCGGACGCGGCGCGGGCCCGGCGCTTCGGCGCCGAGGGCATCGGCCTGTGCCGCACCGAGCACATGTTCCTCGGCGACCGCCGGGAGCTGGTCGAGCGGCTCATCCTCGCCGGCGGCGGGCGGGAGCGCGACGAGGCGCTGGCCGCGCTGCTGCCGTTGCAGCGGGCCGACTTCGTGGAGATCTTCCGGGAGATGGACGGGCTGCCGGTCACCGTGCGGCTGATCGACCCGCCGCTGCACGAGTTCCTGCCCCCGCTGGAGCAGCTCGCGGTCAACGTCGCGGTCGCCCAGGAGCGCGGCGAGGACGTGGCCAAGGAGGAGGCGCTGCTCTCCGCGGTCCGCCGGATGCACGAGGAGAACCCGATGCTGGGCCTGCGCGGGGTCCGGCTCGGCCTGGTCATCCCCGGCCTGTTCGCCATGCAGGTCCGCGCCATCGCCGAGGCCGCCGTCGCGGTCGCCCGCGACGGCGGGACGGCCTGCCCGGAGATCATGGTGCCGCTGGTCGGCGCCGTGCAGGAGCTGGAGACGGTACGCGCCGAGGCCGAGAAGATCATCGCCGAGGTGGTCGGGGACAGCGGCGTCGACGTGCTGATCGGCACGATGATCGAGGTGCCGCGGGCGGCCCTGACCGCCGGGCAGATCGCCGAGGCGGCCGAGTTCTTCTCCTTCGGCACCAACGACCTGACCCAGATGGGCTGGGGCTTCTCCCGCGACGACGTGGAGGGCGCGTTCTTCTGGCGCTACCTGGAGCTGGGCATCTTCGGCATCTCGCCGTTCGAGTCGATCGACGCCGACGGCGTCGGCCGGCTGGTCCGGATCGCCGCCGAGGAGGGCCGGGCGGCCCGCCCCGGGCTGAAGCTCGGCGTCTGCGGTGAGCACGGCGGCGACCCGGACTCGGTGCACTTCTTCCACGAGGTGGGCCTGGACTACGTCTCCTGCTCGCCGTTCCGGGTGCCGGTGGCCCGGCTGGAGGCCGGCCGCGCGGCGATCAGCACGACCGGCTCCGACTCCCGCTGAGCCTGTCGGTGCGGGGCCGCCGGTGACCGCCGGCGGCCCCGCCCGGCGCGCCTTTCCGGCCTCCCGGGCGTAACCTGAGCTTCCGCCACGTGTTGATCAGGAGGGGTGGCCGCATGACCGCCGTCTGGGAGAACCTGACCATCGACGCCCGGGACCCGTCCCGGCTCGCCCGCTGGTGGGCCGAGGCGCTCGGCTATCAGGTGATCACCGACAAGCCGGACGAGGTGGAGATCCGGCGCACCCCCGAGACGCTCCCCGGCCTGGTCTTCGTCCCGGTCTCCGGGCCGAAGCAGGGCAAGAACCGGCTGCACGTGGACCTGCGCCCGACCGACCTGGAGGCCGAGGTGGAACGGCTCGTCGACATGGGCGCGCGGCACGTCGACATCGGGCAGGGAGACGTGGAGTGGACCGTGCTGGCCGACCCGGAGGGCAACGAGTTCTGCGTGCTGCATGCACGCTGACGACGCGGCGCGGCTGGTCGCCGAGGCGCCCAAGGACACCGGGTACGGGCGGTCCCCGTTCGAGCGCGACCGCGCCCGGGTGCTGCACTCGGCGGCGTTCCGCCGGCTCGCCGCGAAGACCCAGGTGCACGTCGCCGGCACCGACGACTTCCTGCGTACCCGGCTGACCCACTCGCTGGAGGTGGCGCAGATCGCCCGCGAGATGGGCGCGCGCCTCGGCTGCGACCCGGACGTGGTGGACACCGCCGGGCTCGCCCACGACCTGGGTCACCCGCCGTTCGGGCACAACGGTGAGTACGCCCTGGACGAGCTGGCCGCCGCGGCCGGCGGCTTCGAGGGCAACGCGCAGACGCTGCGCGTGCTCACCCGGCTGGAGGCGAAGGTGCTCACCCCGGACGGGCGGTCCGCCGGGCTGAACCTGACCCGGGCCGCGCTCGACGCGGTCGGCAAATATCCCTGGGAGCGCCGCTCCGGCGAGCGCAAGTTCGGCGTGTACGCCGACGACCGCCCGGTCTTCGACTGGCTGCGCGCCGGCGCCCCACCCGGCGACCGGCGCTGCCTGGAGGCCCAGGTGATGGACTGGGCCGACGACGTGGCGTACTCGGTGCACGACGTCGAGGACGGCATCCACGGCGGGCACGTCGACCTGCGCCCGCTGCTCGCCGACGGGGACGAGCGGCGGGCGCTCTGCGCCGACGTGGCGTCCGCCTACTCCGGGGAGGCGCCGGAGGACCTGGCGGAGGTGCTGGACGAGCTGCTCGCCGATCCGGTGCTCGCCCCGCTCGCCGCGTACGACGGCAGCCACCGCGCGCTCGCCGCGCTGAAGGCCACCACGAGCGTGCTCACCGGCCGGTTCGTCTCGACCGTGGTCGCCGCCACCCAGGCGCGTCACGGCGCCGGCCCGCACCGCCGGTACGCCGCCGACCTGGTGGTGCCGCGCCGGATCCGGGCGCAGTGCGCGCTGCTCAAGGGCATCGCCCTGCGGTACGTGATGCGCCGCCCGGGTGCGAGTGGCCGCTACGACCGGCAGCGGGAGGTCCTCGCCGAGCTGGTCGGCGCGCTGCTCGACCGCGCCCCGGACGCGCTCGACGAGGTCTTCGCGCCGCTCTGGCGGGACGCGCCGGACGACGCCGCCCGGCTGCGCGTGGTGGTCGACCAGGTGGCCTCGCTCACCGACCCGGCCGCGCTGGCCTGGCACGCCCGGCTGGTGTCGGCCCGCTGACCGCCCGGCCGACCCGGCCGGCAAGTGAGGGTAGCCTAAGCCGCATGACGGATCGCCCGAAGACGCTCACCGCCGCCACGGTCGTGCGGACCACCCGGCCCACCCCGCACCTGATCCGGCTCGTGCTGGGCGGCGCCGAGCTGACCGGCCTGCCGGTGGGCGCCTACACCGACCACTACGTGAAGTTCGTCTTCCCGCCGGCCGGGGTGACCTATCCGCACCCGACCGACCTGGCCACCGTCAAGCGGGAGTTCCCCGCCGAGCAGTGGCCCCGGCTGCGGGCCTACACGGTGCGGGCCTGGGACGCGGCGGCCGGCGAGCTGACCGTCGACGTGGTGCACCACGGCGAGGAAGGGCTGGCCGGCCCGTGGGCGGCGGCGCTGCGCCCCGGTGACCGGGTGCTGTTCACCGGCCCCGGTGGCGCGTACGCACCGGACCCGACCGCCGACTGGCACCTGCTGGCCGGCGACGAGAGCGCGCTGCCGGCGATCGCCGCCGCCCTGGAACGGCTGCCGGCCGGCGCGCCGGCCCGGGTCTACGTCGAGGTGGCGGGTCCCGCCGACGAGTTGCCGCTGGCCAGTGCCGGCGCGGTCGAGCTGCGGTGGCTGCACCGGGCCGGGCGTCCGGCCGGCGCCGCGCTGGTCGAGGCGGTCCGGGCGGCGGAGTTCCCGCCCGGCCGGGTGCACGCGTTCGTGCACGGTGAGGCCGGCGCGGTGAAGGAGCTGCGCCGCCTGCTCCGGGTCGAGCGGGGCGTGCCCCGGGACGACCTGTCCATCTCCGGCTACTGGCGGCGCGGCCTGGACGACGAGGGCTGGCGCGCCACCAAGCGGACCTGGAACGCCGAGGTCGAGGCCGAGGAGTCCGCCCGCGTCGCGACCTGACCCGGTCGCCTTTCGCCGATCTTGGACTTGTGGCACCTCTGATACCGGCGTGAAACCGGCATCCTGGGCGCCACAACTCCAAGATCGGTGGGACCGGGTGAGGCGTTTCGTCCCGCGCCGGCCGAGGGCCCGCTCAGGATGGGGCCATGGCGGAACAGGTGCGGGATCGGCCCGCGACGCAGCCGGCCGACCGGGTGGTGCTCGGGCTCGGCGTGGCCGGGGTGCTGGCCGTGGTGGCGTGGGGCGTGCTGGCCGGTGGGTCGCTGGCCTCGTTCGGCGCCGCCGGGCTGCACTGGGTGACCACCACGTTCGGCTGGTTCTTCGTGGTCGCGGCCGACGCGTTCCTGGTGCTGGCGGTGGTGCTCGCCGCGTCCCGGTTCGGCCGGATCCGGCTCGGCGCCGACGACGACGAGCCGGAGTTCAGCACGCTCGCCTGGGTGTCGATGATGTTCAGCACCGGCATGGGCATCGGCCTGGTCTTCTACGCCGTCGCCGAGCCGATCCAGCACTACGCGTCCCCGCCGCCCGCCGCCGGGGTCGAGCCGCAGACCGGCGCCGCCGCGGCGACCGCCATGCAGTACACGCTGTTCCACTGGACGCTGCACCCGTGGGGCATCTACGCGATCGCCGCGCTGGCGCTGGCGTACTCGACGTTCCGCAAGGGGCGGGGCAACCGCATCTCGGCCGCGTTCGTGCCGCTGCTCGGCGACCGGGCGTACGGCGCCGCCGGGCAGGCCATCGACCTGCTGGCCGTCTTCGCGACCGTGTTCGGCTCGGCGACCAGCCTCGGGCTCGGCGCGTTGCAGATCGCCGCCGGACTGGACAACGCCACCGGGCTGGCGGACAGCACCGGGGTGGAGCTGGTGGTGATCGCCGCGCTCACCGCCGCGTTCGTGGTCTCCGCGTTCACCGGGCTGCACAAGGGGATCAAGTGGTTGTCCACCACCAACGTGGTGCTGGCGGTCGGCCTGATGGTCTTCGTCTTCGTGGCCGGGCCGACCATCTACACGCTGGAGGTGCTGCCCGCCTCGGTCGGTGACTACCTGAGTCACCTGGTGGTGATGTCCACCCGCACCGGTGCGTTCACCGACCCGGCCTGGCTGGGCTCGTGGACCATCTTCTACTGGGCGTGGTGGATCTCCTGGGCGCCGTTCGTGGGCATCTTCATCGCCCGGATCTCCCGGGGTCGCACGGTCCGCGAGTTCGTCACCGGTGTCTTGCTCGTGCCCAGCGGCGCCAGCGTCGTCTGGTTCGCGATCATGGGTGGCACCGCCCTGCGGGTGCAGCGCACCGGTGCCCGTGACCTGGTCGCCGACGTCGGGGCGAGTGCCGAGAACGCGCTCTTCGGGCTGCTGCACGCGCTGCCGCTGGCCACGGTCACCACCGTGCTGGCGGCGGTGCTGGTGGCGCTCTTCTTCGTCACCGGCGCCGACTCCGCCGCGCTGGTGCTCGGCTCGTTGAGTTCGCGGGGCGCGCTGCGACCGCACCGGGGCGTGGTGGTGCTCTGGGGCGTACTCATCGGCGCGGTGGCCGCCGCGTTGCTGCTCGCCGGCGGGCTGGCCGCGTTGCAGCAGGCGACGATCCTGGTCGCGCTGCCGTTCGTGGTGGTGATGCTGGCACTGGCGGTGGCCATGGTCCGGGAGATGGCCGCCGACCCGGTCCTGCGCGCGGGGACCCGGCCGCGCCGGTCCGGCCTGGCCGCGGCGGTGCGGGCGGCCCGGTCGTACGAGGAGGAGGAGCCGCCACCGGTCACCCGCTGGCTGCACCGTCCACGTCGCTGAGTGGGTGTACCGCAGATTGTAGTATGAGTGCTACATTCCGGGGCATGACTGCGACCGACTCCCTGGATGCCGTCGCGCCGACCGGGCCACCCGACGAGGAGCTGGTCCTCGACGTCCGTGACCTGCGCATGCGCTACGGCAGCGCCGACGTGCTGCACGGTGTCGACCTCACCGCCCGGCGGGGCGAGGTGGTCGCGCTGCTCGGCCCGAACGGCGCCGGCAAGACCACCACCATCGAGATCCTGGAGGGCTTCCGGCTGCCCTCGGCCGGCACGGTCCGGGTGCTCGGCGTCGACCCGGCGCGCGGCGACGAGCGGTGGCGCGCCCGGCTCGGCGTCGTGCTCCAGTCCTGGCGCGACCACGGCAAGTGGCGGGTCGGCGAGCTGCTCAGCCACCTCGGCGACTTCTACGCGCCGTACGCGACCGACCGGATCCGGCGCCCCTGGCCGGTCGACGACCTGCTGGCCACCGTGGGGCTGACCGCGCACGCCGGCACCCGGGTGGCGCGGCTCTCCGGCGGGCAGCGCCGTCGGCTCGACGTGGCGGTCGGCATCGTGGGCCGGCCCGAGCTGCTCTTCCTGGACGAGCCGACGGTCGGCTTCGACCCGGCGGCCCGGCGTGAGTTCCACGAGCTGGTGCACCGCCTCACCGACACCGAGGAGACCACCATCGTGCTGACCACGCACGACCTGGACGAGGCGGAGAAGCTGGCCGACCGCATCCTGATCCTGGCCGGCGGCCGGATCGTCGCCGAGGGCTCGCCGGACCAGTTGGCCCGCCGCGTCGCCGGCGACGCCGAGGTCCGCTGGACCCGCGACGGTGATCGTTACGTGCACGCCACCGCCGACGCCACCGCCTTCCTGCGCGACCTGCTGCGCGAGCACGGCGACCGGGTACGGGAGCTGGAGGTGCGCCGGGCCAGCCTGGAGGACGCCTACCTGGCGCTGGTGCACGAGGAGGAGACCGGGATCCGCACCGGCCGGGCGGAGCGGGTGTGGCAGCGGGAGGCGACGCGATGAACCCCACCACCAACGCGATGCGGGTCGGCGTGCGGCGCGGCCTGATCGAGCTGCGCGCCACGTTCACCAACGGCCAGGACCTGTGGAACTACTTCTTCCCGACGGTGGTGCTGCTGGTCGCCGTGTTCTGGATGCGCGGCTCGACCGTGCCCGGCACCGACTTCTCCCTCGGCGCCCGGACGCTGCCCAGCGCGCTCGGCATGGGCCTGCTCTTCGGCGGGCTGCTCGGGCTGGCCCAGCAGCTCATCGTCGACCGGGAGGACGGCACGCTGCTGCGTGCCAAGGCGATCCCGGACGGCATGCTCGGCTATCTGGTCGGCAAGCTCGTGCTGGTCTCGGCGATCTCGCTGATCGGCGTGACCATCCAGCTCACCCCCGGCCTGTTCTTCCTGGACGGGCTGCGGCTCGGCGACCCGGGTGCCTGGCTCACCCTGGCCTGGGTGGTGCCGCTCGGGCTGGTGGCGACGCTGCCGCTGGGCGCGGTGATCGGCTCGGTGATCGAGAACCCGCGCAACATGGGCCTGGTGGTCCTGCCGATCTTCGGCCTGATCGCGCTCTCCGGGATCTTCTACCCGATCAACGGCCTACCCGGCTGGGTGCAGGGCGTCGCCCAGGTCTTCCCGCTCTACTGGCTAGGCTTGGGCATGCGCTCGGCGCTGCTCCCGGCCGACCTGGCGGCGGTCGAGCTGGGCGGCTCCTGGCGGCACCTGGAGACGCTCGGCGTGCTCGGCGCCTGGGCGGTGCTCGGGCTGGTGCTGGCCCCGGTGGTGCTGCGCCGGATGGCCCGCCGGGAGTCCGGTTCGCGGGTCGCGGCCCGGCGGGAGCGGGCCATGCAGCGGGTCGGATGAGAGGGCGTCGATGAGCGAGACCGTGCACAACCGGATCGCGGTGCTGCGCGCCGAGCGGGGTGTCTCCCGCCGGCAGCTCGCCGACGCGCTCGGGGTGCACTACCAGACCGTCGGCTACCTGGAACGCGGCGAGTTCCGGCCCAGCCTGCACCTGGCGCTGCGCATCGCGGCCTACTTCGAGGTGCCGGTCGAGGTGGTCTTCTCCATCGAGCCGTTCCCCCGGATCGGCGACGCCGCGGCCGGGGCGGGTCGCTCGGTGTGAGCCCGGGGGACGGGCGGCGTCCGCCACACGCCCGTCCCCCCGGCCACCGGATCGTCGGTCCGGCAGGGCAGGATGTACGCCGAGGAGGTGGCGGCCATGGCGGGGCGGATCCGGGACGAGGACATCGCGCTGGTCCGCGAGCGCACCGCCATCGCGGACGTGATCTCCGAGGTGGTGACGCTCAAGTCGGCCGGTGGCGGCAACCTCAAGGGGCTCTGCCCGTTCCACGACGAGAAGAGCCCCTCGTTCAACGTCTCGCCCGCCCGCAACGTGTTCTACTGCTTCGGCTGCGGGGTCGGCGGTGACGCGATCAAGTTCCTGATGGACGCCGAGCACCTCGGGTTCGTCGAGTCCGTGGAGAGCCTCGCCGCCCGCGCCGGCATCCAACTACGCTACGTCGAGGACGACCGGTCGACGCCGCGCGCCCGGCCGCAGCAGGGCCAGCGGCAGCGGCTGGTCGCCGCGCACGCCGCCGCCGTCGAGTTCTACCGCGCCCAGCTCACCACCGCCGGCGCCCGGCCGGCCCGCGAGTTCCTCGCCGGGCGTGGCTTCGACCGGGCCGCCGCCGAGCGCTACGGCTGCGGCTTCGCCCCCGACGCGTGGGACCTGCTCACCAAGCACCTGCGGCAGCAGGGCTTCAGTCACGACGAGCTGGTCACCGCCGGCCTGTCCCGCCCGGCCCGCTCCGGCTCGCTGATCGACCGGTTCCGTCGCCGGCTGATGTGGCCGATCCGGGACATCACCGGCGACGTGATCGGCTTCGGCGCCCGCAAGCTCTTCGACGACGACGACGGCCCGAAATACCTCAACACCCCCGAGACGCCGATCTACAAGAAGTCGCACGTCCTCTACGGCATCGACCAGGCCAAGCGTGAGATCGCCAAGCAGGGCAAGGTGGTGGTGGTCGAGGGCTACACCGACGTGATGGCCTGCCACCTGGCCGACGTCCCGACCGCGGTGGCGACCTGCGGCACCGCGTTCGGCGCGGACCACATCTCGGTGCTGCGCCGGGTGCTCTTCGACAGCGACGAGCGCGCCGGGGAGATCATCTTCACGTTCGACGGCGACGCCGCCGGCCAGAAGGCGGCGCTGCGCGCCTTCGAGGACGACCAGCGTTTCGTCGGGCGCACGTTCATCGCGGTCAGCCCGGACAACATGGACCCGTGCGACCTGCGGCTGGCCAAGGGCGACCTGGCCGTGCGCGACCTGGTGGCCCGCCGCGAGCCGCTTGTCGACTTCGCGCTCCGGCACGTGATCAACCGGTTCGACCTCGACACCGTCGACGGCCGGGTGGAGGCGATGCGCCGGGCCGCGCCACTGGTCGCGCAGATCAAGGACCGGGAGAAGCGCCCGGAGTACGTCCGCAAGCTCGCCGGCGACCTCGGCATGGAGATCGAGCCGGTGCAGCGCGCGGTGCTGAGCGCCGGGCACGGGCAGGCGACCGCCGAGCGTCCCGCGCCGTCGCGTCCGGGCCCCGCCACACCGGCCGTGGACAGTCCCCGGTCCATGGTGGAGCGCGAGGCGCTGAAGCTCGCGTTGCAGGAGCCGGTGCTCGCCGGGCCGATGTTCGACGCCGTCGAGGCCGCCGACTACCAGCACCCGGTGCACGCCTCGGTGCGTGTCGCCGTCGCCGCGGCAGGTGGGGCGGCCGGCGCCACCGGCGGCGCGGTCTGGATCGAGCAGGTCCGGGACGCCTGTGACGACCTGGCCGGGCAGGCCCTGGTGGGCGAGCTGGCGGTGGAGCCGTTGCGCATCGACGGCGAGCCCGACCCGAGATACGTCTCGGTCACCATGGCCCGGCTCCAGTGGAGCTCGGTCACCGGCCGGATCCGGGACCTCAAGTCGAAGATCCAGCGGATCAACCCGGTCAGCAACAAGGACGAATACTTCGCCCTGTTCGGGGAGCTGCTCTCGCTGGAACAACACGCGCGGGCCCTGCGCGAGCAGGCCGCCGGAGGACTGTGATGGCGCTTTTCCGCCGCCGCCCGAAACTGCCCCCGGCCGACCGGCCGCCGTTGGCCGCCGACGAGCGGGTGCTCGCCTGGGCCGCCGCCGGCAACGGCGAGGGAGACGGCGTGCTGGTCGCCAGCAACCGCGGCCTCTGGCTGCCCGGCCGCGGTGAGCGCCTCGGCTGGCACGACGTCCTCAAGGCGGTCTGGTCCGGCCGTGAGCTCACCGTCACCCCGGCCGAGGCGGTCGCCGAGCGCGACGGCTACCTCGTGGTCGCCGACGCCCCGGCCGAGACCTACCTGCTGCTCGACCCGGGCGACCTGCCGCACCAGGTGCGCGCCCGGGTCACCGCCTCGGTGGCGTACACCGCGCACCACCCGGTGCCCGGCGGGGCCGGCCGGGTCGCGGCGCGGCGGGTGTCCGGGGTCGACGGTCTGGCCTGGACGGTGCGCTACGACCCGGGCACGCCGGCCGACGACGACGCGGTGGTTGCCGAGACCGGGCGCCTGGTCGCCGAGGCCCGGGCCGCCACCCGCCCCGCCGACGTCTGAGTTCACCTGCGTGCGTTCTGGGACGGGGCCGCCGAAAGGGTTAACTCACCAAGAAACGTGGTTTGATTCGATACCGCCCGCTATCGCCCAGTGGTCGGGATGGTCGCCTGAGTAGCACTGGGTCCGCGTGTACGCGTTCCCGTCGCCATCCGTCCTCAGGCGGAACGTGTAGAACCCGCCGGGATCCACGGAGTCGTGGCAGGTGACGGTGACATCCGTGCCCGGCGCGAAATGCTGGAGTGAGACGGCATAGCGGAAACCGTGCGGCGCGGCAGGTCCCTGTTCCAGGCTGACGGTGGGGGACGGGGGCACCGGTGGGGCGGCTGGTCCGGCCGGCGGCGAGGCGGTCGGCTCGGCTTCCGGTGCCGGGGCGGCAGGGCTTGAGCCGGTCCACGTCACATGGTTGGACTCCATGCCCTCGGCCCAGGCCCAGTGGTCGGGGCCGTCTCCGGAGAAGCATCCGTCGGATGACGTCGCAGCGCCGTCGCGGTCGGTGCGCACGGTGAACGTCGTGAAGCCGGTCGGATCGACAGAGTCGCGGCAGGACACTGAGATCGATTTCCCGGCGGCGAAGCCGGTCAGGGTGATGACGTACCAGGAACCTCTGCGCGCGGCCGAGCCCTGTGACAGCGCGATGCGAGGCGATCCGGCCACCGGGCCTGGGGCTGGTGCTCCGGACGTCGTAACGGCGGACTCCGGCGGTGTCCTGGCCTGCCAAGTGATCATATCGGAGGTGTAGGGTCCGGATCGGACCCAATGGCGGCTCCCCTCACCGGAATAACAGCCGTCCGCCTTGAACCCGTTGCCCTCGCCATCGGTGACCATTTCAAAGGTGCGAAAAGCCTCTTCGAGGTAGACGTTTCCCTCCCCAAGGTCGACACTGTCGTCCACGCATTCCACGGAGTACTTCCAGTTCGGATGAAAGCCGCGGATCGTGACCGCGTAGTAGTAGCCCGCCCCCCTGGGCCTGCCCTGCTGCATGCTCAACACACCCGGCGTACGAGGGTGTGCGTTGACAATGTCGTTCGTGCAGGGGGGCGGGTTTCCAGCGTCGCGAACCAAATTGCGGTAGACGTATCCCGAAACGCCAGGATATGCGCCGTCAATGAGTGTCAGAAAGTACCACTTCATGGCAGTGACCGCGGGAGCGGCATCGTCCGCTTCGCACCATACCCGGGCGGCGGTGTCGCTGGGCACCCTGAGGAGTTCGGTGGGTTGCCGGGTCGGCCCGAGATTGCCTTCGTGCGGCTCCCTGCGGATGTTGATCATTTCGTCGGTGCCGTCGGTGACGATTCGACTGTCAGCGCTGAGGTGTTTGCCGACGGCGGGCGGCGAAGGCGACTGTGACACCAGGAGAGCGGCCGCGCCGGCAGCGGCGAGCATCGTGACCGGGATGATGAGAAGCTTCCGCATTCTTGCTCCAGGGCGATTGACGTCGGCTTGTGATTCAGCAGTCACGAACCTTGGGGTCCACATCGGTTGGCCCAGCACTGCCGATCGGGTCACCGTTGGCGAAGGTCGCCGCCAAGGCGTAGGCCCCACGCCAAGGCTTGCTGTAGATCCGATAGAAGTAGGGGCTGCCGGTGATGGCAGTCCGATTCGGGGCCTTGCACTCCACCCGGACCGTGGTCAGGTAGGGAATCACGGCCCCGCTGGGAACAGGGTTACCCGACGGGTCGGTGAAGAGTTTGCTGCCGTTCCGGTTACCGGCCGTCTCGACGTAGGTTGCCGGCTTGACAACCACCTCGGCGAACAGGCCGAACAGTGCGCCGAGGAGCAGGCCTGCAGCCGCCACCGCGAGGGCTCGGCCGGGTCGCGGAACGATGGAATTGTTCCGCTGCCACAGCACCGCGGTGGTGCCGACGCTGAGCGCTCCTATGACGACGAGCGCGACGGCCCAGGTTGCGGAAGCCGCGTCGGAGGCGCCGAGTACGCCAACTTGCCACTCGAAGACGGCGCCCGCCCCGAAAAGGACGGCCAGAAAGCCCAGGAGAGCCGCAGAACGCCAGGGCATTCCCGGCCATGGTGTGCGGCGTTTCGGAGAAGGGCGGGGCGCGGGCGGGCGCGGACGGATGTTCGAGCGCTTGGCCTGCAAGTGCCTCAGCTTCTGGGCTATCACCTCGGCGAACTTTGTTGGCGAGCAGTTGGACAGGTCGACGTATCCCTCCGTGCCGCGCAGGCCGGGAAGCTCGGTGTCGTCGAACCGCCCCGGCAGGATGTAGGCATGGTGTTCGGTGAAGGCACGCGCTTGCGCCGATCGCAGCTCGTGCTTGGTCCAGTGCTTCTCCGCGTACTCTTTGGACACGAAGATCACGACGCAGTCCGCATTCCGGTAGACCATGTCGAGGTGCTGGTAGAGATCCTCTCCGAGCAGGTTGGCGGTCTGGTCGAGGTCGTAGAAGATCTCGACACCGGCCCGTTTGAGTGCGGTCGCCACCCGGTGCACATAGCTGCGCTGCTCACTCGCGAAGCTCAGGGCGACTTCGAATTGATCAAGCGGGGTGTCTTGAAGCGTCACGCCCCGATGTTAGGAGCTGACCACCGCTGGCGTCGTCATCGATCCGGGGTTTGGAAACCGTATGCCTCGATTGGAAACTCGCTGCCAACCGATGAATCAATCACTTCATGGAGAAGTTCACGTATGCGGAGCCGGCCGTCCCAGACCTCGGTCGAGGCTGCCAGGAGTCGCAACTGGTGCCGGCCGGTGGCCGACCGCGTCGAATGAACGTCAACCGCCGCGCGCCGCCCCACGGACACTGCCAGATCGAGGTCGCCGTTCGCGGCGGCGGCGGCCGCGAGCCGGGAACCATAGAGGCCACGGGCTCGTACGGCGGAACTCGGCAGGGCCTCCCACACCCGGCTCAGGTTGTCGACGGCCAGGGCGTAGCGGCCCTGATCGTAGGCGCACCACCCGACCGCGAGTGCGTAGTGATCGTCGACTGTGCTGGAGCCGAGAAGCCCGTAAGAGCCGGGCTGCCTGGTGGAAGTCAGACCTGACGCCATCCGATCAAGGCACGCCGCGGCTGCACGTGAATTCCCCATGAGTGAGTGTCCCTGCGCCTCCACCCGAGCACCCAGCGCCCGAACCCTCGGCGACGTCCGTTGGTTCGCCTGGCCTCGCTTGGCTGACGAGATGGTAGCGGCCGGATCTCCACGGTAGAGGGAGATCTCGGCGTGACGCACATGGCTGTAGGCCATCAGATCGTGATCTTGGATCCTCGCCGCAAGTCTCGCTGCTGTCTTCGTCCATCTCAGCGCCGTCTTGTCCTCGCCCTGCTCCTGCGCCATCCATCCGCAGAAATCCGCGCAGCGGGCGGCGATGGCAGTGAGTCTCTCTCCGGATGCCGCCCTGGAAGGAGCCCTCCGGATCGACTCGAGCAGACCCTCGGCCATGGGCAACACAGCCTGCGGCTCAAGCTGCTGACCGAAGGTGCGTAGCTGAGTGAAGATTGTGCGGCAGCCGAACTCCAGGTCATCCACGTCGGGCGCGTCGTGGGATGGGAGGCGTCGGCGCTGCACCCTAGCCTCGCCCCGGCGCGAATTTCCGGATCGTCGCGCGGCAGCCTCGGCCGCGTTCAGTACGAGGTCCTGGAGTGTGTTGCCGGTCCGCAGTTCATCGTCAAGGATCCTGGCCACGTCGAGCTTGAGCCGCCGACTGCCGTGCTCGAGTCGCGAGATCTGCGCGGTGCTGCAGTGCGCGAGCTTTGCCATCTCCCGCTGGCCGAGCCCTGCTCGCTTGCGGAGCGCCTTCAGTCTTTCACCAATGGGGTTCGACTCGGTCACCTGGATCTCCCTGTGCGCTGAGGAGGTCGGTTCGCTGGGAAGGTCGGCATGGGGCTGGCCCTGCACGCTCACTGGGCCTGCGCAGGGGCGGGCGGTGCGGATACTGCTGATCGGCGGGCGCCGTCCGAGGCGGGGAGCAGTAAGCCGGCCGATCTTGTTGAGCCGCACGCCGGGCCGCTTCAGAAGGCTCGGGGGTGCTTGGAATTCTAGGTAAGGCCGTCAAGGGCATGCAGGGGTGCGCACGAGCGGGCTGATCGCGCCTCAGACGCGGACAACCGCGACCGCTGAAGGCAAGAAGAAAGGCAAGAAGTCGCACGCTCCCTGCCACTGTCAACGTATATCGCACCCCGGGTCTTGCGGCAAGCCCCCGGTGCTGCTGAAGAATCTCCCCCCGACGCCGTGACCAGGCGATATCGAACGGGGGACTCCATGATCGACGTGATCGTCGTGGGTGCTGGGCCGACCGGCCTGATGCTCGCGGCCGAACTGCGGCTGCACGACGTCCGGGTGGTAGTGCTGGAGCGGGACGCGGAGCCGACCCGGGTGGTCCGCTCGCTCGGCATGCACGTGCGCAGCATCGAGGTGCTCGACCAGCGTGGCCTGCTGGAGCGTTTCCTCGCGGCCGGGCACACGGTCCGGCGCGGTGGCTACTTCGCCGGCATCGCCAAGGAGTGGCCGACCGGGATGGACAGCGCGCACGACTACATCCTCGGCATCCCGCAGCCGGTCACCGAGCGGCTGCTGGCCGAGCACGCCGTCGAGGTCGGGGCCGAGATCCGGCGCGGGCACGAGCTGGTCGGGCTGAGCCAGGACGGGGACGAGGTGACCGTCGAGCTGGCCGACGGCACCCGGTTGCGGTCGCGGTGGCTGGTCGGCTGCGACGGCGGTCGCAGCACGGTGCGCAAGCTGCTCGGCGTCGGCTTTCCGGGTGAGCCCAGCCGGGCCGAGACGCTGCTCGGCGTGATGGAGCTGACCGCGTCGCCGGAGGAGGTGGTCGCCGTGATGACGGAGGTCCGCAAGACCCAACTGCGCTTCGGCGCCGGGCCGGTCGGGGACGGCGACGGGCTGTACCGCGTCGTCGTGCCGGCGGCGGGGGTGGCCGAGGACCGCGCGGTCCCGCCGACCATCGAGGAGTTCCGGCAGCAGTTGCGGGCCACCGCCGGCACCGACTTCGGGGTGCACTCGCCGCGCTGGCTGTCCCGGTTCGGTGACGCCACCCGCCTCGCCGAGCGCTACCGGGTCGGCCGGGTGCTGCTGGCCGGCGACGCGGCACACGTCCACCCGCCGCTGGGCGGGCAGGGGCTCAACCTCGGGCTCCAGGACGCGTTCAACCTGGGCTGGAAGCTGGCCGCCCAGGTCGTCGGGTGGGCGCCGGCGGACCTGCTGGACACCTACCGGGCCGAGCGGCGGCCGGTGGCGGCGGACGTGCTGGACAACACCCGCGCGCAGACCGAGCTGATGTCCCTGGAACCGGGGCCGCAGGCGGTGCGGCGGCTGCTGGCGGAGCTGATGGACTTCGAGGAGGTCAACCGCCACCTGATCGAGAAGATCACCGCGATCTCGGTCCGCTACGACCTCGGCGCGGGTCACGACCTGCTCGGCCGGCGGCTGCGCGACGTGCGGTTGGCACACGGCAGCCTGTACGGGCTGATGCACGCCGGGCGCGGCCTGCTGCTGGACCGGACGGGCGGGCTCTCGGCGACGGGGTGGGCGGACCGGGTCGACCACGTCGTCGACGCCGGCGTGGAACTGGACGTGCCCGCCCTGCTGCTGCGGCCGGACGGGCACGTGGCGTGGGTCGGCGACGACCAGCGGGAGCTGACCGCCGGGCTGTCCCGGTGGTTCGGGTCCCCGATTGACGGTGCGGGAGCGGCAGCGGTGACCAGGCGTGCTCGAGCTGACAAGCAACCGACCCGGGAGCGATATGCCTGAGAGTCATGATTATGCCTCTCGGGTATGTCACTCAGAAGTGATGCTTCGTCCGCCGTGGTCACTCGCCGTGACCAGCGGCGTGGTCAGCCGCCGCTGCGGTAGAACCGCTGCGCGCCCGGGTGCAGCGGGATCGGGTCGGTCAGCGCGGCGCTGGCCCGGGAGAAGTTCGCCGCCTCCGGATGCACCTGCACCAGCTCGCCCTGCCAGGTGAACAGCACCCGGGTCAGGTCGTACGCGAGCTGGTCCGGCATGTCCGCGGCCACCAGGATCACGTTCGCCACCGTGATGGTCGGGGTCGGCGCCGGCGTGCCGTAGGCCTCCTTCGGCAGCATCGCGGTGGTGTAGACCGAGCCGTAGCGCGCGCCCAGCGGCTCGATCAGCTCGGTGAGCGGCAGCAGCCGGAACTTCCCGGGCGCGGCCGAGAGCAGGTCCTTGACGCCCGGGGTGGGCAGGCCGCCGGAGAAGAACATGGCGTCCAGGGTGTTTGCCCGCATCCGCTTGACGGTCTCCGGCAGCGACAGGTTGAACCGCTGGATGCCCCGGTTCGGGTCGATGCCGGCGGCGGTGAGCAGCCGCCCGGCGATGATGTCCGTGCCGGAGCGTGGCGAGCCGGTGGAGACCCGCTTGCCGCGCAGGTCGGCGAAGCTGCCGATCTTGCCGTCGGCCCGGACGATCACGTGGGTGTAGTTGCTGTACACCCGGGCCAGCGCCCGCACCGGCTGCGGCTGCTTGTCGAAGACGCCCCGCCCGTTGACCGCGTCCGCGGCGGTGTCGGCCAGGCTGAACGCGATCTCCATGTCGCCGCTGGCCACCCGGGTGATGTTCTCCACCGACGCGCCGGTCGGCTCGGCCCGCGCCTCGTAGCCGGGCAGGTGCCGGCTGATCAGGTCGGCGTACCCGCCGCCGAGCTGGTAGTAGACGCCCGTGGTGTTGCCGGTGGCCAGGAAGATCCGCCCGCCGTGCCAGGCCGGCGCGTCGGTGTCGCCGGTGCCGCAGCCGGCCACCAGCGCGGCCGACAGCAGCGCGGCCGACAGCAGCGCGGCCACCAGTCGCCGCGGGCGGCCGGTCACTGCCGGACCGCCGGTTCCAGCGCCTCCGCCACCCGCTGCACCAGCGTCGCCGTCTCGTAGCCGATCTGGCCCAGGTCGCAGCCGGGCGCGGCGAGCACGCCCAGCAGCGCCCGCTCGCCGACCGCCATCACCAGCATCACCCCGCCGTCCATGTCCACGATCTGCTGGCGTACCCGCCCGGCCGACATCAGCCGGGCCGCGCCGACGGTCAGGCTGGCCAGCCCGCTGATCACGGCGGCGAGCTGGTCGACCTGGTCGGCGGAGAGGTCGGGGGAGGAGGCCAGCCGCAGCCCGTCCTCGGAGACGGCGAGCGCGTGCGAGACGTCCGGGACCTGCTCGGCGAAGTTCGCCAGCAGCCAGTCGAGTCCGGCGGCAACGGGTGTGGTCATGACGTTCTCCCGGTGGGTGTGGTGGGGTTCGGGGCACGACGCGTCGCGCTGGCCACGCCCTCGGCGAGGGCGGACAGGCGGGCGCGTACCACCTCGGGGTCGAGCAGGTCCGCCGCCGGCGGCGGCGTGGTGGTGTCGGGCATCGGCGCGGGCAGGTGCCCGCCCCGGGTGCGGCGCGGCAGCCCGGCGCCGGTGGTCGCCACCGGCGCGGGTGGCGCGCTCGTCGGGCGGATGCGCGCCGTGCTCGGCGCCAGCAGGGCGTTGCCGGGTGGGCGTACCGCGGCGACCCCGCGCGCGCCCGGCGTCCGGCCGGCGACCGGCGCGGCGGTGACCAGGCCGTGCGGGCCGGTCGGCCGCGACGTCCCCGGCGCGGCGACGGGCTTGAACCACGGCGCGGCGGGGCCGTGCGCCGGACGGCGTGCGGCGACCGGCCGGCGGGTCACCGACTCGACCCGGGTCAGCGCCGACTCGGGCACCTCCACCTGCGCCACCGTCCCGTCGGCGGCGTGGTGCAACTGCACCCGGATGCCGTGCCGGGCGGCCAGGTGGGCGACCACGTGCAGGCCCATGCTGCCGGCGGCGGCGCTGGACAGCGTGGCCGGTGCCGCGAGCCGTTCGTTGATCTCGGTCAGCCGGCTGTCGCTGATGCCGATGCCCTGGTCGTGCACGCGCAGCACGAGCCCGTCCACGGTCCGCCGCCCGTCCACCAGCACCCGGGAGTCCGGCGGCGAGTAGACGGTGGCGTTCTCCAGCAGCTCGGCCAGCAGGTGCACCAGGTTGCCGGCGGCGGCGCCGTGCACCGCGGCGGACGGCACGTCGATCTCCACCCGCGGGTAGTCCTCGATCTCCGACGCCGCCGCCCGCGCCACGTCGTCGAGCAGCAACGCGCCCTCGTGCCCCCGGCCGGGCTCGCCGCCGGCGAGGACCAGCAGGTTCTCGCCGTTGCGGCGCAGCCGGGCGGCGAGGTGGTCCAGGGCGAAGAGCCGGGCCAGCGCCTCCGGGTCGGTCTCCTCGCGCTCGAAGTCGTCCAGCAGCCGGAGCTGCCGGGTGATCAGCGTACGGATGCGGCGGGCCAGCGCCTCGGCCATCCGGGTGACGTCCAGGCGCAGCTCGGCCTGCTGGCCGGCCAGCCGCAGCGCCGCCCGGTTGACCGTGTCGAACGCCTCGGCGACCTGCGCCACCTCGTCCTGGCCCCGCCGGATCCCGTCGGTCGTCCGGGTCGCCGGACCCTCCACCGGCGCGCCCTCGCCGGACGCGATCGCGGTGATCCGTTCCGGAAGCTCCCGGTTCGCCATGGTGAGTGCCGCCACCCGCAACCGGCGCAGCCGGCGGCTGGTGCGGACCGCCAGCAGCACGGCGGTCACCAGCGAGCCGAGCGCGACGGTGCTCGTCGCGCCGGCGGTCGCCAGCGCGCGCAGCCGGGCCGCGCCGGCCAGTTCGGCGGCGTCGGTGTCCAGGTCGTCGGAGAGTTCCCGGCCCAGCAGGTTGTACCGGCGGATGGTGCCGCTCTGCGCCACGTACCAGGCGTCGCCGTCGGTGCGCAGCGACTCCGGCTCGCCGTCGGTGTCGAGCACCGCGTCGCGCATCCGGCGGGCCGCCGTGACGTCGGTGCCGTCGACCACCCGGTACCAGGCGTCGTTGGCCGGGCCGGACGCGATCCGGAGGAACTCCGCCTGCCGTTGCTCCCGGGCGCCCCGGAGCCGGCCCAGTCGAGCCAGCTCGCCCCGTTCCAGCGCGCCCCGGACGAACACCGCGCGCAGCAGGTCGCGCTCCAGCGCGGAGAGGTGCTCCTGGGCGGCGACCGCGGCGACCTCGCGGGCCTCGTTGGCCAGCCCGGCGTCGCGGAGCTGGCTGGGCAGCGCGTCCGCGACCGCGAGCAGCGACTCGACCAGGGAGCCGTACGCCGGGTCGCCGCGGTCCCCGGTCAACGCCAGCGCGCGGGTCGGGGTGAGCTGGTCGAGGTGGCCGTTCGCGTCGTCGAGGACCCGGGCCAGGTCGGGCGCGGTGCGGCGGGCCTCGCCGCCGGCCGAGCGGTAGCGGTCGACGGCGGCGTCCACCCGGCGTCGCTGGGCGTCGACCAGCGGCCGGCCGGCGTTGCCACCGCGCTGGCGCAGCGCCGCCGTCTCGCCCAGCTCGCGTTCCAGTTCGTGCACCAGCCGGACGGTGGCGGTGGCGGTGCCGGCGAGCACCCGGGCCCGGTCGGCGTCCGTGGACGCGTCCAGTGCGGCGCCGGTCTGCGCCGCGCCGAGCACCACCAGGCCGGCGGTGGCCACCAGGATCGGCGCGAGCAACTGCACCCGGACCGACCGGAGTCGCCCGGCCCGGTCGGCGGAACGGTGGTGCCGGCGTACGCGGGTGGGGTGGGGCAGCGGCACGGGGGTCTCCGGGTCGGGTGTGGGTGGGCCGGGCCCGGACGCGGTCCGGGCCCGGCCGGTCGGTCAGCTCGCGCCGAGGTCGGTGAGCGCCCGGTCCGCGCCCCGGTGCAGCGGCACCGGATCGGTCTTGCGGGCGTTGCCCAGCTCGATGCCCTTGGCGGCCGGGTTCGCCTGGGCCAGCACGTCCTTGTGGTCGAAGACGGTCCGGGTGATCGCGCAGGCCACGTCCGCGTCGAGGTTGTCGCGTACCAGCAGCACGTTGGGCACCACGATGGTGGGCACGTCGGCCGGCGTCCGGTAGATGTCCTTGCCGATGGTGCCGGCCTGGTACGCCGGGTTCAGCTCGGCCATCTTCGGCAGCAGCGTGCTGAGGTCGAGGAACGTCACCTTGCCGCCGGCGGTGGTGAGCAGGTCGGTGACCCCGCCGGTGGGGATGCCGCCGGACCAGAAGAACCCGTCGATGCTGCCGTCCTTCATGCCGTCGACAGTCTTGGTCAGGTCGAGCCGCTGCGCCTGGATGTCCTTGGCCGGGTCCAGCCCGGCGGCGGTGAGCAGCCGGTTGGCGATGACCTCGGTGCCGGACTTGGGCGAGCCGGTGGAGATCTTCTTGCCCTTCATGCCGGCGACCGAGGTGATCCCCGAGTCGGCCCGCACCACCACCTGGGTGTAGTTGTCGTAGATCCGGGCCAGCGCCTTGACCGGCTGCGGTGAGCTGAAGCTGCCCTTGCCCTGCACCGCGTTGACCGCGGTGTCGAACAGCGAGAACGCCACGTCGTACTGGCCGGCGACGAGCTGCTCGACGTTCTGCACCGAGGCGCCGGTCTCGGCGGCCGTCCCGGTGAGCTTGCCGTCGGTGGTCTTGCTCAGCTCACCGGCGAGCGCGTTGCCGACCACGTAGTAGACCCCGGTGGCGTTGCCGGTGGCGATGCCGACCCGGGTGTCCTTGGTGACCTCGCAGGTGATGTCCCGGGCGGCGTCGTCGGTCGCGGCGCCGTCCTGCCGGCCCCCGCATCCGCCGGCGCCGGCGGCGACCAGGGCCAGCGCCCCGACGCCGGCGGCTATTCGCGTGTCGATCCTTCTCACTCTCTGTCCTCCCCAGGGTTGACGGACTCCACCACCGACGGGCGGCCGGCGCCGCGTCGGACGTACACGCCCGTGACGGCCAGCGCGGCGAGCGCCACGCCGATCGCCACGGGCAGCGGTTCCAGCCAGAGCAGCACCAGACCGGCGACCGCGCCGAGCAGCCGTTCCGGCAC
This sequence comes from Micromonospora ferruginea, assembly GCF_013694245.2. Lineage (NCBI taxonomy): Bacteria > Bacillati > Actinomycetota > Actinomycetes > Micromonosporales > Micromonosporaceae > Micromonospora > Micromonospora robiginosa. Next base: position 244,671 of record NZ_CP059322.2, read on the forward strand.
GCCGGCCGGCCCGACGCCGGGTAGCCAGCCGCCGGCCGCGACGGCCAGCACGGCGACGCCGAGCGCGGAGATCAGCCCGGCCAGCGCGATCCGCCCCGGCCCGCCGATGCCGAGCAGGCCGAGGCCGGTCGGCGTGACCACGAAGGCGAGCGGGATGAGGTACGCCGGCAGCGCGTACCGCAGGGTCTGCCACATGGTCGGCACCAGCCGGCCGCCGGTGACCGCCGCGGCGGCGACCGCGGCCAGCGCGGTCGGCGGGGACACCTCGGACAGCACCGCGAAGTAGAAGACGAACATGGCGGCGGCGGGGGCGGCGACGCCCAGGTGCAGCAGCGCCGGCCCGATGATCACCCAGCCGATCACGAACGACGCGGTGACCGGCACCGCGAGGCCGAGCAGGCTGAGCGCGACCGCGGCGAGCACGGCGGTGAGCGCCAGCACCACGGCCGGTTCCGAGCTGATCGCCTGCGCGCCGCTGACCAGCAGCGCGGCGGCCTGCGGGCCGAGGCCGGTCTTGGTGGTGGTGGCGGTGATGATGCCGGCCGCGGCGCACACCGCGCTGACCGCCAGGACCCCGCGTACGCCGTCGCGCAGCGCGGCCACCAGCCGGGCCGGGGTAAGCCGGTGCCGCCGGTCCAGGAAGGACAGCGCGGCGGCCAGCACGGTGGCGATCACCACCGCCCGCATGGCCGAGGCGCCCAGCGCCAGCACCACGATGATCACGGCGAGGGAGAGGAAGTGGTAGCCGAAGCGGGCCAGCAGCCGCCAGGCCGAGCCGGTGTCGACCACCACCGGCCGTACCCCGGAGCGGCGGGCGTCGATCTCGACGGAGAGCAGGATGCCCAGGTAGTAGAGGACGGTCGGCACGGTGGCCCAGCCGAGCACCTGGAGGTAGGACACGCCCAGGTATTCGGCGATGATGAAGGCGGCGGCGCCGAGCGTCGGCGGGGAGAGGATCGCGCCGACCCCGGCGGCGGCGAGCATGCCGCCGGCCCGCTCGGCCGGGTAGCCGGCGCGGCGCAGGATCGGCCAGGTCACCGCGCCGATGCTGACCGTGGTGGCGGCCCCGGAGCCGGAGACGGTGCCGAGCAGGAAGCCGGAGGCGACGGCGGTGCGGCCGGCGGCGGTGCGGGAGCGGCGGAACGCGGCGGCGGAGAGTTCCACGAAGAACCGGCCGGCGCCGGAGAGGTCGAGCACCGCGCCGTAGACGGTGAACAGCACGATGTAGGTGGCGGCCACGTCGAGCGGGGTGCCGTAGAAGCCGCTGTCGGAGTTGTAGAACGCGTCGACGAGCTGCCCGAAGTCCAGGCCGGCGTGCGCGACCGGCCACGACTGGGGGAGCAGCCCGCCGTAGTAGCCGTAGCCGAGGAACAGCAGGCACACCGCGGGCAGGATCCAGCCGGTGGCGCGCCGGCACGCCTCCAGCAGCAGGAGCAGCAGCCCGGTGCCGAACGCCACGTCCAGCGGGTCGAGCAGGCCCTGCCGGTCGAGGAACGCGTCGTAACCGCCGCCGCCCGCGCCGAGCGTGAACGGCAGCACCGGGTAGAGGCAGACGACGAGCGCGGCGACGGCGAGCACCCAGTCGAGCACCGTCGGCCCGGCCCGCTCCGCCGTCCGTCGCCGGACCCCCGAGGGGTACGCCAGGAAGACCGTCGGCAGCACGCCGGCGAGGAAGAGGACGAGGTAGTACTTGCTGCCCTGCGACAACGGGAAGAACACCTGTCGGAGCGCCAGCAGCGCGACCGCGACGGTGATTCCGGTGAAGAGCGTCCCGACCGGCCCGGTGAGCGTCCGGCCCGGTTTCTCCTCCTCGAATCGGGCGGCGAGTTCACGGGTGTCCGGGTGGGCCGGGTCCCGGTCCCGGTGATGCGTCTCGCCCGGCCCGTCGTCCGCCCACGCCGGATCGGTGGCGTCGCCCTCGTCCGGCGGGAGCGGCACCGCGGCGGCGTCCACTTCGGACCCATCGGGCTCGCCGGCGGGTGGCCGGGGTGACGGGGGAGTGGCGTCGGAGGGGCGAACGGGTGGCACGAGGGGGGACGATACGCGAATGGCGGACACGTTGGGAACATTGCCGATCGTGATTGCAATGAGTGACGGAATGGTCTTTCGCTCACTCACCGCACACCTTTCTCGAATCGATTTCGCAATTACCCCGTCATAAGAGCGAACCGCTCTTCGCCCGTCGCTCCACTATGGTGAGTTAGGCCCGCTTCTAACGATGGAATGAGTCGGTCACGGAATGTAGTGACGATCACGCACCGTGCAGGCCCGGAGGGGTGTCGGACGCTGCGGCTAGGGTCGGCGGGTGACCATCGGGCAACCACTCATCCAGGCGCGCGGGCTGGTGAAGCGGTTCGGCGACTTCACCGCCGTCGACGGCATCGACGTGGAGGTGCGCCGGGGGGAGGCGTTCGGGTTCCTCGGCCCCAACGGCGCGGGCAAGTCCTCCACCATGCGCATGATCGGCTGCATCTCCCCACCGTCCGGGGGTGAGCTGCGCATCCTCGGCCTCGACCCGGTGCGCGACGGCCCGGCCGTGCGGGCCCGGCTCGGGGTCTGCCCGCAGCTCGACAGCCTCGACCCGGAGCTGACCGTCCGGGAGAACCTGACCACCTACGCGCGCTACTTCGGCATCCCGCGCCGGGTGGCCCGGGAACGCGCCGCCGAGCTGCTCGACTTCGTCCAGCTCGCCGAGCGGGCCGACAGCAAGGTCGACCCGCTGTCCGGCGGCATGAAGCGGCGACTCACCATCGCCCGCGCGCTGGTCAACGAGCCGGAGATCGTGCTGCTCGACGAGCCCACCACCGGCCTCGACCCGCAGGCCCGGCACCTGGTCTGGGAGCGGCTGTTCCGGCTCAAGCAGCAGGGCGTCACGCTGGTCCTGACCACGCACTACATGGACGAGGCGGAGCAGCTCTGCGACCGCCTGGTGGTGATGGACGGCGGCCGGATCGTCGCCGAGGGCTCGCCCCGGGCGCTGATCGAGCGGCACGCCACCCGCGAGGTGGTCGAGCTGCGCTTCGCCGGCGACTCCCAGGAGGCGTTCGCCGGCAAGCTCGACGGGCTGGGCGAGCGGGTCGAGGTGCTGCCCGACCGCATCCTGCTCTACGTGTCCGACGGCGACGCCGCCGTGGCGCAGGTGGCCGCGCGCGGCCTGGACCCGGCCGGCGTGCTGGTCCGGCGGGGCAGCCTGGAGGACGTCTTCCTGCACCTCACCGGCCGCACCCTGGTCGACTGAGGCACGCGCCGGCCGTTCAGCGGCGCCGGGCCCAGAGGACGAAGCGTTCGGCCAGGTGCCCCGGCGCGGTGTCCGGTCGTCCGGCGGCCAGGTCGGCGGTGGCCTCGCACAGCAGCGTCCCGAGATGGATCAACAACGCGGTCCGGTCCTCGCGAAACTCACCGAGCAGCGCCAGCCGGGCCGGCGAGCACGGCCACGCGGCGCCGCAGACCCGGCAGCGCCAGGACGGGCGCGCCGCGACGTGGGGGCGATACCGGGGCATCAGCGCGTGCCCTCCTCGCTCGGGGTGCGCCGGGGGAGCGTCGCCATGGGTGAGCCTCCGTGGTGGCTGGAGTGGGGGCGTCGGCGGACCTCGTCGTGCGCCGACGCCCCCGGCCTGGTTCCGCCCGCCGTCCGATCCCGGGAGCGGTTCCGCTGCGTGACAGTCTGGTGACGGCGCGACTACGGTGGGAGGTCCGCCGCGACGACGACCAGCGCGTCCGGCGACCGGCTCGCGGTGTACCGAGGACGTACGGAGGCTGTCCGTGGAACTGTCGTCCATGCTGGAGCACTTCGCGGAGGAGTTGCGGCTGGCCCGCGTGGCCGGCGGCCTGTCACAGACCGCGTTGGCCGAGGCGCTGGCCTACTCGGGCGCGCTGGTGGCCAAGGTGGAGACCTGTGAGCGCCGCCCGAGCCTGGACTTCGCCCGCCGCTGCGACGCGGTGTTCGGCGCCGACGGGCGCTTCGAGCGCATTCAGCGGCGGATCGGCCGGGAGGCCATGGTGCCGTGGTTCCGCGACTGGCCCGGCATCGAGGCGGAGGCCACCGCGCTGCGCTGGTTCGAACCGATCTGCGTGCCGGGCCTGCTCCAGACCGAGGGCTACGCCCGCGCGCTGCTCCGCGGCAGTGGCCTGTTCCCCCCGGACGAGGTGGAGCACCAGGTGGCGACCCGGCTGGACCGGCAACCGGTGCTGACCCGCGAGCGGCCTCCGCTGCTCACGTTCGTCGTCGACGAGCACGTGCTGCGCCGGAGCGTCGGCGGGCCGGAGGTGATGCGCGAGCAGGTGCGTCACCTGGTGAAGGTCGGCTCGGGGCTGCCCCGGGTGAGAATCCATGTCGTGCCGCTCACCGCCGGCGCCTACCCTGGCATGAACGGCCCGTTCGTGATCGCCACCCCGCCGCACGGCGAGGACGTCGTCTACCAGGAGGGCCAGCTCCACGCGCAGGTGATCGACCGCGCCGACCACGTGCGGCAGATGGTCGAGGTGTGGGAGTCGATCCGCGGTGAGGCACTATCGCACCAGCAGTCCCTCGAACTCGTGACGGAAGTGGCGGAGACATGGACCTGAACGGCGTCCGGTGGCGCAAGAGCAGCCGCAGCAACGGCCAGGGTGGAGCCTGCGTGGAGGTGGCGGACGGTCGGCCCGACATGGTCGCCGTGCGCGACTCCAAGGACCCGGCCGGCCCGGTGCTGGCCTTCGCCCCCGACGCCTGGCGCGCGTTCGTCGCCGGGGTCGCCCCGCGCTGACCGACGCCGCCGGTGCGAGGTGGCGGCCCCCATCCCGCCACCTCGTCGGGCCGGTGTGGACCACGCTCGCGCCTGTCGTACCCGAGGAGTAGGAAGGTCGGCGGGGGTGGTGCGGGTGACGACGGTGACGGGCCGGGCCGCGACGGGTCTGCCGCGGGTGCCGGCGGTGACGGTGTTCGCGCACTACCTGGTCGGCTACCGGCGCACCTGGCGGGCGGGTGTCTTCTCGTCGTTCCTGCTGCCGGTGCTCACCGTGGTCGGGTTCGGCTTCGGCGTCGGGGCCTACGTCGACCAGGGCGTCGACGGCGTGCGCTACCTCTGGTGGCTGGTGCCCGGCCTGATCGCCTCGACCGCCTTCCAGGTCGCCGTCGCCGAGTCGACCTGGCCGGTGCACAGCAACTTCAAGTGGATCCGCACCTACCACGCCCAGGTGGCCGCGCCGCTGCGCACCGGCGACATCGTGGCCGGTCACCTGACCTTCGTGCTGTTCCGGGTGGTCACCAGCACGGTGGCGTTCCTGCTGGTGACCGCGCTGTTCGGGGCGCTGCGGTCGCCCTGGGCGGTGGCGGTGGCGCCGATCGCGCTGCTGCTCGGGCTGGCGGTCGCCGCGCCGGTCTTCGCGTTCAGCGCCCGGGTGCCCAGCGACAGCTACCTCGCGTTGCTGTTCCGGTTCGCGGTGATCCCGATGACGCTCTTCTCCGGGGTGTTCTTCCCGGTCGAGTCGATGCCGGCCGGGCTGCGGCCGGTCGCCTGGGCGACGCCGCTCTGGCACGGCGTCGACCTGTGCCGGGCCGCCACCCTGGGCGTCGAGCCGCGATGGTCGGTCACCGGTCACGTGCTCTACCTCGCCGCCTGGGCCGGCGTCGGCTGGTGGCTGGCGCTGCGGGCGTTCCGTCGTCAACTCGTCGTCTAGGGAAGGGGTGTCGTGGTCGCTCTCCTCCTGCCCCGGCTGGCCGGCGTCACCGGGGCGCGCCGCTCGGCGGCGGTGGCCGAGCGCAACCTCACCGCGCTGCGCAGCGCCTACTGGCTGGTGCTGGTCTCCGGCTTCGTGGAGCCGGTGCTCTACCTGCTGTCGATCGGCATCGGCGTGGGCGCGCTGGTCGGCGACCTGACGCTGCCCGGCGGTCGGGTGGTGTCCTACCCGGCGTTCGTCGCCCCGGCCATGCTCGCCTCGTCGGCGATGAGCGGCGCGCTGTCCGAGACCACCTTCAACTTCTTCGGCAAGATGAAATACATGAAGCTGTACGACGGGGTGATCGCCACCCCGGTACGGCCGTTCGAGATCGCCCTGGGTGAGCTGGGCTGGGCGATGGCACGCGGGTCGCTCTACTCGGCCGCGTTTCTGCTGATCATGGTGGCGCTGGGCCTGACCACCGCGGCCCGGGCGCTCGTCGCGTTCCCGGCGGCGGTGCTCGTCGGGTTCGCGTTCGGCGCGCTCGGCATGACCGTCGCCACGCTGCTGCGCAGTTGGCAGGATTTCGACCTGATGGGCTCGGCCCAGTTCACGCTCTTCCTCTTCTCCGGCACGTTCGTGCCTGCCGAGGCCTATCCGGCGGTGCTGCGCTGGCTGGTCGAGCTGACCCCGCTCTACCGCTCGGTGCACCTGATCCGGGGCGTCTGCGTGGGCGGGTCCGGCTGGTCCTGGCTGCTCGACGTGGCCTACCTGGTGGTCCTCACCGGCGTGATGTTGGCGCTGGCGTCCCGGCGGATGGCCAGGTTGCTCTACCCGTAGCGGGGTTACCCGGCCCGGCCTCGGGGCAAGTCGTGCAGTGACGACACGACGACGAGGAGGTGCGATGGCCGGCGACGAGTCTCCCGTCCGGGAGGAGCGCGACCGCACCGAGCCGGTGGGGCCGGACGACGGGCCGGACAGCCCGACCGACCTGCCGGGTCCGGGCTGGGTGGCCACGCTGAAGCGGACCGTCCGGGAGTTCCAGGACGACAGCCTGACCGACTGGGCCGCCGCGCTCACCTACTACGGGGTGCTCTCCATCTTCCCCGGCGTGCTGGTGCTGATCTCCCTGCTCGGGCTGCTCGGCGACCGGGCCACCAACGGGGTGCGGGACACGGTCAACCAGGCGGTGCCGGAGGAGAACATCCGGAAGATCATCGAGAGTGCGATCGACCAGGCCGGCCAGTCCGGCGGGCTGGCGAGCATCGCGGCGGTGATCGGTCTGGTCGCCGCGTTCTGGTCGGCGTCGGGCTACATCGCCGCGTTCATGCGCGCCTCGAACAGCATCTACGACGTGCCGGAGGGGCGGCCGATCTGGAAGACGCTGCCGATCCGGCTCGGCGTGACCGCGGTGATCGGCGTGCTGCTGCTGATCAGCGCCGTGATCGTGGTGTTCACCGGCGGGCTGGCCGAGCAGGCCGGCAACGCGATCGGGCTCGGCTCGACGGCGGTCACGGTGTGGAACATCGCCAAGTGGCCGGTGCTGCTGGTGATCGTCAGCCTGATGTTCGCGATCCTCTACTGGGCCTCGCCCAACGCCAAGCACGGCGGCTTCCGCTGGGTCAGCCCGGGTGGGGTGCTCGCGGTGGTGCTCTGGCTGGTGGTGTCCGGTCTGTTCGCGCTCTACGTGAGCAACTTCGGCTCGTACAACAAGACGTACGGCGCGGTGGCCGGCGTGATCATCTTCCTGGTCTGGCTCTGGCTGAGCAACGTGGCCATCCTGCTCGGCGCCGAGTTCGACGCCGAGCTGGAGCGCAGTCGGGCGATCGCCGCCGGGCTCCCCGAGGACAAGGAGCCGTACGTCGAGCTGCGCGACGACCGCAAGCTGCGCAAGAAGCGCAACGCCCCCACTCCGCGCTGAATCGCACCCGTAGCGCCCCGCCCGGATCTGTCCGGGCGGGGCGTTTTCATGATCCGGAACTTGCTTTTGTTCGTATGGACAAAAGTTTCCATCAGATGTGCCGAAGCTATGGACACGTGACCCGGAAGGCTCCTACTGTGTCGGACACGACACATCGCCGTTGCGTCGATGTGAACGACTTCGATGCGGAGGTGACTGCCGGTGCGGACGGTCGACCCCCTGCACGTGCGGCTTCTGCGGCTGCTCCGGGACGAGGGCGCGGTCTCCCGCGCCGAGCTGGGTGACCGGCTCCAGATGCCCCGTCCCCGGCTGCTCGCCGAGCTGGAGCGCCTGGTCGCGCTCGGCTACGTGGCCGAGGCCGGGCTGGCCGCCTCCCGGGGCGGACGCCGCTCCACCCTGGTCGAGTTGAGCCCGCACCTGCGCTTCGCCTCGGTGGACCTGGGCGCCAGCTCGATAGACGTCGAGGTGGTCGACGGCCGCCTGGAGCCGGTTACCGCCTACACCGAGCCGGCCGACATCCGCTCCGGCCCCAAGGTGACCCTGCAACGGGTCAACGACCTGCTGCACAAGGCCAAGGTCGACGGCGCGTACGAGCGGCTGGACGCGATCGGCATCGGCGTCCCCGGGCCGGTGAGCTTCCGCGACGGGGTGCCGGTCTCCCCGCCGATCATGCCCGGCTGGGACCGCTTCCCGGTCCGCGAGCTGCTGACCCGGGAGCACGGCTGCCCGGCCGTGGTCGACAACGACGTCAACATCATGGCCATCGGCGAGCGGCACGGCGGCGTCGCCCACTCGGTCGACGACTTCCTCTTCATCAAGATCGGTACCGGCATCGGCTGCGGCATCTACCTGCACGGCGAGGTCTACCGGGGCACCGACGGCTGCGCCGGCGACATCGGCCACATCCAGGTCGACCCGAACGGCCCGATGTGCTCCTGCGGCAACGTCGGCTGCCTGGAGGCGGTGTTCAGCGGTGCGGCGCTGGCCCGGGAGGCGAGCGCCGCGGCGCGCGCCGAGGTGTCGCCGGCCCTGGTCGAGCGGCTCGCCGCGCGCGGCGCGGTCACCGCGCTGGACGTGGCGCAGGGCGCGATCGAGGGGGACGTCACCTGCATCCAGCTCATCCGCGACGGCGGCCGGCGGGTCGGCAGCGTGCTGGCCGGGCTGGTCAGCTTCACCAACCCGTCGATGATCGTGATCGGCGGCGGGCTGGCCCAGCTCGGCCACATCCTGCTCGCCGAGATCCGCAGCGTGGTCTACCGCCGCTCGCTGCCGCTGGCCACCGGCAACCTGCCGGTCGTCCTCTCCGAGCTGGGCCCACGCGCCGGAGTCGCCGGCGCGGCGGTCCTGGCCAGCGACGTCGCCTTCGGGGAAGCCGCATGACCGACCGCACCGAGCGCAGCGAGGGCCGGGAGGGCATGCCCGGCCAGTCCCGCATGACCGACCGCACCGAGCGCAGCGAGGGCCGTGAGGGCATGCCCGACAAGCCCAGCATGACATCCGAGGGGGTGGAGGTGACCGGGAAGGAAACGCCCGCCGTCGCGGGCGAGGTGGTGCTGCGCCTCACCGACGTCGTGAAGACGTTCCCCGGGGTACGCGCGCTGGACGGCGTGCAACTGGAGGTGCGGGCCGGCGAGGTGCACTGCCTGCTCGGGCAGAACGGCGCCGGCAAGTCCACCCTGATCAAGGTGCTCGCCGGCGTGCACCGGCCGGACTCCGGCGAGGTGGAGTGGCGGGGCGAGCCGGCCGCGTTCGCCAACCCGCAGGCCGCCATGCGCGCCGGCATCGCCACCATCTACCAGGAACTCGACCTGGTCGACGACCTGTCGGTGGCGGAGAACGCGTTCCTCGGCCACGAGCCGCGCCGGCTCGGCTTCGTCCGGCGCGGGCAGATGGCCCGGCGTACCCGGCAGATCCTGGCCCGGCTCGGCCACGCGGAGATCCCGCCCGGGCGGTTGGTGCGGCACCTGCCGGCGGCCGGCAAGCAGATCGTCAGCATGGCCCGGGCGCTGTCCCACGAGGCCCGCCTGATCATCATGGACGAGCCGAGCGCGGTGCTGGCCCACGACGAGGTGGGCAACCTGTTCCGGATCATCCGGGAACTCACCGCGCAGGGCATCGCGGTCATCTACATCTCGCACCGGATGGAGGAGATCCGCGAGATCGGCGACCGGGTCACCGTACTCAAGGACGGCCGGACCACGGCGGCGAGCCTGCCGGCGCGCGACACCCCGACCCGCGACCTGGTCGCCCGGATGACCGGGCGGACCATCGAGTACGTCTTCCCGCAGCGCCCGGCCGACGACGGCGCCGGCGCGGAGCTGCTGCGGGTGGACGGGCTGACCCGGCACGGCGAGTTCGCCGACGTGTCGCTCGGCGTGCGGGCGGGGGAGATCGTCGGCATCGCCGGGCTGGTCGGCTCCGGCCGCTCCGAGCTGCTGGAGACGATCTTCGGGGCCCGCCGGCCGCAGGCCGGGACGGTCCGCCTCGACGGTCGGGCGCTGCGCCCCGGCAGCGTGGGCGCGGCGGTGCGGGCCGGCATGGGCATGGCGCCGGAGGAGCGCAAGAGCCAGGCGCTGCTGCTCGGCGAGCCGATCTACCGCAACGTCACGCTCGCCACCTTCGGCCGGTACGCCCGCCTCGGGTTCACCGACGCCGGCCGGGAGCGGGCCGAGGCGGACCGGGTCGCCGCGTCGCTGGAACTGCGGCCGCGCGACGTACGACGGCCGGTGCGCACGCTGTCCGGCGGCAACCAGCAGAAGGTCGTGGTCGGCCGGTGGCTGCTCGGGGACACCCGGCTGCTGCTGCTCGACGAGCCGACCCGGGGCGTGGACGTCGGCGCCCGCGCCGAGCTGTACCAGGTGATCCGCGACCTGGCCGCCCGGGGCGTCGGGGTGCTGCTGGTCTCCAGCGAGGTGCCCGAGGTGCTCGGCCTGGCCGACCGGGTGCTGGTGATGCGGGAGGGCCGGGTGGTCCGGGAGGCCCCGGCTGGCGAACTGGACGAGAACACCGTGCTCGACCTCGTCATGGCGGGGTCCCTCATGGAAGGCGCACCGGCATGAGCGACGTGACCGACACCAAGCTTCCCGCGCAGTCGCCGCCGGTGGACCGGGCGGAGACCGCCAAGGCCGACGCGGCGGCCCGGCTCTCCTGGTGGCGCGGCGACGGCGGGGAGGGCGCCAAGCGCAACCTGGGCCTGCTGGCCACGCTGGTGGTGCTGGTGGTCATCGGCATCCTGACCCGACCCGACCTCTACGGCGACCCGAACTGGGTGTGGGGCAACACGCTCACCATCCTCAAGCTCGCCTCGGTGGTCGGCGTGGTCACCGTCGGCATGACCTTCGTGATCATCGGCGGCGGCATCGACCTGTCGGTCGGCGCGATCGTGGCGCTGGCCGGGGTCTGGTCCACCACGCTCGCCACCCAGAGCTACGGCGCCGGAGGCATGATCTTCAGCGCGCTCACCGTCGGGCTGGCCGTCGGCGTGGTCAACGGGCTGCTCATCTCGTACGGGCGGCTGGTGCCGTTCATCGCCACGCTGGCCATGCTGGTCGCCGCCCGGGGGCTGGCCGCCGAGATCTCCGACAAGCAGACCCAGGTCTCCACCAGCTCGTTCATCAACGGCATCGCCACCACGAAGGTGCTCGGCATCCCGCTGCTGGTCTACATCCTCGTCGCGGTGGTCGCGGCCGGCTGGGTGCTGCTCAACCGGACCACGTTCGGCCGCCGCACGGTGGCGGTCGGCGGCAACCCGGAGGCGGCCCGGCTCGCCGGCATCAACGTCCGCCGGCACACCGTGCTGCTCTACGCGCTCTCCGGCCTCTGCTGCGGCATCGCCGCGGTCATGCTGACCGCGCAGGCCACCTCCGCCCAGGCGGCGATGGCCAACCTCTACGAGCTGGACGCGATCGCCGCCGCGATCATCGGCGGCACGCTGCTCAGCGGCGGGCGGGGCACCATCATCGGCTCCCTGCTCGGGGTGATCATCTTCTCCACGATCACCAACCTGTTCGCCATCAACAACCTCTCCGCCGAGGCACAGAACATGGTCAAGGGCGGCATCATCGTCGCCGCCGTCCTGGTCCAGCAGGTGCAGTTCCGCAGCCTGACCCAGTTCCTCGCCCGCAACCGGGCCACCACCACCTGATCCCACCGCGCCACCAGGCCGCCGTCGAGAAGACGCCGGCCCGGCCCACCGCACCCGAAATCACCCCCACCACCTCATCAGGAGGCCGTCATGACAAGTGACCTGTCACGCCGCCGGCTGCTCTTCGGCGGAGCCGCGGTCTCGGCCGGGGTGTTGCTCGCCGGCTGCACGAGCAACGAGCAGTCCCCGACCGAGGCGCAGACCAAGGCCGCCGCGAACAACGCCAACACCGAGCCGGGCAAGAAGGTGACCATCGGCTTCTCCGCCCCGGCCGCCGACCACGGCTGGATCGCCGCCATCACCAACAACGCCAAGGCGCAGGCCGGCGCGTACGGCGACGTGGAGCTGAAGTCGGTCGAGGCCGGCGCGGACGCGGCGGCCCAGCGGGCGGCGCTGTCCACGCTGATCTCGCAGAAGCCGGACGTGATCGTGCTGCTGCCGCACGACGGCAAGGAACTCAACGCGTTCGGCCTGGAGGCGATGAAGGCCGGCATCCCGGTGGTCAACCTGGACCGGGCCTTCCCCGACCCCAAGGCCTACCGGCTGCAGATCAAGGGCGACAACTACGGCATGGGGGTGGCCGCCGCCACCTACATCGCCGAGCAGCTCAAGGCCAAGGGCGTGAGCAACCCGGTGATCGGCGAGATCCCCGGCATCGAGTCGCTGGAGCTGACCCAGGAACGCTCCAAGGGCTTCGCCGACACGCTCGCCTCGTACGGGCTGAAGGTGGCCAACCGCCGCCCGGCCGAGTTCACCGTGGACTCCGGCCAGCAGGCCGCCACCGGGCTGTTCCAGGCCCTGCCGAAGATCGACGCGGTCTGGAACCACGACGACGACCAGGGCATCGGCGTGCTGGCCGCGGTCAACCAGGCGAACCGCAAGGAGTTCTTCATGGTCGGCGGCGCCGGCTCGAAGAAGGCCATGGAGGACATCGCGGCCGACAACACGGTGCTCAAGGCCACCGTCACCTACAGCCCGTCGATGGCCTCCTCGGCCATCTCCCTGGCCCGGCTGATCGGGCAGGGCAAGGGCATGTCCGACCTGGTGGAACTCCAGGTGCCGAAGGAGATCGTGCTCTCCTCCGAGACGATCACCAAGCAGAACTCGGGCGACTACCTGAAGCTCGGGTTCTGACACACGGGGGGAGACCCAGCTTGTCCAGTCACGACAGCATCCTGCGGGTCGGCATGGTCGGCTACGCGTTCATGGGCGCCGCGCACTCACAGGCGTGGCGCACCGTGAACCGGGTGTTCGACCTGCCGGCGAAGGTGCGGATGTCGCTCGTCTGCGGCCGGGACGAGCCGAAGGTGGCCGAGGCCGCCGACCGGCTCGGCTGGGACGGGTACACCACCGACTGGCGGCGGCTCGTCGAGTCCGACGAGATCGACGTGGTCGACATCTGCACGCCGGGGGACAGCCACGGCGAGATCGCCCTCGCCGCGTTGGCCGCGGGCAAGCACGTGCTGTGCGAGAAACCGTTGGCCAACACCGTCGCCGAGGCGCGGGAGATGACCGCCGCCGCCGCGCGGGCCCGCGAGTCCGGGGTCCGCACGATGTGCGGCTTCAACTACCGGCGGGTGCCGGCGGTCGCGCTGATGCGGCAGCTCGTCGCCGAGGGGCGGCTCGGCGAGATCCGGCACGTCCGGGCGGCCTACCTCCAGGACTGGATCGTCGACCCGCAGTTCCCGCTGGTCTGGCGGTTGCAGAAGGACCGGGCGGGTTCGGGCGCGCTGGGTGACATCGGCGCGCACATCATCGACCTCACCCAGTACGTCACCGGGCAGTCGATCAGCGGGGTGAGCGCGCTCACCGAGACGTTCGTCCGGCAGCGGCCGTTGCCGGCCGGGTCGAGCGGCCTGGCCGCGCAGGCCGGCGGCAACGGCCGGGGCACCGGTGAGGTCACCGTGGACGACGCGGCGGTCTTCGTGGCCCGGCTCGACGGCGGCGGGCTCGCCACCTACGAGGCGACCCGGTTCGCGACCGGCCGCAAGAACGCCCTACGGGTCGAGATCAACGGCTCGCGCGGCAGCGTCGTGTTCGACCTGGAACGCCTCAACGAACTGGAGTTCCTGGACGCCACCCGGCCCGCCGCCGAGCAGGGCTTCAGCCGGATCCTGGTGACCGAGCCGGAGCATCCGTACCTGGACGCGTGGTGGCCGCCGGGCCACATCATCGGCTACGAGCACTCCTTCACCCACCAGATGCGCGACTTCGTCGAGGCGGTCGCCACCGGCACCGACCCGAGGCCGTCGTTCGCCGACGCGTTGCAGGTGCAGTTGGTGCTGGATGCGGTGGCGCAATCCGCCGCGCGGTCCGCCTGGGTGGAGGTGGAGAAGGAGGGGGCCCCCGTTAACGCCTCCGGTAGAGGAGGGGGCCCCGCTTAACAACCCGCCCACCCCGTGCGGCGTGCGAGCGCCGCCGACACCCTTCCGGCGCCGGCCGGCGAGGGCCCGCCGCGGTTGCGCCCCGCGGCGGGGACGAGGCCGGCGTCGGGGAGCGTGCCACCGGAACCTCCGGCCGGCACGACCAGCACGGCCCTCCGGTGCGGCCGGACCGGGATTCCCCGGCCGCACCGGCGGGACCGGCACCTACCTGGGGAGGTAACGCGATGCGTACGGGTGTCTGGCTGGTGGGAGCACGCGGCTCGGTCGCCACCACCAGCGTGATCGGGGCGCTCGCCCTGCGGGCCGGGCTGACCGCGCCGACCGGGTGCGTCACCGAGCTGCCCGAACTGCGCGGTCCCGCGCTACCGGGCCTCGCCGACCTCGTCTTCGGCGGTCACGACGTGGTCGCCACCCCGCTGACCAAACGCGCCGAGGCGCTCGCCGCCGCCGGGGTGCTGCCCGGCCGGCTGGCCGACGCCGTCGCGCCGGAGCTGGCCGACGTCGAGGCGGCGCTCCGACCCGCGCCGACCGAGGGCACTCCGGCGGACCGGATCGCCGCCGTGGTCGACGACCTGACCACGTTCCGCCGCCGGCACGGGCTGGACCGGGTGGTGGTGGTCAACGTCGCCGCCACCGAACCGGCGCCCGCCCCGCACCCGGCCCACCACGACCTGCCCGCGCTACGGGACGCGCTGGCCGGCCCGGTCGACGTGCTGCCGCCCAGCTCCCGGTACGCGTACGCGGCGTTCACCGCCGGCTGCCCGTACGTCGACTTCACCCCGTCCACCGGCGCCCGCCTGCCGGCGCTGGCCGCGCTGGCCGACGAGCACGGGCTGCCGTACGCCGGGCACGACGGCAAGACCGGCGAGACGCTGCTCAAGTCGGTGCTCGCGCCGATGTTCGCGATGCGGCACCTGGCGGTGCGCTCCTGGTCCGGCACGAACCTGCTCGGCGGCGGCGACGGCGCCACGCTCGCCGAGCCGGCCGCCAACGCCGCCAAGGTGGGCAGCAAGCAGCGGGTGCTCGCCGAGACGCTCGGCTACCTGCCGCAGGGCAGCACCCGGATCGACTACGTCGAGGAGTTGGGCGACTTCAAGACCGCCTGGGACCTGGTCACCTTCGCCGGTTTCCTCGGCACCGGGATGCGGATGGAGTTCACCTGGCACGGCTGCGACTCGGCGCTGGCCGCCCCGCTGGTGCTGGACCTGGCCCGGCTCACCGCCGCCGCGCACGCCGCCGGCCGCCGGGGACCCCTCACCGAGCTGGCGTTCTTCTTCAAGGATCCGCTCGGCGCCACCGGTCACGCGCTCGGCGACCAGTGGGCGGTGCTGCGCGACTTCGTTGCCGGCCTGCACGGCGGGGCGCCCCGGTGACCCGCCTCGCCGACCTGGCCGAGCTGGTCCGCGCGCCCGCCGCGCTGTCGGTGCCCGGTGACGTGCTGGCCGGGGCCGCGGCGGCCGGCGCGCTCGGCCGGCGTACACCCGCCCTGGCCGCCGCGTCGGTGCTGCTCTACTGGGCCGGGATGGCCGCCAACGACTGGGCGGACCGGCGGCTCGACGCGACCGAGCGCCCGGAGCGGCCGATCCCGTCCGGCCGGGTCCACCCCGCGCTCGCGCTCGGCCTGGCCGGCGGCCTGACCGCCGCCGGGCTGGCGGTCGCGACCGCCGCCGGGGGCCGGCCCGCGGCGACCGTCGCGGTCGGTCTGGCCGCCACCATCTGGGGGTACGACCTGAGCGCGAAGGACACCACGGCCGGTCCCGCCGTGATGGCCGCGTGCCGAGGGCTGGACGTCCTGCTCGGCGCGACGGGCGGCCGGACGGCCCGGGCGCTGCCGGCGGCGCTGACCGTCGCCGCGCACACCTGGACCGTCACCGCGCTGTCCCGCCGCGAGGTGACCGGGGTGGCGGACCGGCGGTTGCCGGGCCTCACCCTGGCCGGCACCGCGCTGATCGCGCTCGCCGCCCCGGGCCGGCCGACCGTGTTAAGCGGGGCCCCCTCCTCTACCGAATGCGTTAAGCGGGGGCCCCTCCTTCGGGTGGCGGTGGTGCTCGCGGGGGGCTACGCCGTGCGGTACGGGCGGGCGCAGGTTCGGGTGCTCGCCGACCCGTCGCCGGCCCGGGTCCGGGCCGCGGTCGGTGCCGGCATCACCGGGCTGCCCGCGTTGCAGGGCGCGCTGACCGCCCGCGCCGGCGCCGGGCTGCTCGGCCTCGCGGTGGCCGCCGCCGCGCCGCTCGGCCGCCGCCTGGCCCGGCTGGTCTCGCCGACATGACCACCGTGACGCCGGCCGCCGCGCCCCGCCGGCCCGCGCCCGCGCCGGGCCGGCTGCGATTCGGGTACGGCACCAACGGCTTCGCCAACCACCGCCTCGACGACGCGCTCGCGGTGCTCGCCGACCTCGGGTACGCGGGCGTGGCGCTCACCCTGGACCACGACCACCTGGACCCGTTCGCCCCCGGGCTGGCCCGCCGGGTGGACGCCGTGCGTCGCCGGCTGAGCGCGTCGGGGCTGGCCGTGGTGGTCGAGACCGGGGCCCGCTACCTGCTCGACCCGTGGCACAAGCACGCCCCGACGCTGCTGCACGACGACCCGTCCCGCCGGATCGAGTTCCTCCGCCGGGCCGTACGGATCGGGGCGGATCTGGGCGCGGAGGCGGTCTCCTTCTGGGCCGGTGTCCGCCCGCCCGAGGTGCCGCCCCGGGTCGCGTGGGAGCGCCTGGTCGACGGGTGCGCCGCGGTCTGCGCCGAGGCGGGCGGCGTGCCGCTGGGCTTCGAGCCGGAGCCGGGCATGCTGGTCGAGGACATCGCCGGCTGGCGGCGGCTGCGCGCCGCGCTGGGTGAGCCGCCCGGCTTCGGCATCACCCTCGACATCGGACACTGTCGCTGCCTGGAGCCGCTGCCGGTGCCCGACTGCGTGGCGGCGGTCGCCGACCACCTGGTCAACGTGCAGATCGACGACATGCGCCGGGGCGTGCACGAGCACCTGGAGTTCGGCGCCGGCGAGATCGACTTCCCGCCGGTGCTGGCCGCCCTGGCCGACGCCGGCTACCCCGGCCTGGTGGCGGTGGAGCTGCCCCGCCACTCGCACGCCGCCCCGACCGTCGCCGCCCGCTCGCTGGACTTCCTGCGCGCCGCCGCCCGCCGCGGCGAGAGGCGGTGACCGACCACCTTCCACCACCGGCAGAGGGAGACGGCATGACACCCGACCGACTGCGCGCCGCGCTGCGGGGCGTACCCGATCCGCAGTGGCTGGACGCGGCGCTGCGCCGCGTCGCGACCGAACCCGCGGCGATCCCGCGCTACTTCGCCGCCGCCGCCCGGCGGTGCGGGCGCGGTCCGGTGCCCGACCCGCCCGGCTGGACCGTCGACGAGGCCGCCCGGGCGCTGCTGCTCACCGCGCTGCCCGGCGGGCACGCCACCGCGGCCGAGACGCTCTACCGGGAGGGTGACGCCGCGGAGAAGCGGGCCGTGCTGCGGGCGCTGCCGCTGCTGCCGATCGGGGCGGAGTGCGTGCCGCTGCTGCACGACGCGATCCGCACCAACGACACCCGGCTGGTCGCCGCCGCGCTCGGGCCCTACGCCCGGCACCTGGAACAGCCGGCGTGGCGGCAGGCGGTGCTCAAGTGCGTCTTCGCGGGCGTGCCGCTGGCCGTGGTGGTCGACCTGACCGAGCGGGCCGACGGCGAGCTGGCGCAGATGCTCGCCGCGTACGCCGCCGAGCGGCACGCCGCCGGACGGACCATGCCGGCCGACGCCACCGACCTGCTCGACCGGCTCACCATCACCACCACGGAGGCGTGACATGCGCATCTTCGACCCGCACATCCACATGACGTCCCGGACCACCGACGACTACGAGCGGATGGCCGCCGCCGGGGTGCGGGCGGTGGTCGAACCGGCGTTCTGGCTGGGCCAGCCGCGCACCAGCGTGGAGAGCTTCGTCGACTACTTCGACTCGCTGGTCGGCTGGGAGCCGTTCCGGGCCGGCCAGTTCGGCGTCCGGCACCACGCCACCGTGGCGCTGAACCCGAAGGAGGCCAACGACCCGCGCTGCCGCCCCGTGCTCGACGTGCTGCCCCGCTATCTGGACAAGGACGCCGTGGTGGCGGTCGGCGAGATCGGCTACGACGCGATGACGCCGGCCGAGGACGCCGCGCTGGCCGGGCAGCTCGCCCTGGCCGTCGCGCACGACCTGCCCGCCCTGGTGCACACCCCGCACCGGGACAAGGCGCGCGGCGTCGACCGCACCCTCGCGGTGGTCGCCGAGTCGGGCATCGCACCCGGGCGGGTGCTCGTCGACCACCTCAACGAGGTGACCGTGGACCTGGTCCGGGACACCGGCTGCTGGCTGGGCTTCTCGATCTATCCGGAGACCAAGATGTCGCCGCCGCGGATGGTCGAGCTGCTGAGGACGTACGGGACCGAGCGGATGCTGGTCAACTCCGCCGCCGACTGGGGGCGCTCCGACCCGCTGCTGACCCGGGCCACCGGGGAGGCGATGCTGGCCGCCGGGTTCGACGACGACGACGTGGACCGGGTGCTGTGGCGCAATCCGGTGGAGTTCTACGGCCAGTCCGGCAAGCTGGACCTCACCGACCTGGAGGACTCGGCCGCCACGTTCGCCGGCAACTCGATCCTGCGCGGGGGCGCGTGATGCGCCTGCGTCACGCCGACGGCACCACCGTCCACCTCGGCTACTGCACCAACGTCCACCCGGCGGAGGAGCTGCCGGGCATCCTCGCCCAGCTCGACACGTACGCGGTCGAGGTGCGCCGGAGCCTCGACGCCGACCTGCTCGGGCTGGGACTGTGGCTGGCCGCGCCGGTGGCCGCCGCGCTCGCCGCCGATCCGGCGGCCCGTCGCCGGCTGCGCCACGAGCTGACCGTACGCGGGCTGGAGGTGGTCACGCTCAACGGCTTCCCGTACGCGGCGTTCCAGGCGCCGGTGGTCAAGGGCGCGGTCTACCACCCGGACTGGAGCACGCCGGAGCGCCTCGCGTACACCCTGGACCTGGCCCGGGTGCTGGCTGACCTGCTGCCCGACGACGCGGCCCGGGGTTCGATCTCGACGCTGCCGCTGGCCTGGCGCACGCCGTGGGACCCGGACCGGGCCGATGCCGCCCGGCGTGGGCTGGACGTGCTCACCGCCGGGCTGGCCGCCGTGCGCCGCGACACCGGCCGGACGGTCCGGGTCGGGTTCGAGCCGGAGCCCGGCTGCCTGGTCGAGTCGACCGGGCAGGCCGCCACCACGCTGTCCGGCGTGGACCCGGAGTGGCTCGGGATCTGCCTGGACCTGGCGCACCTGGCGTGCGCCTGGGAGGAGCCGGCCGACGCGCTGGCCCGGCTGCGCGACGCCGCGCTGCCGGTGGTCAAGGTGCAGGTCTCCGCCGCCGTCGAGGCGCCCGACCCGGCCGGCGCGACCGGCGCGCTGCGCCGCTTCGTCGAGCCGAGGTTCCTGCACCAGACCCGGGCGGCGGGCTGCGCCGGCGCCGGCGACCCGGCCGATCCGGCGTGGGCGGCCGACGACCTGGACGCCGCGCTGGACGCGCGGCTGCCCGGGGCGTGGCGGGTGCACTACCACGTGCCGTTGCACGCGCCGCCGGAGGAACCGTTGCGCTCCACCGTGCCGGTGCTGCGGGCCGCTCTCGCCGCGCTGTTCGCCGGGCCGGCCGCCGGCTGCGACCACCTCGACGTGGAGACGTACACCTGGGGGGTGCTGCCGGAGGCGCGGCGGCCGCGCGGCGACGCGGAGCTGGCCGCCGGAATCGCCGCCGAACTGGCCTTCGCCCGCGCCGAGCTGGCCGCGCTGGGCGTGGCCGGTGGTGTGGGGGTGTCCTCATGAGCCGGCGGCTGGTGGTGCTCGACGTGGTGGGGCTGACGCCGCGCCTGCTGGCGCACATGCCACGGCTGCGCGCGGTGGCCGAGGCCGGTTTCGCCGCCGAGCTGGGCACCGTGCTGCCGGCGGTGACCTGCTCGGCGCAGGCCACGTTCCTCACCGGCGAGCCGCCCGCCGGGCACGGCGTGGTGGGCAACGGCTGGTACTTCCGGGACCTCGGCGAGGTGCTGCTCTGGCGGCAGCACCACGCGCTGGTCGGTGGCGAGAAGGTGTGGCAGGCGGCGCGCCGGGTGGAGCCGGGCTACCGGGTGGCGAACGTCTGCTGGTGGTACGCGATGGGCGCGGACGTCGACTGGACGGTCACGCCGCGCCCGGTCTATCACGCCGACGGGCGCAAGGAGCCGGACTGCTGGACCGACCCGCCGGAGCTGCACGACACGCTGACCGACGCGCTCGGGGTGTTTCCGCTTTTCAGCTACTGGGGGCCGGCCGCGGGGCTGCCGTCCTCGGCGTGGATCAGCCGGGCCGCGCAACGGATCCTCGCCGACCACGCCCCGGACCTGACCCTGGTCTACCTGCCGCACCTCGACTACGACCTGCAACGCTTCGGGCCGTCCGCGCCGCAGGCCGCCGCCGCGGCGGCGGAGCTGGACGCGGTGCTCGGGCCGCTGCTGGACGCGGCGCGGGAACGCGACGCCACGGTGGTGGCGCTCTCGGAGTACGGCATCACCGACGTGTCCCGCCCGGTGGACGTCAACCGGATGCTGCGGGCCGAAGGGCTGCTGCGGGTGCACACCCAGGCCGGGATGGAATACCTGGAGCCGTGGACGTCGCGGGCCTTCGCGGTGGCCGACCACCAGGTCGCGCACGTCTACGTGCGGGACCCGGCGGACGTGCCGGCGGTGGCGAAGCTCTGCGCCGCGCTGCCGGGCGTGGCCGAGGTGCTGGACGCGACCGGGCAGGCCGGGTACGGGCTGGACCATCCCCGCTCCGGCGAGCTGGTGCTGGTGGCCGAGCCGGACGCCTGGTTCACCTACTACTACTGGTTGGACGACGCGCGGGCGCCCGACTTCGCCCGCCTGGTCGAGATCCACCGCAAGCCCGGCTACGACCCGGCCGAGCTGTTCTTCGACCCGGCCGCGCCGGCGGCGGCGAAGCGCCGGGCGGCGGTGGCGCTGGCCCGCAAGAAGCTCGGGATGCGCTATCTGATGAGCGTGGTGGGGCTGGACGCGGGCGCGCGGGCGGTACGCGGCTCGCACGGGCGGCTGCCGGCGGACCCGGCGGACGGGCCGGTGTTGCTCTGTTCCGACCCGACGGTGGCCCGGGACCGGGTCGCGGCGACCGACGTGAAGGCGTTGCTGCTCCACCTCGCCGGGCTAACTTTTGTCGATCCGCGTCAAAAGTAGTTCTCGATCGATCAGAAGCTATGGACATGCTGATCGAAAGGTCTTAATGTCGTGCCCAGCACCAGCTCCCCCCTTTCGGCATCCGGCGCGACGCGCGCCCGATCCTGGCTGCGCGCGTCAGGAAGGACTGCACGGCATGTCCAGCCACCCCCACCACCCACCCGCACGACGACGACTGGCCGCCGGCGCGGCGCTGCTGCTCGCCGCCACCGCCGGCACGGTCACCCTGGCCACGACGCCCGTCCCGGCGTCCGCCCACCCCATCACGGCAAGCGACTTCCAGCAGGTCGAGCTGGCCCGCGGCGTCGCCGAGACCGGCGAGCCGATGTCGCTCGCGGTGCTGCCCGACCGCTCGGTCCTGCACACCGCCCGCAACGGCACGCTGCGCCGCACCGACGCGGCCGGCACCACCACGGTCGTCGGCACCCTCGCCGTCTACACCCACGACGAGGAGGGGTTGCAGGGCGTCGGCGTCGACCCCGGCTTCGCCACCAACCGGAACATCTACCTCTACTACGCGCCGCCGCTCTCCACCCCGGCCGGGGACGCACCCGCCACCGGCACCGACTTCTCCGCCTGGCAGGGCGTCAACCGGCTCTCCCGGTTCACGCTCAACGCCGACTTCACGCTCAACCAGGCCAGCAAGGTCGACGTGCTCGACGTGCCGGCCGACCGGGGACTCTGCTGCCACGTCGGCGGCGACATCGACTTCGACGCCGCCGGCAACCTCTACCTCTCCACCGGCGACGACACCAACCCGTTCGACTCCGCCGGCTACGCGCCGATCGACGAACGCACCAACCGCAACCCCGGGTACGACGCGCAGCGCAGCGCCGGCAACACCAACGACCTGCGCGGCAAGATCCTGCGGATCAAGGTGAACGCCAACGGCACGTACTCGATCCCCAGCGGCAACCTCTTCGCGCCCGGCACCGCGAAGACCCGCCCCGAGATCTACGCGATGGGCTTCCGCAACCCGTTCCGGATGAGCGTCGACAAGGCCACCGGCATCGTCTACGTCGGCGACTACGGGCCGGACGCCGGCACCACCTCGGCGCGCGGCCCCTCCGGGCAGGTCGAGTTCGACCGGGTCACCGGGCCGGGCAACTACGGCTGGCCGTACTGCACCGGCACCAACACCGCCACCGAGACGTACGCCGAGTGGGACTTCGCCGCCGGCACGGCCGGCGCGAAGTTCAACTGCACCGGCGGCCCGACCAACAACTCGTTCCGCAACACCGGCCTGGCGACGCTGCCCGGCGCCAAACCGGCCTGGATCCGCTACGGCGGCGACGCCGGCACCCCGAGCGAGTTCGGCGGCGGCTCCGAGTCGCCGATGGGCGGCCCGGTCTACCGCTACGACGCGGCCAACCCGTCCACCACCAAGTTCCCGCAGACCTTCGACGGCCAGTTCTTCGCCACCGAGTTCGGGCGCGGCTGGATCAAGCCGATCCACGTCAACACCGACGGCTCACCCGGCACCATCGACGCGTTCCCGTGGACCGGCAAGCAGGTGATGGACTCCGCGTTCGGCCCGGACGGCGCCTACTACGTGCTCGACTACGGCACCGGCTACTTCAACGGCGACGCCAACTCGGCGCTCTATCGCTTCGACTACCTGGGCGGCGGCAACCGCGCCCCGGTGGCCCGCGCCGCCGCCGACAAGACCTCCGGCACCGCGCCGCTGGCCGTGGCGTTCTCCTCGGCCGGCTCGTCCGACCCGGAGGGCGGCGCGCTCACCTACGCCTGGACGTTCGGTGACGGCGGCACCTCCACCGCCGCCAACCCGTCGCACACCTACACCGCCAACGGCCGCTACACCGCCACGCTGACCGTCCGCGACCCGCAGGGCGCCACCGGCACCGCAAGCGTGACGATCACCGTGGGCAACACCGCGCCGACCGTGGTCATCGAGACGCCCGGCAACGGCAAGCTCTTCTCCTTCGGCGACACGGTCCCGTTCCGGATCACCGTCACCGACCCGGAGGACGCCACCATCGACTGCACCAAGGTCAAGATGACCTACGTGCTCGGCCACGACCAGCACGGCCACCAGATCACCTCGGCGACCGGCTGCACCGGCACGATCGCCATCCCGGTGGACGGCGAGCACGACGACGCGGCGAACATCTTCGCCATCTTCGACGCCGAGTACACCGACTCCGGCGGCCTCACCACCCACACCCAGCACACGCTCCAGCCCCGGCACCGGCAGGCCGAGCACTTCAAGACCTCGTCCGGGATCAACACGTTCGACAAGGGCACCGCCGAGGGCGGCAAGACCGTCGGCGACATCAACAACGGGGACTGGATCGCGTTCCAGCCGTACCTGCTCGCCGACGCCACCGGGTTCAGCGCCCGGGTCTCCTCGGCCGGCGCGGGCGGCACGCTCCAGGTGCGGGCCGGCTCGGCCACCGGCACCGTGCTCGGCTCGGCCACCGTCCCGGTCACCGGCGCCTGGGACTCGTTCACCACGGTCACCGGCACCATCACCAACCCGCCGGCCGGCACCACCACGCTCTACCTGACGTTCGCCGGCGGCACCGGGGCGCTCTACGACCTGGACGCGTTCACGTTCACCACCTCGGCCGTACGGACCGGGCCGGTGAAGGGACTGGCCGGCAAGTGCCTCGACGTGCGCAACGCGGCGACCGCCGACGGCACCCAGATCCAGCTCTACACCTGCAACGGCACCGCCGCGCAGACGTGGACGGTCACCCCCAACTCGACGGTCAAGGCGTACGGCAAGTGCCTCGACGTCTCCGGCGGGGCGAGCGCGGACGGCACGAAGATCCAGCTCTACACGTGCAACGGCACCGGCGCGCAGAACTGGTCGGCGCAGGCCGACGGCACGGTGCGCAACCCGCAGTCCGGCAAGTGCCTGGACGTGTCCGGCAACAACTCGGCCGACAGCACGCCGGTGCACCTGTGGACCTGCACGGCCGCCGCCAACCAGAAGTGGACGCTGCCGTGAGGTGGGAAGGGAGAACCCCGATGAGACTCCTCCGCATCGCGTTGGTGGCGGTGACCGCCGTGGCCGCCACCAGCGCCGCCGCCCCGGCGAGCGCCGCCGACGCCCCGTACGACGTGCTGGTCTTCTCCAAGACCGCCGGTTTCCGGCACGACTCCATCGCGGTCGGCACGCAGGCCGTGCGCGACCTGGGCGCGGCGAACAACTTCACGGTCACCGCGACCGAGGACGCCACCCAGTTCACCACCGCCAACCTGGCCCGCTTCGAGGCGGTGATCTTCCTCAACACCACCGGTGACGTGCTCAACGCGACCCAGCAGGCCGCCTTCGAGTCGTACATCGGCGGTGGCGGCGGGTACGTCGGCGTGCACTCCGCCGCCGACACCGAGTACGACTGGCCGTTCTACGGCAACCTGGTCGGCGCCTGGTTCGCGTCCCACCCGGCGATCCAGCCGGCCAGCGTCAAGGTGGAGGACCGGGCGCACGCGGCCACCGCGCACCTCCCGCAACGCTGGAGCCGCACCGACGAGTGGTACGACTACCGCACCAACGCCCGCTCCACCGCGCACGTGCTGGCCAGCCTCGACGAGTCCACGTACAGCGGTGGCTCGATGGGTGGCGACCACCCGCACGCCTGGTGCAAGCCCTACAGCGGCGGCCGGTCCTTCTACACCGGCGGCGGCCACACCCAGGCGTCGTACGCCGAGCCCGCGTTCCGCGCGCACCTGCTCGGCGGCATCCGCTACGCCGCCGGGCGCACCAAGGCCGACTGCCGGCCGGAGACCGGCTACACCGCGCTCTACAACGGCGGCACCACCGGCTGGTCGCAGGCCGGGCCGGGCAGCTTCACCAACTCCGACGCCACGCTCACCTCGGTCGGCGGCATGGGCCTCTACTGGTACAGCGCGAAGCAGTTCACCAACTACTCGCTCAAGCTGGACTGGCGGCTCGCCGGCGACGACAACTCCGGGGTGTTCGTCGGCTTCCCGCCGTCGAGCGACCCGAACTCGGCGGTGAGCAACGGCTACGAGGTGCAGATCGACCCCACCGACGCGGCGGACAGGACCACCGGCGCGATCTACGGGTTCAAGTCCGCCGACCTGGCGGCCCGGGACGCGGCGCTGAACCCGGCGGGGGAGTGGAACACCTACGAGATCCTGGTCGAGGGCGAACGCCTCCAGGTCTTCCTCAACGGCGTCCGGATCAACGACTTCACCAACACCGACCCGGTCCGCTCGCTCGCCGGGCACGTCGGCATCCAGAACCACGGCACCGGCGACGACGCGTCGTTCCGCAACATCCGGATCAAGGAACTGGGCGGCACCCCGCCGCCGACCGGGAACACCACCGTGCCGGCCGAGTCGTTCAGCGCGGCCAGCGGCGTCAGCGCGTTCACCAAGGCCGGCGCCAACGGCGGGCAGACCCTGGGGTACGTCGACCCGGGCGACTGGGCCGCGTACCAGGGCCTCGACCTGACCGGCGTGACGTCGCTGCGGGCCCGGGTGGTCTCCGGCGGGCCGGGCGGCACGATCCAGGTGCGGACCGGCTCGCCGACCGGCCCGCTGCTCGGCCAGGTGGCGGTGCCCAACACCGGGAGCTGGACCACGTTCGCCGACGTCACGACCACGCTGAGCGGGGTGCCGTCGGGCACGCAGACGGTGTACCTGACGTTCACCGGAAGCGGGTCCGGCCTCTTCGACGTGGACGACTTCACGCTGGTCCGCGGCGGTGGCGGCACCGGCGGGACCGGCCCGGTGAAGGGGCTGGCCGGCAAGTGCCTCGACGTGCGCAACGCGGCGACCGCCGACGGCACCCAGATCCAGCTCTACACCTGCAACTCGTCGACGGCGCAGACCTGGACGGTCACGCCGAACGGGCCGGTGAAGGCGCTGGGCAAGTGCCTGGACGTCTCCGGCGGGGCGAGCGCGGACGGCACGAAGATCCAGCTCTGGACGTGCAACGGCACCGGCGCGCAGAACTGGTCGGCGCAGGCCGACGGCACGGTGCGCAACCCGCAGTCCGGCAAGTGCCTGGACGTGTCCGGCAACAACTCGGCCGACGGCACGGCGGTGCACCTGTGGACCTGCACCGGCGCCGCCAACCAGCGCTGGACCCTGCCGTGAGGTAGGCCATAGAGTGGGGACGGCGACCGCGAGGTGGCCGGTGACCCGTCGGGAGGCGCAACCCGTCGGGTGCAGACGCTCCGGCGTCCACCGGTGCCCAGCCGTCGCCGTCCCCCGGTCACCCTCGCCCCGGTCCGCGACGGAATCCCCCACCACGACAGGGGAGAAGGACAATGGCGCGACCCATCACGCTCTTCACCGGCCAGTGGGCCGATCTTCCGTTCGACGAGGTCTGCCGGCTCGCCGCCGAGTGGGGGTACGACGGGCTGGAGATCGCCTGCTGGGGCGACCACTTCGAGGTCGACAAGGCGCTCGCCGACGACTCCTACGTCGACCGCAAGCGGGAGACCCTGGCCAAGCACAACCTCCAGGTCTTCACCATCTCCAACCACCTGGTCGGGCAGGCGGTCTGCGACCACCCGATCGACGAGCGGCACCAGGACATCCTGCCGGCCAGGATCTGGGGCGACGGCGAGCCGGAGGGGGTGCGCCGCCGCGCGGCCGAGGAGATAAAGGACACCGCGCGGGCGGCGGCGAAGCTCGGCGTACGCACCGTCGTCGGGTTCACCGGCTCGTCCATCTGGCACACGTTGGCGATGTTCCCGCCGGTGCCGCCGGCCATGATCGAGCGCGGCTACCAGGACTTCGCCGACCGGTGGAACCCGATCCTGGACGTCTTCGACGCCGAGGGCGTGCGCTTCGCGCACGAGGTGCACCCCAGCGAGATCGCCTACGACTACTGGACCACGAAGCGGACCCTGGAGGCGATCGGCCACCGGGAGGCGTTCGGGCTCAACTGGGACCCGTCGCACTTCGTCTGGCAGGAGCTGGACCCGGTCAACTTCATCTTCGACTTCGCCGACCGGATCTACCACGTGGACTGCAAGGACGCGAAGGTGCGCACCGGCGACGGCCGGCGTGGCCGGCTCTCCTCCCACCTGCCCTGGGCCGACCTGCGGCGCGGCTGGGACTTCGTCTCCACCGGCCACGGCGACGTGCCCTGGGAGGACTGCTTCCGGGCGTTGAACGCGATCGGCTACGACGGCCCGATCTCGATCGAGTGGGAGGACGCCGGCATGGACCGCCTGGTCGGCGCCCCCGAGGCACTCCAGTTCGTCCGCCGCCTCGCCTTCGACGCCCCCACCGCCGCCTTCGACGCCGCCTTCAGCACCCGCCCCTAACCCCGCCCCGTCTCGCGCGATCTTGCAGTTTCGGCCCTTCCATAACGGGTCAACTGCCACATTCGAGGGGCCGAAACTGCAAGATCGACGGGGTGGGGGTGGGGGTGGGGTGGGGTCAGCGGGTGGTGAAGGCCTGGTCGCTGGTCTGGCGGGCGGCGCCGATCAGGGCGGCGCGGTCGTCCAGGTCGGACAGGACGATGGGCATGCTGCCGGTGGCCAGCGGCGTGGACCGGCGATAGACCACGCCACGGATCTCGGCGAGCAGGACCGGGCCGATGCCCGGCGCCGCGCCACCGATGATCACGATGGCCGGGTTGACGAAGCTGACCAGGTCGACCAGCACCTGACCGAGCCGGCGGGCGGCGTCCCGGACCAGCGTCTGCGCCGCCGGGTCGCCCTGGGTCGCCGCGCCGGCCACGTCGGCCACGGTCAGCGCGCCGGCCGCCGCGAGCCGGTCCGCCAGCGCCGTCGAGCGCCCGGCCCGCGCGGCCGTCACTGCCTCCCGCACCAGCGCCGCATCCCCGCAGTACGCCTCGACGCAGCCGGTGTTGCCGCAGCCGCAGAGCGGCCCGTCCTCGGTGAGCTGGAGGTGCCCGATGTCGCCGGCCCCGCTGGCCGCGCCCCGGTAGAGCGAGCCGCCGAGCACCAGGCCGCAGCTCACCGCGTCACCGAGCTTGACGTAGAGGAAGTCGTCGAACGGGCGGCCGGTGCCGGCGTGCCACTCGCCGAGCGCCATCGCGTTCGCGTCGTTGTCCACCTGCACCGGGCAGCCCAGCTCGGCGGCGAGCGTGTCGCGTACCGGGAACCGGTGCCAGCCGGGCAGCGCGGGCGGAGAGACCGGCGAGCCGTCGCGGACCGCGACCGGCGCGGGCAGCGCCACCCCGACGCCGGTCAGCCGGGCCAGTCCCGCCTCGGCCCGCAGCTTGCCGAGCAGCTCCACCGCGCGGCCGACCACCGGCTCCGGGCCGAGCCGCACGTCGACCGGCTCGTCGTGGCGGGCGAGCGGGTTCAGCTCGCCGTCGGTCAGCGCGACCCGCAACCGGCCGCCGCCGAGCACGACCGCGCCGAAGCGCACCTGCGCACCGATCCGCAGCAGCGACGAGCGACGCCCGCCCCGGGACGCGGCCGGTCCCGCGGTCTCGACCAGGCCCTGCTCGATCAACCGGTCCGCCTCGGCGGCGAACCGGGCCCGGGGGAGCCCGAGGACGTCGACCAGCTCCACCCGCGAGCGGGGACCGTCGTCGCGCAGCAGTCTCAGCAGCCGCGCCTGGTCCTCGGTCTCCGGTCCGACCATCGCCATGTGATCGTCCACCTCCCCACCGGAGAATGTGCCACACCGCCGTCACGGCGGCGTGACACGTGCGGACGGACACACGGAAGCGGGCCGGTCACCCGGAGGTGCCGACCCGCTTCCGCTGACGTCAGAGGGTGCTGCTGGTGCCGTTCGGCTTGGTGCTGGTGCCGGTCGTGGTCGAGCCGGTCGCGCTCGTGCCACTGGTGCCGACCTTGCTGCCCACCGCGGCCGGCGTGCCGGCGAACGGCTTGTCGGCGTCGGTCAGCCCTGACTTGCTGCCGTTGCCCGTGGAGATCTTCTCGCCGAGCTTGCTCTGCCCGAGCTTGTCCTTGCCCTCGGAGTAGAGCCGGGTCGCCTGGGCCTGCGCGACGCCGGCCGCCTCCTGGACGGTCGGGTGGTCGAGCACCTTACGCCCGCGGACCACCAGCTCCTCGTACTTCTCCCGGCCGGCACGGGCGCCCAGGACGAAGCCCGCTGCCAGCCCGCCAAGAAACATGATCTTTCCGCGCATGGCGGCTCCTTTCGTACCTGAACTCTGTTGGTGCCTAACTACCCATCCTGCTCTCGGCTCATACCTCCCTGTGCCGAGATGACGATTTGTCCCGATTCTGGGGCGCCGGCAACCCACTGGCGCGCCACCCCCCGATGTCCTGTATTCTTTTCCCGTCGCACGGCGCGGGGAGATCCGAGCCGAGCGGTGCACGATCCCCTGTAGCTCAATTGGCAGAGCAGCCGGCTGTTAACCGGCAGGTTATTGGTTCGAGTCCAATCGGGGGAGCTTCGCTCCAGCGCACGCCCGTCGGCCCCGCCGACGGGCGTTTCTCGTTGCCGGGCCCGTACGCCCGCCCGATTTCCGCCCGCGAACGCCGCTTCGGACGGCAGGATGGTCGACGTCGACTTAGACTCCCGCTGCGTCGATTTTTGCGTCGATCCGAGGGTGGTGGAGATGGCCGCAGGACGCAGCCGCTGGACCGCGACGCTGATCGCGGTGGCGGTGGTGCTCGGCTGGCTGATCGTCGGCGGCGTCGCCGGCCCGTACGCCGGCAAGCTCGGTGACGTCGCCACCAACGACAACGCCTCCTTCCTCCCGGCCGACGCCGAGGCCACCCGCGCCCAGGACCTGTCCGCCGGATTCGTCGACCGGGAGTCCACCCCGGCGCTCGTGGTCTACGAGCGCACCGGCGGCATCACGCCCGCCGACCAGCAGCGGATCCAGGCCGACGCCGCCCGCTTCGCCCAGGTGCCCGGCGTGATCGGCCCGCTGCCCCCGCCGATCGTCAGCCAGGACAAGCAGGCCGCCCAGGTGATCGTGCCGATCGACAGCGCCGAGGGCGAACAGATCCGTAGCGTCGTCGACCAACTGCGGAGCATCGCCGGCCCGGACCGCGACGGGCTCACCGTCGACGTGGCCGGCCCGGCCGGCCTGCTCGGCGACCTGATCGAGGTGTTCTCCGCCATCGACGGGCCGCTGCTGCTGGTCACCCTGGTGGTGGTGCTGGTCATCCTGCTGATCGTCTACCGCAGCCCGGTGCTCTGGATCTTTCCGCTGCTGGCCGCCGGCATGTCCTACTCACTGGCCGCCGTCTTCGTCTACCTGCTGGCCAAGAACGACGTGGTCAAGCTCAACGGGCAGGCACAGGGCATCCTCACCGTGCTCGTCTTCGGCGCCGGCACCGACTACGCGCTGCTGCTCATCGCCCGCTACCGCGAGGAACTGCACCGGCACGAACGCCCCTGGGACGCGATGAAGGCCGCCTGGAAGGGTGCCGCCCCGGCCATCATCGCCTCCGGGGCCACCGTCATCGTCAGCCTGCTCTGCCTGCTGCTGTCCAGCCTCAACTCCAACCGGGCGCTCGGCCCGGTCAGCGCCGTCGGCATCGCCGCGACGCTGCTGGTGATGCTGACGTTCCTGCCCGCGCTGCTGGTGCTCGGCGGCCGGTGGGCGTTCTGGCCCCGGCGACCCCGGCACGACGACGCCGACCCGCGCACCGAGCACGGCATCTGGGGGCGCATCGCCGGCTTCGTGGCGCGCCGCGCGCGTACCGTCTGGATCGTCACCGCCGTCGTCCTGGCCGCGCTGGCGATCGGGGTGACCCAGCTCGGCGCCACCACCCTCGGCCAGACCCAGCTCTTCACCCAGCGCACCGACTCGGTGGCCGGGCAGGAGGTCATCGACCGGCACTTCCCGGCCGGCACCGGCAGCCCGGCCACCATCTTCACCCAGCAGGCCGCCGCGCAGCGGGTCGCCCAGGTGGCGCAGGGCGTCAAGGGTGTCGCCTCGGTCGCGCCGCTCGACCAGCGGGGCGAGAACGCGCCACCGGACCCCAACGCGCCGCCCAAGGTGGTCGACGGCCGGGTCCAGCTCAACGTCACGCTCGCCGACCCGCCCGACAGCAACGGCGCCGAACAGGCCATCCGCGACCTGCGCGAGGCCGTGCACGCGGTGCCCGGCGCGGACGCCGTGGTCGGTGGCTTCACCGCTATCAACGTCGACACCGCCGACGCGTCCGTGCGCGACCGCAACGTCATCATCCCGGTGGTGCTGCTGGTCATCGCGGTCATCCTGGCGCTGCTGCTGCGCGCCCTGGTCGCCCCGGTGCTGCTGATCGCCACCGTGGTGCTGTCGTTCCTGGCCACGCTCGGCCTCTGCGCGCTGCTCTTCAAGTACGTCTTCGGCTTCCCCGGCGTCGACCAGTCGTTCCCGCTGTTCGCGTTCGTGTTCCTGGTCGCGCTCGGCATCGACTACAACATCTTCCTGATGAGTCGCGTCCGCGAGGAGTCGGTGCGCCGGGGCACCCGGGCCGGGGTGCTCGCCGGCCTGGCGGTCACCGGCGGCGTCATCACCAGCGCCGGCATCGTGCTCGCCGCCACGTTCTCCGCGCTCGCCGTCCTGCCGCTGGTGGTGCTGGTGGAGTTGGGCGTGGCGGTCGCCGCCGGGGTGCTGCTCGACACCATCGTGGTCCGCTCGCTGCTGGTGCCCGCGCTCGCGTACGACATCGGGCCCAAGGTGTGGTGGCCGGGCCGGCTGTCGAAGTCGCACCGCGACGGCGACCGCGCCGGAGCGGGGGTCGACCGTGCCTGACACCGACGTGGTCATCGTCGGCGGCGGCCTGGCCGGCCTCGCCGCCGCCCGCCGGCTGCACCGCGCCGGCGTGCCCTGGCGGCTGCTGGAGGCCGGCGACCGGCTCGGCGGGCGGGTCGCCACCGACGAGGTCGACGGGTTCCTGCTGGACCGCGGCTTCCAGGTGCTCAACACCGCCTATCCCCGGCTCGGCGCGCTGCTCGACCTCGGCACCCTCGACCTGGGCTGGTTCACCTCGGGCGTGCTGGTGCGCCGCGGCGACCGGCTGGAACGGCTGGTCAACCCGCTGCGCGAACCCACCGGTGCGCCCGGCGCGCTGACCGCCGGCGTCGGCTCGCTACGCGACCGGCTGCGCCTGGCCGCGCTCGCCACCGGCTGCGCCACCCTGCCCGTCGGGCGGCTGCTCGCCGCGCCGGAGACCAGCACCGAGACGGCGCTACGCCGGGCCGGGCTCTCCGCCGCGATCATCGAGGAACTGCTCCGGCCGTTCCTGAGCGGCGTACTGCTCGACCGCGAGCTGGCCACCTCCAGCCACGTCTTCGCGGTCATCCTGCGCTCCTTCGCCCGGGGCCGGATCGGCCTGCCCGCGCGCGGAATGGGCGCGCTGCCGCAGGCCGTCGCCGCGCCGCTGCCCGCCGAACTGATCGCGCTGCGCACCCCGGTCACCGCCGTCGCGCCCGGCCGGGTCCGCACCGAGGCCGGCGAGATCACCTGCCGCGCCGTCGTGGTCGCCGCCGACCCGCCGGCGGCGGCCACGCTGCTGCCCGCCGTCGACCGGGTACGCATGCACGCCTACACCACCTACTACCACCGCACCGAGGACGCGCCGCTGGCCGAGCCGATCCTGCTGCTCGACGGCGACCGGCGGGAACTGGTCGCCAACACGGTGGTGATCAGCAAGGCCGCGCCCACGTACGCGCCGGCCGGGCAGCACCTGGTGGCCACCTCGGTGGTCGGCCCGCAGGCCCCGCCCGAACCGGTGATCCGCCGCGAGCTGGACCGCCTCTACGGCCGCCCCACCGCCGACTGGACCCACCTCACCACCGTCTCGGTGCCGGACGCGCTCCCGGCCGCCCCGCCGCCGCAGGGCCGGCTGCGCAAGCCGGTGGCACTCGGCGACGGCCTCTTCGTGGCCGGCGACCACCGGGACAGCCCGTCCATCCAGGGCGCGTTGGCCAGCGGCTGGCGGACCGCCGGGGCGGTGCTGGACGAGCTGCGGGGCTGAGGCCTTTCCGGCGCGTGCCGGCCGGCTGCTCGCTGTTATCCTCGCGTTGCCCACCGTGCTGCCGCGGCCGACGTCGCCGCCGGGCCGGTGGTGGCCGGAGATCGATCGGCAGGTTACGATCCGGCGCGGTGACGGGGCGGTAGCTCAGCCGGTTAGAGCAGGGGACTCATAATCCCTCGGTCGCGGGTTCGAACCCCGCCCGCCCCACCAGCCGTTCTCCCAGCTCAGCCATGCTGCCGACGACCCGAACCCGTCGCATCGAGGTCCGGACCGACGCCCGCAGTCCGCGCTGAGTCCGCAGCAGCACGACCCGCCGCCCGGTCGAGGCGATCCGCCATCTGGTCCAGGTCGTCCTCGAACAGGTCCGCGTACACATCCAGCGTCATGGCCGCCGAAGCGTGCCCGAGCATCCGCTGCACAGCCTTGACGTTGGCGCCCTCAGCCACCGCGAGACTGGCCGCCGTATGCCGCAGCTCGTGCGGAGTCAGGCCCGCGAGCCCGACCGACACCGCAGCCCGATCGAAGACCCGACGACGGAAGTTGTTGTTACGCAACACCCCGCCCGCGGGGGACGTGAACACCAGCTCGTCACCGGAACGGCCGGCAATCCGCGCGGCGATCGGCTCGACCAGGAACCGGGGGAGCGGCGGCGGAGATGGGCTTCGGGGAGAGGAGCGGTTGACCGGCAGGCCGTGAAAGCGCAAAGACAGCGGCGACGGCAGGGTCAGCGATGAGAGCCGAGCACGGACTAACCTGACGCGGTGTCGATCAACACCAGCGATTTCGAGGCATGCCGGCGGCTTTTCACCTACCGTGCGGGAATCTGGGTCTACCGTTTGGCGATCCTCTTGGCTGTCTTTCCGTGGCCGTTCCGGGCAGCGGGTGTGCGGCTGGTGTCCCCCCAGGGGGCGGCGACGATGGCTGCCGTTGGCTTCATCCTGGTGTTCGCCGGCCATCGCCTCGTTCTCCGCGCTCATCAGCGAGCAGGGTATTTCGGTGACGGCTACGACCCGTTGCGGCCGCCGGGCGGCCTGGTTGCCCGAGACGTGTTACGCCTGACGTACTGGTAGCCGCAACGACTGATCTTGTTCTACTCCCAAGACCGCCCACTGGTCCGAGCGGTCCGCATCCAGTCCGCAAGAGGTCGACGGGCGGTGGGGGAGTGGTGAGAGATGTCGAGAGGTGTTTTCGCTGGTAGGAGCCCACTCGGCCAGGTCGCGATCTGCTGGGCGGGGGCTGGGCGATCGGTGACAGCCCTGTACTTGACGTCGAGGGTGGCCGTGCGGCAGGGCTTGCCACCCTTTGGGTCAGCCGAGGGATGGACTGGCCGGCGAAACTCACCCCGCCTGACCGCACCGTCAGGGATGTGGTGGCCGCTGTCCACGTACTGCGAGGCGAGGACCCCGGCCGGTAGCGGTGCAGCCATCAATACAGCCCGGTCAGCGTGGAACATAGCCGTTCGGAGAGTGGACCAACAGGCGGAAGCCCATCGGCACCTGTTGGTGACGAGGCAGGCCGAGCACGGCGTAGTCGACCGCGAGGTCATCGAAAAAGAGCCCTGATCCAGGAGCCATCTCCACGTCCGGGATCGTGATCGTGACGAAGACCGGCAGCTCCATGCCCGCCCCCACCTTGATCGGTCGGAACGGTGTCGCCGCAGCAGGGTCGAACATCACGACAGTGGCCTCGTCGGCCTGGTTCACCGCCAGACGTGCCGTCTTGAACACCTGCCGATCCGCAGGACCGTCATTGGCCGTGATGCCGGTGATCGTCACTGGCATCGGACCCGGATTGCGGATGGACGCGCCGAAGGTGATCTGCCCTCCGGGATTGAAGGCGAATCGCACCTCCGTCCGCTGCTCTTCCGTGCGGGACTCCGCGTCAGCCCCGTGCCACCATGAGCTGCCGTGATCGAGGCGATGGCCGATGGCGACCGACAGATAACCGGCGCACAGCGCGACAGCGAGCACCGCAGCGACCACGAGCCGCCTACGGCGCGTCACAGGGGGGACATGCACCGGTTTCAAGGTCATGGCAGCGCACGCTACAAGGCGCATGCGCATGGCGCTGCCCGTGCCGGTAGCCCGTCTTGATCTCATGGATCGGTGATGACCGGACCGGCGGTGTCGGAACGGCGCTGGTCGCGGCCGACCCAGGTGGCGACGCACGCCTCGTTGCCCTCGGCGTCGGCCAGGACCCACCACATCGGCGCGTGCGCGTCGGAGACGAGGTGGCCGCCCGCGGCCAGGGCGGCGGCGATGCGGGCCTCGGCCTGGTCGTGCGGGACGGCGACATCGAGGTGCATGCGGTTGCGGTGTGGACGCGCCGCGTCCATCTGCTGCAACCCGAGGCCCGGGCCGCGCCGCGCCGGGTCGCCCAGGTAGTCGTCGCCGACCGCGCGGTAGCCGAGCAGCGCCCGCCAGAACGGCAGCACCCTTGCGCCGACGAGTACGTCGAGGGTGACGTTGACGAGCTGCACGGCGGTCGGGTCGGCGGGAATGCCCAGCGCCCGGGCGACGGCCGAGATCCGCCGGGCCAGCTCGACGTCGCGCCGGGACAGGGACACGGTGACGCCGTCGTGGCGCAGGTCGACGCTGACGTACCGCTGCTCGGTCTCGCCGGCGAGCTGACCGATCCCGTCGGCGAGCGCGACGCCCTCGGCCAGTGAACCGGTCCGGAAGCGGGCCGAGACCGCGTGGTAGAGGCATCGCCAGTCCTCGACACCGTCGGCCGCGTGGAACTGCCCGGCGGTGATCTGCGCAGTCATGCCGGCGAGGCTAACAGCGGCGGCGCCGGCGACTACCCGTCGCCGCACCCGACCGCGACGTCCAGCACCGACAGCCGTCCCGCCCGGAACGCCGCGGCCTGCTCGGCGGTCAGCTTGTCGGACGCCGAGGGCGGATCACTCGCCTGCCAGCGGTTGACGTGCACGAAACAGCCGTGCCATCGCCCGCGTCCGACCATGTCGAGGCCGGGGAACACCTGATCGTTCGGCGGAATGCTGAGGACGAGCCCGGGCCCGGACACGCGGGCGAGGACGTCGTCGTCCGGAGGCCCGACGAAGATCGCGACGGCGGCGCGAGCCTCGTCCGGCGCGGTGCCGGGATCGATGTAGTCGTCCACCCGCTCGTAGCCACGCACGTCGATGTCGGACAGGTGGCGTTGCGCCGGGGTCTGCGCGGGACCGATCAGCCTGAGCACGCCGAAACAGCAGGCGACGACCCCGACGATCGACAGCCACCGGACATGTCGGCGTCGCGACCGCACGGGTACGCGTTCGTCAGCGACGTCGTCGGGGGCGGGCACGCCGACACAGTAGGCCGAAAGACGCGAGCACGGTGGGCCGTACCTCGATCTATCATGTCCCGGTGCGGAAACGCCTGCGGATCGTGTGCGGGCTGGCCCTGGCCGGCGTGCTCGCCCTACCGGTCGCCGTGCTCGGCGTCCATGTCACCCATCCTCGTGACGAGGCCGGATACCTGGCCCACCTCAAGCAGTACGGCGACCGGCAGACCGACCAGCCCCTGCGGGTGCTGCCACCCACCGCGGACCTGGTCGCCGAGGGAGACGCGGCCTGCGACTGGCTGCGCGGGCAGCCGTACGCCCTCTGGCGGCACGATGCGCGGTACGGCGATCTGGCGGTCTACGAGCGTTACCTCGAACAGGTGGGCGACCGCCCGCCGACGTGGGGCACCGCCCTGCCGGATCTCCGGTCGGTGACCGGGGGCGCGTGGACCTACCTGTGCCCGGCGGACCGGGAGCTTCGGCAGCCCCGTCGCAATCCCTTCGCCCCCAAGCCCGACTGAACGAGGCATTCGGCAGCCGTCGACCGCGACGCCGGCGCGCCGGTCGCGCCCGACCCGACAAGACAGCGGGCCGGGCGCGTCGTGCCGGTTACGCCACGAAACGGGAACGGCGCCGGCGGCCGATCAGGAAGCCCACGCCGCCGAGGAGTAGGAGCGCACCGCCGATGCCGGCCACGGTCGCGGTGTCGGTGCCGGTCACGGGCAGCCCACCACCCTCGCCGCCCTCGCCGCCGGGAGCACCGGGCGTGACGGAGGAGACGGGAGTCGGCACCACGGTCGTGGTGGCGCTGGGCGTCGGGGTGGGCTGGGACGTCGGCGTCGCCGTCGGCGTGGGCTGAGCCGCGCAGTCGAGCGCCCGCGCGTCGTACAGGCCGGTGTTCAGGTAGGCGAGGAGAACGTCGACGGTCCCGTCGTCGAGCGCCTTCTTCGCCGCGTCCTGCACGTTGGTGCCGGCGTCGGTCAACGTGCGGTACGCCTCGATCCGCAGAGCCGGCAACCAGGCGCTGACCAGGTCCGTCTTGAGAAATGCCCGCAGGTCGTCCGCGGTGCCGTCGAGCCGCTTCTGGATGGCGTCGGGCACCACCGGCAACTGCTCGCGCTTCGCCTCGGCCATGAGCTGGTTGGCCAACACGCGGACCTCGGTGTCGGTGGCGGTGTCCAGGTCGATGGTGACGAGTTCACGGAGGTCCTTGTAGACCTGCCGCTCGACCGTCTGGCAGGCCGCGTCCTGCCCGGGCACCTGGGCCTGGGCCACGGTCGGCGCCGCCGGAATCATGAAGGCCAGCGCCACCAGGACGCCGGCCGATAACTTCCATCGCATGTGGATGGTCCTCCCCGTTGCCGACAAAACATGGGGATGTTACCGGCGGTGAGCGAACCACGCTGCCCCGCGAGATCGAGATCGTCCACGTCCATCTAGGAACCGTCGGCGTCGCGGGAACCGCGCAGCGCCCCCACGGCCACCAGCGCCGTGCCGGCGAGCGCGATCGCCGTCTCCACGGCCTCCGAGGCCCGCGTCACGCCCGTCGTCGACGTGCTCACCGTCAACCCCACCTCCAGGAAGGTGGCCTCGGCGGGATGGGCGAACAGCCACCAGCCCGCCCACGACGAGGCGAGATCCGCGTACCCGCGGACCGCCGCGAACGACAGCAGGACCAATCCCGCCGGGAGCAGCCAGCGCCGGTCGGCCCGCGGTCCGGACAGCGCGAGCGCCCCGATGGCCACGAGGGCGGCGAGCAGCGCCGGCCACACCGCCCCGAGCAGGTCCGGCAGCGGACGACCGTCCAGATTCCGCGCCGATGTCAGCCCGAGCCAGGCGAGCAGCGGCAGCGCGAGCACGGCGGTCACCGTTCCGCGCCGCCGGCCGCGCGCCGGCAACGCCGTCACACCGACCGCGAGGCAGAGTACGCCGAGCGCCACACCAGCCGAAGCAAGCCTCTCCCGGTCGATCAGCTCCCGCCCGTGCGCCGCCAGGGCCACCTTCGCCAACCCGGCGCCGGAGGTCGGCCAGCCAGCCTCGTCGGCCTGCTCCCGGTACCAGAGCAGCCTCGTCGCCGTCACCACGGCCAGCAGCCCGACCCCGGTGGCCACCGCCCACCGGACCCGGCGCGCACCCCGGCTCGCCAACACGTGACCGAGCAGGGAAAGCAGCATGACCACGCCGAACTGCAGCGATGCGGCCCGCATGGCGAGCAGCGCCGCCGCGACCGAGAGCACACCGGCCGCGACGGATCCGACGAGCAGGCCGAGCGGGAGACGCATGGTCAGGATCATGGCACGCCCGAGCCGGATCGGGGCCCGCGCCGGAGGCCGATGCCGCATGCTGGCCGGCATGGCGAATCACGACCCCAAGGCGGACCTGCTCGACTATCTGCGCGGCGCTCGGGAGGCGGTGGTGTGGAAGCTCGACGGGCTGGACGAGTACGACGTCCGCCGCCCGCTGACGCCCACCGGGACGAACCTGCTGGGGCTGGTCAAGCACCTGGCGCGCGGCGAGTTCGGCTACTTCGGGGAGACCTTCGGGCGGCCCGCCGACGCCGTTGCGCGATGGCCCGAGGGGGAGGCGTCGTGGGACGCCTGGGCGCTGCCGACCGAGTCGCGCGAGTCCGTCGTCGACCTCTACCGGCAGGCCTGGGCGCACGCCGACGCGACGATCGAGGCACTGCCGCTGGACGCCGTCGGCCGGGTGCCGTGGTGGGGTGACGGCGGCGAGGTGACGCTGCACCAGATCATGGTTCACGTCACCGCCGAGACGCAGCGTCACGCCGGCCACGCCGACATCGTTCGGGAGCTGATCGACGGTACGGTCGGCCTGCTGCGGACGACGACGAACGTGCCGACGTCGGACGCGGCGCACTGGGCCACGCACCGGGAGCTGGTGGAGCGGAACGCGCGGGAGGCGGCCGGCCGATGAGGCGTACCGTGGATCTCGTTCGCCGTCTCGCCCACGTGCGGTGGCTCGCCGGGGGCACCGGGACGGGCAAGAGCACCCTCGCCCGCGTCCTGGCCGAGCGGCACGACGTGCTGATCTACGACGGTGACCGCGCGGAACGCGACTACGTCGGTCGGTGCACCGCGGGGGACCAGCCGTACCTCTGGGCGTTGCTGCACGCCCCGGCGGCGCGGCGGTGGAACGGCCGCAGCGCGCAGGAGATCTTCGAGTCGATGCCGAGCCTGCACGGTGAGACGTTCGGGTTCGTGGTGGACGACCTGCTGGCGTTGCCCGCGGACCGTCCGATCCTGGTCGACGACTTCCGCACCCTGCCCGGCGAGGTGGCTCCGCTGCTGACCTGGCCGGAGCAGGCGGTGTTCCTCCTGCCGACGCCGACGTTCCGGGACCGGGCGTTGCGTGCCCGGTTCGCCGACCCCGCGCGGGCCCGGGCGAACTGGGGAGACGGCGACCACCGCGAGGCGCTCGCCCTGCGGCTGGGGCGCGACGAGCTGTGGGACGCCGAGATCCGCCGTCGGGCGGCCGTCTCGCGCCTGCCGGTGGTGACCGTCGACGGCTCGCGCGACGTCCGCGACCTCGCCGACGACCTCGCCGCCCGGTTCCGCCTGACCGACCGTACGGCTCGGCAGGCCGATCGGTGACGGACCTGTTCCGCGCGGCCGAAGCCTCGGTCGCGGGCACCGGCAGCGTGACCCAGGAAGAAGGAGCGGTACTCGTTCGGGTGGCCCGGCTCGTCCATCAGGGGAGCGCCGAGGCGGGTGAGCGGCCGGGCGGCTACGCCCAGGGCGGCGTGTGCCGGGCCAGGTAGGCGCGGGCGCGGGGGAGCGGATCCCCCCAGATATCGGTCCCGGCTAGACGCTGTCGGGGCGGACAGGAGGGTCGGGTGTCTTCCACACTGGACCGATGAACCTCGACGATCATCTGCGGCGGGCCGGGGACCTCTGCGACCGGGTGGTGTTCGGAGGTGACCGCACCCTGCTGCCGGAGGCCGACCGCGCGCTCGACGCCGTGGAGGCGGAACTCGCGCTCACCAGGGGCCGCGTCCTGCACGCCCGATTCCTCGACGATCGGGTCGAGGACCCGCACGAGCTGGCGCTCTTCGAGCGGGCGTGCGCGACCTACGAAGCCCTGGGCGACGTGGGCGGTCAGGCTCGGGCCCGCTTCCAGATCGGCGTCTACCACCAGGTGGTACGCGCCGACAACGCCGCCGCCGTTCCCCAGTTCGAACGCTCCCGCACCCTCGCCGCGCAGGTCGCGGACGACCTGACCAGTTCCTACGCCCTTCGCCACCTGGGGATCGCCGCCCACATGGTCGGCGACCTGGACGACGCGCGCGGGCACCTGGAGGAGTCCACCCGCCTGCGCCGGGCATGCGGATTCCCGGCGGGTGTCGCCGCGAACCTGGTCGGCCTCGCCTACCTCGCCCGGGAGCAGAGCCGCCCCGA
Organism: Micromonospora ferruginea; assembly: GCF_013694245.2. Taxonomy (NCBI): domain Bacteria; kingdom Bacillati; phylum Actinomycetota; class Actinomycetes; order Micromonosporales; family Micromonosporaceae; genus Micromonospora; species Micromonospora robiginosa. The sequence continues at coordinate 285,570 of NZ_CP059322.2, forward strand.
GGAGGCCGAAGCGCTGCTGGACGAGGCCGAGGCGCTGGCCGGCTCGGCCGGCGCCGACCGGATCGTCGGGCAGGTCGAGCAGGCACGCGCCGCGATGCGGTGACGGACGAGGGTCAGGCCCCGCGCTCGACGTGGGACGCGAGATTCGCCAGGGAGGACGCGATGCCCTCCTCGTGGACGGCCTGGTCGATGCCGGGTGGCACGCCGGTCGCGGTGACCGTCACCTCGGTGCCGTCGCCGGCCGCGGCCAGGTGCCAGGTCATCGTCATGGTTCCCGCGTACGCCGGGTCGTCGGCCTGGAACACCGCGGTCTGCACCACCCGCGCCGGCCGCGCCAGCTCGGCGAACCCGACGTCCACGACGTCGGTCGCGTCCGACGTCTTGCCCGGGCTGTCGGTGGGGTCGAGGTAGGTGAGCACCATCCGGAACCCGCCGCCGGGGCGGGGATCCCACCGGTCGATCCGCCCCCGCATGCCCTCGGGCGGCAGCCACGCCTCGAGCGCCGCCCGGTCCAGGAGCGCGTCGTAGACCGTCGCCGGCGGCGCGGCGATCGCCCGGCTCGCCCGATCGATCCTGCTCATCGTCCGATTCTAGGACGCGGACGGGTGCAGGATGGGCGGGTGAGGTTTCCACTCTCGACACGGCCGGCCGTCCCCGCCGGCACGCTCGCGGCCGGTCCGCAACCCACGCTCGCCGCCGGCCGCGACCTCGTCCTGCGGCCCTGGCGGGACACCGACGCGGCGGCGTTCCTGGCCGCGTACCGGGATCCGGAGATCCGGCGCTGGCACACCCGCCGGCCCGCCTCCGAGGAGCAGGTCCGCGAGTGGTTCGCGTTCTACCGCCGGGCGTGGCGGCAGGAGACGGCGGCGAGCTGGGCGATGACGTACGGCGGTGGTGACGCGCTGGGCCGCATCGTCGTGGGCGCGATGGACCTCGGTGACGGGGTGGCGGTGTGCGCGTACTGGGTGGCGCCGGCCGCGCGCGGCGCGGGCGTGGCCTCCCGGTCGCTGCGGGCGGTGAGCGACTGGGCGTTCGGCGCGGTGGGCTTCCACCGCCTCGAACTCGACCACTCGACCCGCAACCACGCGTCCTGCCGGGTCGCCGTCAAGGCCGGCTTCCGTCCGGAGGGCACCCGACGCAGCGCCGCCGTGCACGCGGACGGACGACACGACATGCACGTGCACGCCCGCGTCCGCGGCGACGACTGACACGGTCGGTCGGTCCGTCCGGGGCGTGGGCGCGGGGCGGTCCCGGAGAGCGTCCGTGTGTGATGATCGATGCCGAGGGCCGTCGGCGGGAGGGCACATGACCGAGCCACCGCGCGGCGCCGCGCCACGGACGTCGTTCTGGCAGTCGATGGCCGGGATGCTCACCGCCGTCGCCGCCCTGATCACCGCGCTCGTCGGTGTCGCGGCATTCCTCCACCAGGTCACCGGTGGCGGCTCCGCCGCACCTCCGGCAACGCGGTCGTCGGCCTCCTCCGCCCCGCCCCGGGCGGCCGGCCAGGAGACGTCCCCGCCGCCGGTCACCGCCCCGGAGGGCGCCGCCGCCGGCCCGTTCGACTTGCTCTTCAACAACAACGGCGTCGATCTCGACGCCGACCCGCCCAGGGTGGCCACCCGGCCGGACACCGGCATCGACATCTACGACGGCGGCGGCTCGATCCAGAGCTATCCCGTCTGGGCCGGCCTGGCCAGATGGAGTCGCGCCGGCACACCCACCCGGGAGGACTGCCTCGCCCTGCTCAACGGCTTCGCGACGATCGACTCCACCTACCGCAAGGGCAGTCGATACTGCGTGCACACGCGGGAGGAGGTCCACGTCGCGTTCGTCGAGTTCGTCGCACCGGTCGAAGCGGGCTGGAAGATCCGGGTGACGGTCTGGCCGGGCACGGCGGACTGACCGCTCGATGTTCTGCAAGCACCCGAGCGGAGGTGGCACCGGCCAGCTCAGGTGCCTTGCCGTGTACTAGCGTCGGAACGGTGGGAAAGCATGCTGCGAGCTACGAGCCGCTGACGGCGGTGCGTCTGGGTGCGCTGCTCGCCGGCGCTGACGACAGCCGGCGGTGGCGCTTGGTGGCGGAATTCCTGGAGGAGTACCGCTGGGAGCCGGTGGAGACTCGCCGGCTGCTGCTGGACGGTGAGCCGGCCTCCACCGGCAACGAGCACTGGGACGTGTTCCTCGCGGCGCTGGCAGAGCATCTGAGCGCCAAAGACGGGCGTGGCGCGCCACCGTGGGTCGAGGCGCGGTCGCTCCGCACGTTCTGGTTCCCGTTCAACACGAGCGCCGCCCGGGTGGATGCGGTGGTCCACGCGCCGGCCGCATTCCGTCGCCGTGGCGTCTACGTCTCGGCCCAAGAGTTGGAGGTGGCGTGAGCATCGATGATCCACTTCTGGACCGCACGGCGATCGAGGGCGCCTTCCGCCGGCTCGGTGACCGGCTGGCGAGGCGAGGCGTCGTCGCGGACCTCTACATCTTCGGCGGGGCGGCGATGGCACTGGCTTACGACGCCCGACGAGCCACGCGTGACATCGACGCCGTTTTCCAGCCGCATGGCATCGTGCTCGACGAAGCCCGGGCCGTCGCCGACGAACTCGGCATGCCGCACTGGTGGCTGAACGAGCAGGCGAGCGCCTACGTCGCACCTGGCGGCGATGCGGCTGCGCCACGCGTCTTCGACCACCCTGGTCTGCGCGTCTCGGCAGCGTCTCCGGAGCACCTGCTGGCCATGAAGGTGCTTGCCGCTCGCCGACGGGATGCGGAGGACATCCGATTTCTCGTCGATCATCTTGGGCTGACGAGCGCGGAACAGGTTCTCGGGCTATGTGCCGAGATCTTCCCGGACGAGGAGGTCCCGGGACGCGCGAGATTGGTGCTCGACGACGTGTTCGGGGTGGAATGACGGTATCTAGACTGCTGCACGGGCCCTGACCACGGCGGTGGCGTCGGTCGCGCGGATGAGAGAGTGACAGCGTGCGGGTGGGGATCCTCGGGCCGCTGGAGGTCAGCGACGGCGCGCAGCTCGTCGACGTCGCCGGGGCGCGGCTGCGGGCGCTGCTGATCCGTCTCGCCCTCGACCCGGGCCGGCCGGTCAGCGTCCCGGCGCTGGCCGAGGCGCTCTGGGCGGACGCGCCGCCCGCCGACACCGCGAACGCCGTGCAGACACTGGTGTCCCGGCTGCGCCGGGCGGTGCCCGGGCTGGGCGTCCGCAGCGGCCCGGCCGGTTACCGGCTCGACCTGGACCCGGACGACGTGGACGCCGAACGGTTCGCGCGGCTGGCCCGGGACGGCCGGGAGGCGCTGCGCGCCGGGGACGCGGAGCGGGCGCTCGGAACGCTGCGGGACGCGCTGGCGCTGTGGCGCGGCCCGGCGCTGGCCGAGGTCGGCGACGCGCCCTACGCGGGCGCGGCGGTGGCCCGCCTGACGGAGCTGCGGCTGACCGCGCAGGAGGACCGGATCGAGGCGGAGCTGCGGACCGGCCGCGCGGAGCTGCTGGTCGCCGAGCTGGACGAGCTGACCGCCGCGCACCCGTTGCGGGAACGGCTGGCCGCGCTGCACCTGCGCACGCTCGCCGCCGCCGGGCGACCGGCCGAGGCGCTGGCCGGGTACGAGCGGGTGCGGGCGCGGCTCGCGGACGAGCTGGGCGTGGACCCCTCGACCGAGCTGCGCGCGGCGCACCTGGCGCTGCTGCGGGGCGACGCGGCGCCGCCCCCGGTGGCCGCCGCGCCGCGCGGGAACCTGCGCGCCGCGCTCACCACGTTCGTCGGGCGCGACGACGACCTGCGCCGGCTCACCGGGCTGCTCGCCGGCAACCGGCTGGTCACGTTGATCGGGCCGGGCGGGGCCGGGAAGACCCGACTGGCGAGCGTCGCGGCGGGGCGGCTCGCCGGTGGCGTACCCGGTGGGGCGTGGCTGGTCGAGCTGGCCCCGATCACCGACCCGGCGGACGTGCCGCGGGCGGTGCTCGACACGCTCGGCCGGCGGGACCGGGCGTTGGAGCCGACCCGGCCGACGGCGCGGGACACGCTCGGGCGGCTGGTCGACGCGATCGCCGGGGACCGGACGCTGATCGTGCTGGACAACTGCGAGCACGTGGTGGAGGCCGCCGCCCGGCTCGCCGAGGAGCTGCTCGGCCGCTGCCCGGGGCTGATCGTGCTGGCCACGTCCCGTGAGCCGCTGGGCATCGTCGGCGAGGCGCTGGAGCCCGTACCGCCGTTGCGCCTGCCGCCGGCGGACGCGACGCCGGCCGACGCGCTCGCGTACCCGTCGGTGCAGTTGCTGCGCGACCGGGCGGTGGCCGTGCGGGCCGGGTTCGCGGTGACCGGTGACAACGTCGCCGACGTGGTGGAGATCTGTCGTCGGCTGGACGGCCTGCCGCTGGCCATCGAGCTGGCCGCGGCGCGGCTGCGGACGCTGTCGCCGAGGCAGGTCGCGGCCGCTCTGGACGACCGGTTCCGGCTGCTGACCGGCGGCAGCCGCACCGCGCTGCCCCGGCACCGGACGCTGCGGGCGGTGGTGGACTGGAGCTGGGGGCTGCTCACCGACGACGAGCGCCGGCTGGCCGAGCGCCTGGCCGTGTTCCCCGCCTCGGTCACCGCCGAGTCGGCGGCCGGCGTCGGCGGGCCGGCCGCCGCCGCGCTGCTCGACGCGCTTGTCGACAAGTCGCTGCTCCAGGTGGTCGGCGACGGGCGCTTCCGGATGCTGGAGACCATCCGGGAGTACGGGTTGGAGCGGCTGGTCGCCGCCGGTTCCGCCGCCGAGGCGCGGGCCGCGCACGCCGCGTACTTCCGGGAGCTGGTGGCGACCGCGGAGCCGCACCTGCGTACCGCCGGTCAACTGCCCTGGCTGCGGCTGCTGGCGGCGGAGCGGGAGAACATCGTCGGCGCGCTGCACTTCGCCTGCGACGCCGGGGACGCGGACACCGCGCTGCGGATCGGCGCGGGCCTGGCGCTGCCGCTGACCATCTGGGGCGACGACGGCGGGATCGGCGGCGACGTGCTGGCCCGCGCGCTGGAGCTGCCCGGTCCGGCGCCGGCGGCGGAGCGGGCCGTGGTGCTCGCCATCCGCGCGATCCGGGAGATGTTCCACGGCGCCCGCGAGCCGACGGAGGAGCGGATCGCGGAGCTGACCGACGCGGTGCGCGCGGCGGAGGGGACGAAGCACCCGATCGTGGCGCTGCTCGAACCGGTGCTGGCGATGTTCACCGACGACACGGCCGCCGGGCTCGCCGCCGTCGACCGCGCCCGTGGCCACCCCGACCCGTGGACCGACGGGACGTTGCTGGCGATGCGCGGCCAGATCAAGGAGAACGACGGCGACGCCGAGGGCATGCTGCGCGACTCGACCCGGGCCATCGAGGAACTCCGCGCGGTCGGCGAGCGGTGGAGCCTGTCGATGGTCCTGAGCCAGCACGCCGACGCGCTGACCAAACGTGGCGACTTCGCGGCGGCGACGGCCGCGTTGGAGGAGTCGGCGCGGCTGGCCCGCGAGCTCGACCCGACCGCCGAGCCGGGTTTCCAACTGATCTGGCTGGCCGGCATCCAGGCCCGCTCCGGCGACGTCGCCGGAGCCAAGGCGGAGCTGCGCCGGTTCGTCGCCGCCCGGACGGCCGACCGGGACGGCCGGGACGCCGCGTTCGGGCTGATGATGCTCGGTGCCATCGCGCGGCAGGAGGGTTCGCTCGACGAGGCGCAGGAGTGCCTCACCGAGGCGAAGCGTCGCCAGGAGGACGCGCCGATGCTCGCGCCGCAGTTCCGCGGGCTGCTGCTGACCGAGTCGGGGCACCTGGCGCTGGCCCGCGGTGACGTGGCGGGGGCGCGGGCCTGCATGTCCGAGGCCGTCGTCCGGGGCCTCGCCGCCCGGGACATGCCGGTGGTCGCGATCATCGCGGTCGGCTGGGTCGCGGTCGCCGAGGCGGAGGGCCGGTACGAGCGGGCCGCCGAGCTGCTCGGCACGTCCGACTTGCTGCGCGGCTGGCCGGACCGCTCGGACCCGGACGCGCAGCGGCTCGCCGAGCGGCTGCGCGCCGTGCTGGGCGACGAGGGCTACGCCGCCGCGTACGCCCGGGGGCACGGCCTGAGCCGGGCCGACGCCCTCGCATCCGTGGGCGTCGACCCGGCTCGGTGAGGCCGGTCAGGCCCGGCGCCGGTAGGCCCGGACGGCGAGCGGCGCGAAGACCGCGATGATCGCCACGGTCCAGAGCAGCGACCGGGTGACCGGCCCGGCGACCGGTCCGCCGATGATCAGTCCCCGGGCCGCCTCCATCACGTCGGCCACCGGGTTCACCCCGACCCACCACTGCAACCAGCCGGGCAGCGTGTCGGTCGGCACCATCATGTTGGTGCCGAAGGTCAGCGGGAACAGCAGCAGGAAGGCGGTGCCCTGCACGGCGCCCGGGCTGCGCATCAGCACCCCGAGCAGCACGCCGATCCAGCTCACCGCGAACGCGAACGCGATGGTCAGCAGGCAGGCCGCCAGCGTGGACAGCGGGTCGGTGCCGATCCGGAAGCCGATGGCGTAGCCGAACGCGAACAGCACCACGATGGAGACCACGAACCGGACCAGGTCGCCGACCACGGAGCCGACCAGCGGCGCGGATCGGGCGATCGGCAGGCTGCGGAACCGGTCGAAGACGCCCTTCTCCACGTCGGTGTTCAGACTGACGCCGGTCGCGATGGACGCGAAGAGCACGGTCTGCACCATGATCGCCGGGAGCAGGAACTCCAGGTAGGCGTGCTGCGAGCCGGAGATCGCGCCGCCCAGCAGGTAGACGAAGATGAGCACGAAGATGATCGGCTGGAGTGTCACGTCCAGCAGTTGCTCCGGGGTGCGCATCGTCTTGACCAGGCTGCGGCCGGCGAGCGCGAGGCTGTGCCGGGCCAGCCCGAACGGGCGGGCGCCCACCCGGGGCGCGCGGGTCCGGGGCGGCGTCGCCGCCGCGCGAATGGTCGTGGTCATGCCGCCACCTCCGTGGGCTCCTCGGCGCCGTGGCCGGTCAACGTGAAGAACACCTCGTCCAGGCTGGGCAGCCGCAACGCCAGCTCGACCACCCCGATGCCTGCCTCGTCGAGCCGGCGGACCACCGCGGTGAACGTCGCGTCGTTCTCCACCGGCACGGTGAGCAGCCCGGGTCGGGGCAGCTCGGGTTCGGCGCCGGTGCCGGCGCGCAGGATGTCGGCGACGTCGCCGAGCCGCTCGGGCTCGGTCGGCCGGACCACGATGGTCTGGCTGCCGGCGATCCGCTTCAGCTCGCCCGGCGTGCCGTGGGCGATCACCCGGCCGTGGTCGATCACCGAGATCTCGTCGGCCAGCGCGTCCGCCTCGTCCAGGTACTGCGTGGTGAGCAGCACGGTCGAGCCGTCGTCGACCAGCGAGCGGACCACCCCCCACATCTCCTCACGTTTCGCCGGGTCCAGGCCGGTCGTCGGCTCGTCCAGGTAGATCACGTCCGGCCGGCCGACCAGGCTCGCGGCCAGGTCGAGCCGGCGGCGCATGCCACCGGAGTACGTCTTGGCCGGGCGGCCGGCCGCCTCGGTCAGGTCGAACCAGGCGAGCAGCTCCGCCGCCCGGGCCCGCGCGTCGCGCCGGCTCAGGTCGAGCAGCCGGCCGATCAGCACCAGGTTCTGGGTGCCGGTCAGGTCCTCGTCGACCGAGGCGTACTGCCCGGTCAGCCCGATCAGCCGGCGCACCTGGCCGGCCTCGCGGACCACGTCGTGGCCACCGACGGTGGCGCGCCCGGAGTCCGGGCGCAGCAGGGTGGCGAGGATCCGCACCGCGGTGGTCTTGCCGGCGCCGTTCGGCCCCAGCACCCCCAGCACGGTCCCCCGTCGTGCGGCGAGGTCGATCCCGGCCAGCGCGGTCGTCGTACCGAACCGCTTGACCAGGCCCTCCGCCTCGAATGCGTAACTCATGGCACCGACGATGGTGGGCGCCGCTGGCAGCGGGCGCACACCGCGCTGACACCACCACGCACACGCAACAAATGGTTGCGCTTCGGGTCGGCTGCGACTAGCGTGATGCGCAACCAACGGTTGCAGGAGGTTGTCGTGGAGTACGGAACCATCGAGCGCGAGATCTACGTCGAGGCGTCGCCCGAGATCGTCTTCGAGGTGGTGAGCAGCCCCGAGCACCTCCGGAAGTGGTGGCCGGACGAAGCCCGCTACGAGCCCACCCCGGGGTCGGTGGGGGAGATCGCCTTCGGTGACACGGTGGTCCCGTTCACGGTCGTCGACGCGCGACCGCCCCGCACGTTCTCGTTCCGGTGGACGCACCCGTCTGGCGAGGCCGCGGCCGAGGGCAACTCGCTGCTGGTCACGTTCGAGCTGACCCCGTCCGGCGCGGGCACGACGCTGCGGATGACCGAGACCGGCTTCCGCGAGATGGGCTGGGAGGTCGCTGTCCTGGAGCAGCAGTACCGGGACCACGTCAGCGGCTGGGACCACTTCCTGCCGCGGCTCGCGCCCCACGCCGCCACGCTGGCCGTACGGCCGTGAGCGCCACCCGGGTCGAACCGGTCGACGACGACCTCTGGTCCGCGATCGGCGACCCGACCCGCCGCCGGATGCTCGATTTGCTGCTCGCCGCCGACGGCGGCACGGCCACCTCGCTGAGCCGGCAGATGCCGGTCAGTCGCCAGGCGGTCGCCAAGCACCTCGGCGTGCTCGACCGGGTCGGCCTGGTTCGGGGCGACCCGGCCGGCCGGGAGCGGCGCTACCGCGTCGACGACGCCCAGCTCGCCCGCGCGGCGGCCCAACTCGCGTCCGTCGGCTCGGCCTGGGACGCCCGACTGCGCCGGATCAAGCGGATCGCCGAGGAGATCCAGCGCGCCCGACCGGAATGACGACGACAGAAGAGGAGATCGAGATGGTGGACATCCTGCACCGGATCGGGGTGCGGACCCCGGAACCCACGACGGTGTACGACGCGCTGACGACCGTCGACGGGCTGGCCGGTTGGTGGACCGACGACACGAAGGGCAGCGCCGATGTCGGCGGTGTCCTCGCGTTCCGCTTCCCGCCCGGCGGGTTCGACATGGAGGTCGTCGAGCTGCGGCCCTCCGAACGCGTGGTGTGGCGGGTGGTCGACGGCCCGCCGGAGTGGATCGACACCACGGTGGAGTGGAACCTGCGCCAGGACGGCGACTGGACCATCGTGCTCTTCGCCCACCGGGGCTGGCGCGAGCCGGTCGAGTTCATGCACCACTGCAGCACCAAGTGGGGGTCCTACCTGCTGAGCCTCAAGGCGCTGGCGGAGACCGGCGAGGGCGCGCCGTCACCGCGCGACGTGCAAATCAGCGACTGGCACTGACCGGCCCGGTGCCGGTGAGTAGGGCGAGGTGTTCGGTCCAGAGCCATCGCAGGTAGCTGCGCAGCCGTTCCGGCGTGGCGATCCAGCCCTCGTCGGGATAGCGGAGCAGCCGCCCGACCTCGCCGGCCACCAGGTCGTAGCCGGACGCCCCGGTCTCCGGGACCGGGGCGTCCGGGGCGACCGCGACCGGGAGCGGCACCATCGGGACCCGGAGGCCGCCGTCGTCGCAGGCCCGAAGCACGGTGAGATAGACCCGGACCAGGTGGTACGCGGAGACGACGAGCGCGAGACTGTCGATGCCCAGGCCCCGGACCTGGTCGACGATCCACCTGGCCTGCCGGCGGAGGCGAACATGGATGCTCACCTGGGCGGGCAGGAGCAGGTCCCTCGCCTAGGATGGCGGCATGAGCGCTGAGGCCGTCGGCATGCACATGCCTGCCGTCGTGACGCTCGACGACGTGGCGACGATGAACGCCACCGACCCGAACGGTCACCGCTACGAGACCAGCCCCGAGGGGGTCCTGTCGGTCATGCCGCCGCCCGATTCGGACCACGCAATCATCGCGAGCCGCCTCTTCGCCTGGTTGATCATGGCCGGCTGGCCCGCCGAGCAGGTGCTCCAGGCGGTCGGCGTACGCGTTCCCGGCCCCAACGGCGACGGCGGCCGGATCCCCGACCTCACCGTCTGGCGGAAGCCGCCGGCGCGGGGCGTCTGGTCGGCGGTGACCGACCTGGTTCTCGTGGTCGAGATCGTCTCACCCGGCTCGGAGGCGATGGACTCGGTGACCAAGGTCCGGGAATACTCCTCGGCCGGCATCCCGCGCTACTGGGTGGTCGAACGGGACGGTCCGCAGACCGTCACGCTCCACGAGCTGACCGGCGACGGTCGGTACGCCGAACACGCGCGGATGCCGCTGGCCTGGCTGTTGCAGAACGCACCCGCCGAACACCTCGACCGATAGCACGGCCGAGGGGCCCCGCCGAACCGGCAGGGCCCCTCGTCGTCACTCCGTTCGCTCAGGCGAGCGTCTTCAGGTAGTCGGGGTTGGCCTTCAGCCATTCCTCGACGGCCTTCTTCTCGTCGCCCTTGTGCGTGGTGAACATCAGCTCCTCCAGCGAGGCGAGCTGGTCACCGTCCATCTTGAACTTCTTCAGCATCTCGGCGACCTCGGGGAAGTCCTTGCCGAAGCCCTTGCGGCCGAACGTGTTGATCTGCTCGGCCTGCCCCAGGGTGCCCTTCGGGTCGGCCAGGTCCTTCAGCTCGTACTTGGCGTAGGCCCAGTGCGGGTGCCAGAGCGTGACCACGATCGGCTTCTTGTTGGCGACGGCGCCGTCGAGCGCGGCCAGCATGGCCGGGGTGGACGACGTCTTGAGCTTCATCGCGCCGTCCAGCCCGTACTTCGGCAGCACCTGCTCCTGGGTGGCCTTGGTGAGGCCGGCGCCCGGCTCGATGCCGACCATCTCGCCGCCGAACGTGCCGGCCTTGGCGGCCAGGTCCTCCAGCGAGTCGATGCCCTCGACGTACTTCGGCACCGCGATGCTCAGGCTGGCGTCGTCGTGCCAGACGCCCAGCTTCTCCAGCTTGTCGCCGTACTTCTCGAGGTAGGAGGCGTGGGTCAGCGGGAGCCAGCCGTCCAGGAACAGGTCGATGTCGCCGTTGGCGAGACCGCCGTAGACCAGCCCGGCCTCCAGGTTCTTCAACTGGACCCGGTAGCCCTTGTCCTCGAGGATGTTCTGCCACAGGTGGGAGGCGGCGATCGCCTCGTCCCAGGCCATGTAGCCGATGGTGATCTTCTTGTCGCCGCCGGACGCGCCGTCGGACTTCTCGCCGCAGGCGGTCGCGCCGCCGAGGGCCAGGGCGGCGGTCACCGCCAGCGCGAGGACGCGCTTCATCGTCGTGATCACAGAATTTCCTTCCTTACGGGGTTGCCGGCGGTTCCGCGTACACGGAAGCAGGGGTGCCGGCCGGGCGGGCGACGGTCAGGCGGCCTCACGCGCGAGGCGTTGCGCCCGCGCGGAGGGAAACCGGTCGCCCAGCGAATCGGTGAGCCGGTCGAGCACGACGGCGAGGACCACGACGGCGATCCCGCCCTCGAACCCGCTGCCCACCTCGACCTGGGAGAGCGCGAAGATGATCACGTCGCCGAGGCCGCCGGCGCCGACCATGCCGGCGATGACCACCATGGACAGGGACAGCATGATCACCTGGTTGACGCCGGTCATGATGGTCGGCAGCGCCAGCGGCACCTTGGTGCGCAGCAGCACCATCCACGGCGGCGCGCCGAAGGACTCGGCGGCCTGCACGATCTCCTTGTCGACCTGGCGCAGGCCCAGCTCGGTCAGGCGGACGCCGGGCGGCATGCTGAACACCACCGTGGCCAGCACGCCCGGCACGGTGCCGATGCCGAAGAAGAAGAGCGCCGGGATCAGGTAGACGAACGCGGGCATCGTCTGCATGAAGTCCAGCACCGGCCGGGCCAGCGCGGACGCCCGCTTGTTCTCGGCCACGAAGACGCCCAGCGGGATCGCCAGCAGCAGGGCGAGCAGACTGGCCACGAGCACCTGCGCGAGCGTGCTCATGGTCTCCTCCCAGTAGGGCATGCCGGCCACCAGCAGGAGACCGACGGCCGCGCCGAGGGCGAACCTCCAGCCGCGCAGCCACCAGCCGAGCCCGGCCAGCACCGCCACGACGGCCACCGCGGGCACGCCGTTGAGCAGTTGTTCGAGCGGGCCGACCAGCGCCTCGACCCCGGTCGTGATCGCGTCGAAGACCGGCCCGAGGGTACGGGTGGCCCAGTCCACCGCGGACTCGACCCACGCGCCCAGCGGCACCCGGGGCAGCGCGGCGTCGAGCGGGAACTCGCGCAGGCTCATGCCGGCGTCTCCTTTCCGGCGACCAGTGCGACATCGGCGGGCTCCGCCGACGCCGGCTCGGCCGGTTCGTCGGGGGTGGCGCTGGCCAGCGCGCTGAGCAGCGTGATCCGGGGGATCACCCCGGCCAGCCGGCCCCGGTCGTCCAGCACGGCGACCGGGTGCCGGCTTTCCGCGCAGTCGGCGAACAGGTCGGCCACCGAGGTGTCCTCGGTGACGGTGCGGACCTCGGTCGAGACGTACCCGTCGAGGGTGGTCCGGTTCTCGCGCAGCGCGCGCAGCACCTCGTCCTCGGTCACCGTGCCGAGGAACCGCTTGCCCGGGCCGGTCACGTAGACCACCGAGGTCTGGGTCTCCCGCAGCGCCTTCGCGGCGACCCGCGGCCCGGCGCTCACGTCGAGCACCTGGTGCGGCTTCTCCATCACGGAGGCGGCGGTGAGGATGCGGGTGCGGTCCACATCGGCCACGAACTGCGCCACGTAGCCGTTGGCCGGGTCGGTGAGGATCTCCTCGGCGGTGCCGATCTGGACGATCCGGCCGTCCCGCATCACCGCGATCCGGTCACCGAGGCGCATCGCCTCGTTGAGGTCGTGGGTGATGAAGATGATCGTCTTGCCCAGCTCGGCCTGCAGTTCCAGGAGCTGGTCCTGGATCTCCCGCCGGATGAGCGGGTCGAGCGCGGAGAACGCCTCGTCCATGAGCAGGATGTCGGTGCCGGCGGCCAGCGCGCGGGCCAGGCCGACGCGTTGCCGCATGCCACCGGACAGGTCGTGCGGGAGGTGGTCCGCCCACTCGGTCAGGCCGACCATGCGCAGTGCCTCCATGGCGCGCTCGCGTCGCTCCGCCTTGGGCCGGCCGGCCACCTCCAGCGCGTACCCGGCGTTCTCCGCCACCGTGCGGTGCGGCATGAGCGCGAAGTGCTGGAAGACCATGCTGATCTTGTCCCGGCGCAGCTTGCGCAGCGCGGCGGGCTTGAGCGAGGTCAGCTCGACCCCGTCCACCCGCACGCTGCCCGAGGTGGGGCGGAGCAGGCCGTTCAGCGTCCGGATCAGGGTCGACTTGCCGGAGCCGGAGAGGCCCATCACGACGAAGATCTCGCCGGGGCGTACCTCGAAGGTCGCGTCGATGACGGCGGCGGTGGCCGGGAGTCCGGCCAGCGCCTCGGCGCGTGGCGCGCCGTCCGCCAGGCGTCTTACCGCTTCGTCAGCTCGGTTCCCGAATATTTTGTAGAGCGACTGCACTGCGAGCGCGGACACGATCCCCTCTCCGACGCCCGTGAGGTCGCCTTCGGTCTCGTCCGTCATGTCAACATCGGTCACGTCGATCGGGCCGCAGGGGCCGGCCGAGAAACCTACCGACGTCATCGCCGACAATCCAGCCGGGACTACGGGGGCTGTGGACCTGCACACAAAAAAACGGAGCCGAATTCGGTCGTCCGGGCCGGTCCGGTACGCGCGCGACCGGCATTTTCGCTGGTAGGAGCCGTTTGCCTGCGGCTCGACTTCTCGGTGGCGAATATGAAGGCGCTGATCGCGAACTGTCATGCGTTCGTCATATCCGCCCGGCCGCGTCGCGCGTTTCCGGTCGGCGTCGCCGTCCTATTCCGAAATGGGACGCGCCGGGTGGGACGTCGATTCCCGTCGTAACGACTTCGGGGAATGTGCGCCGCTGGGCGCGTCGAGGCATACTCGCCGGATGCCCGATCAGCCCCGGAGCCCGGCGGCGGTGTCGCCGATGTTGGCCGCGTTGCGCGACGGCACCCGCGACCAGCACGCCGCCGTGGAGCGGCGGCTGGGCCTGCCCGACCGGATCCGCACCCGGGCCGACCTCGTCGCCGTGCTGACCGCGTTGCTGGACGCCTGGGCGCCGCTGGAGCGGGACCTCGCCGCCGCGGACTGGTCCGGGCTGCCGCTCGACCCCCGGCTCGGCGAGGCCGCCGCGCTGCTGCGGGCCGACCTCGCCACGCTCGGGGGCGACCCCGCCCGGCCGGTCTCGTCCTCGGGTCTGGACCTCGCCTCCGTGGCGCGGGCCGCCGGCGGCCGGTACGTCCTGCTCGGCAGCGCCCTCGGCGGCCGGGTGATCGCGCCCGAGGTGGAGCGTCGGCTGGGCCTGCGCGCGGGGGAGGCGACGGGCTTCTTCCGCCGGGTCGGGGGCGCGCCGGGACGGGACTGGCGGGCCTTCCGCCTCGCGGTGGCCGGTCGGGAGTGGTCGGCCGGGGAGACGGCGGACGCCGTCGACGCCGCGCGGTCGACGTTCGACCTGATCGGCCGCATTCCGACGGGCCGGCCGACCGGCTGAGCGGTCACCCCGGACGGCCGGGGCCCAGCTCCCGGGCGACGATCCGCAGCGCGCGGATCAGCTCCCCGGCCGAGGGCGCGGCGGCCGGGTCGACCAGCCACTGCGCGGCCACGCCGCCGAGCAGCGCCTGGTGGAACGTGCCGAGCGTGAGCGCGGTGGCCTCGTCCGCGGCGGGGTCGAGCCGGTGGAACACCTCGGCCAGGCCGAGCCGCGCCTGCCGGTTCGCGGCGGCGAACGCCTCGCGCAGCTCGGGATGCCGGTCCATCCGGGCGATCAGCTCGAACTGGACCGCCCAGAGCGGACGCAGCCGTGCGTACGACTCGATGATCCGTTCCCAGGCCAGCTCGAACCGCCGCTCGGGCGTGACGTCCGGGCCGGCGTCGTGTGCCAGTGCGCGCTCCAACTCCTCGCCCCACTCCGCCATCGCCTCGACGAGCGCCTCGTCGAGCAGCGCCCGGGTGGTGCGGAAGTGGTAGCCGATGGCGGCCAGGCTGGTGCCGGCCGAGGCGGCGACGTCGCGGGCGGTGGTGGCGGCGTAGCCCTTCTCCATCAGGCAGCGCTTCGCGCCGGCGAGCAGGTCCTCCCGATTTCCCATGCCGGCAGCGTACCCACCCTCTTGAACATTTGTCTTGCACAAACGTCTCACACGCCCGTACCGTCATCGCCATGACCGATGTCCTGATCTCCGGCGCCGGTGTCGCCGGCTCCGCGCTCGCCTGGTGGCTGCGGCACCACGGCTTCCGCCCGACCGTCGTGGAGCGGGCCCCGAGCCCGCGCGACGGTGGCTACAAGGTCGACGTGCGGGGCGCGGCCCTGACCGTGCTGGAGCGGATGGGCCTGGCCGGGCGGGTGCGTGCCCACGACACCGGCATGCGGCTGGCCCGTTTCCTCGACGATCGCGGCCGGCAGCTCGCCACCATGGACGCCGCGTTGTTCGGCGGCCGGTCCACCGGCGACGTCGAGGTCATGCGCGGCGACCTGACCCGGCTCCTGCGGGCCGACGACGTGGAGCACCGCTTCGGCGACTCGATCACCGCGCTCGACGCGGACGCCGGCGGGGTGGACGTGACGTTCGCGCGCGGCGACCGCCGTCGCTACGACCTGGTCGTCGGCGCCGACGGTCTGCACTCGACGGTACGACGGCTCGCGTTCGGTCCCGGGTCGGTGCACCTGCGCCCGCTCGGGCACCACATCGCCGTCTGCACCGTGCCGGCCGGGCTCGCCGAGGACCGGGTCGAGCTGCTGCACCCGGAGCCCGGGCGGACCGTGGGCGTCTACCGGACCGCGGGCGCGCCCGACGCCCGCGCGCTCTTCCTCTTCCGCTCGCCGGCCGGCGACACCGACGCCGGTGACCTCGCCGGCCGGCGGGACGTGCTGACCGGGGCCTTCGCCGGGGCCGGCTGGCGGGTGCCCGAACTGCTCGCCGCGGCGGCGGACGCGCCGGACCTCTACCTCGACGCGATGAGCCAGGTGGTGATGCCGAGCTGGTCGAGCGGCCGGGTGGGTCTGGTCGGCGACGCCGCGTACGCCGCCTCCCCGGCCTCCGGGCAGGGCACCAGCCTGGGCCTGGTCGGCGCGTACGTGCTGGCCGCCGCGCTGGCCGAGGCGGCCGGTCGGCCGGCGGACGGGTTCGCCGCGTACGAGCGCCGGATGCGACCGTTCGTCGACGCGAACCAGGCGCTGGCGCAGCGCAACCTGAAGGGCATGGTGCTCGGCTCGACCGGGCAGATCCGGTTCCAGACGGCGATGCTGCGCCTGCTGCCGCACCTGCCCGGCCGGGAGCGGATGGTCGGCCGGGTGGCCGAGCCGATCCGCCGGGCGGCCACCGCGATCACGCTGCCGGACGCCGCCTGATCCTCACGGGCGGTCCAGGCGCTCGGCGTACGCGTCGCGCAGCTCCGCCCAGCCGAAGTCCTTCGCCTCCGCGCCGCGGATCGGGCCGACCGGGTCACCGTCGAGCAGGTGGCCGGCGACATCCAGGCAGAGGTGCCAGCCGGCGGCCACCATCGGCGCCAGGTCGGCGCGGTCGATCCGGTGCCGCAAGGTCAGCGTGGTGCCGGCGCCGGTGGGTGCCAGCTCCCAGCGGAGCAGGCCGTCGCCCCAGGTGTACTCCAGCAGGCGCGGGCGGTCGGCGCGCCGGACCGTGGCCGGCGCCGGGTCGGCCCGGTCGCCGTCGACGGTGCGGAGCGTGGCGTCGCCGGTGCGGCCCAGGTCGCGGTCGGCGAGGAAGGGCGCCCACTCGGCGAGTTGCCCGGGGTCGGTCAGCGCGGCCCACACCCGCTCGGGCGGGTGCCGCAGCTCCCGGACGAGGATCAGGTCCCACCGGTCGCCGACCGGGACCCGGTCGACGTCGGCGAGCGGGCCGGGGCGGAAGTCGTCACGCTGCATCGTCACTCCTGACGGTCGAGATGGCGCTCCAGGGCGTCGAGGTGCTCGGTCCACATCAGCCGGTAGGGCCCGAGCCAGTCGTCCACCGCCCGCAGCGGCCGGGTGTCCACCCGGTAGATCCGCCGCTGGGCCGCCGTGCGGCAGGTGACCAGACCGGCCTCGCGGAGCACCCGCAGGTGCTTGGAGACGGCGGGTTGGCTCATGCCCAGCGCGTCCACCAGCTCGCCGACGCTGCTGTCGGCGCGGCGCAGCCGGTCGAGGATGTCGCGTCGGGCCGGCTCGGCCAGCACGGCGAAGGCGTCCACGGTCACGCCGCCAATATGCCATCACGGTTATATGCCAGTCAAGGCATATGCTTGATACCTATGCTCGGGGGATGGAACTGCGGATCTTCACCGAACCTCAGCAGGGCGCCGGCTACGACCAGTTGCTCGCCGTGGCGCGCCGGGCGGAGGAAACCGGCTTCGCCGCGTTCTTCCGCTCCGACCACTACCTGAAGATGGGGTCGGTGAGCGGCGACCCCGGTCCCACCGACGCCTGGACCACGCTCGCCGGCCTGGCCCGCGACACCACCCGGATCCGGCTCGGCACGCTGATGAGCGCCGCCACGTTCCGCCTCCCCGGGCCGCTCGCCATCACCGTCGCGCAGGTCGACCAGATGAGCGGCGGGCGGGTCGAGCTGGGCATCGGCACCGGCTGGTACGCCGAGGAGCACGCCGCGTACGGCATCCCGTTCCCGCCGCTGGGCGAGCGGTTCGACCGGCTGGAGGAGCAGCTCGCGATCATCACCGGGCTCTGGTCCACGCCGGCCGGCACCACCTTCGACTTCCCCGGCACCTACTACCCGGTCAGCGACTCCCCGGCGCTGCCCAAGCCGGTGCAGCGGCCCCGCCCGCCGATCCTGCTCGGCGGCATGGGCCCGAAGCGCACCCCGCGCCTCGCCGCCCGGTACGCCGACGAGTTCAACCTGCCGTTCGCCTCGCTCGACGACACCACGGCGCAGTTCCGGCGCGTGCGGGACGCCTGCGCCGAGATCGGCCGGGACCCGTCCACGATGGTCTGGTCCAACGCGCTGGTGCTCTGCTGCGGGCGCGACGACGCCGAGGTGGCCCGCCGCGCCGAGGCGATCGGCCGGGAACCCGCCGAGCTGCGCGCGAACGGCGCCGCCGGCACGCCCGCCGAGGTGGTGGAGACGCTCGGCCGGTACGCCGAGGCCGGCGCCGGCCGGGTCTACCTCCAGGTGCTCGACCTGGCCGACCTGGACCACCTGGAGTTGGTCGCCGCCGAGGTGATGCCGCGGCTCTGAGCGGGCCTACGCCCGCCGCACCGTGTCCAGCCGGCCGTCGCGGTCGCTGTCCAGGTACGTCACGTCCGGCACCCCGTCGCCGTCGATGTCGACCTGCACCACATCGGCGACGCCGTCGCCGTCCAGGTCGGTCACCACCTCGACCGAGCCGTCCAGGTGGCGGGTCACGATCGAGTGCGCCTGCCCGTCGCGCGGCGCCGGCCCCGGGTGCGGTGCCGGCTCCGGCTCCGGCGTCGGCGCCGGCACGGGGGCGGTCAGGTCCGGCCCGACACCTGTCGGGTCGATCTCCTCCTCCGACGGGTACACGTCGCCGTGGAGGCTCGGGTCGCGGTAGCTGCTCATCCCGCCAGGATTCCCGCTTCCACCCCGGAACAACCCTGCCCGCCCCCGATGGCGGATGATGCAGCGCATGACCGACACCAACTGGGCCGGCAACGTCCGCTGGTCGGCCCGGACCCGGCACCGGCCGACCTCCCTGGACGAGCTGCGCCGCCTGGTCGCCGGCGCGGACCGGGTCCGGGCCGTCGGCACCGGTCACTCGTTCAACCGGCTCGGCGACACCACCGGCGCCCAGATCGCGCTCGACGGGCTGCCGCCCACCGTCGCGCTCGACCCCGACCGGGGCACCGTCACGGTCGCCGCCGGCCTGCGCTACGGCGACCTGGCCACCGCGCTCCAGGCCCGGGGGTACGCGCTGGCGAACCTCGCCTCGCTGCCGCACATCTCGGTCGCCGGCTCGGTCGCCACCGCCACCCACGGCTCCGGCGTCGCCAACCGCAACCTGGCCGCCGCGGTGGCCGCCCTGGAGATCGTCACCGCCGACGGGGACCTGCTCACCGTCGACCGGAACGACAGCCGGTTCCCCGGCCTGGTGGTCAACCTCGGCGCGCTGGGTGTGGTCACCCGGCTCACGCTCGACGTGGTCGGAACGTTCGACCTGCGGCAGTACGTCCGGCTCGGCCTGCCCCGCGCCGCGCTGGACGAGGCGTTGGGCGCCGCGTACAGCGTCAGCGTCTTCACCGGCTGGCGGTCCGAGCGGTTCGACCAGGTGTGGATCAAGCAGGACGCGGACCAGCCGCCGCCGCCCGCCGACTGGCTGGACACGACGGCCGCCGAGACGCCGCAGCACCCGGTGCCCGGCATGTCGCCGGTGCACTGCACCGCCCAGTTCGGCGAGCCCGGGCCGTGGCACGAGCGACTGCCGCACTTCCGGCTCGGCTTCACCCCCAGCAGCGGCGACGAGCTGCAGTCGGAGTGGCACGTGGCCCGCGCCGACGCGGCGGCGGCGCTCGCCGCGCTCGACCCGGTCGCCGAGCGGATCGCCGCCGTGCTCCAGATCTGCGAGCTGCGTACGGTGGCCGCCGACGAGCTGTGGCTCAGCCCGAACCACCGCCGGGACACGCTGGCGGTGCACTTCACCTGGATCGGCGACCCGGTGGCGGTGGCGCCGGTCCTGGCCGAGGTGGAGCAGCGGCTCGCCCCGTTCGCGCCCCGCCCGCACTGGGGCAAGCTGTTCGAGCGCGACCCGGCCGCCGCGTACCCCCGGCACGCCGACTTCGCCGCGCTGCTGCGCGACCTCGACCCGGCCGGGAAGTTCCGCACCGCGGAGCTGGACCGCTACTTCCCGCGCGACTGACCGGTCAGCGGGCCGCGCAGGCTGCCGCGCTGCACCGCGCGGCTGATGTCGCTGGGCGAGACGATCCCGACCAGCCGACCGTCGACCACCACCAGCGCGCGGCCGTCGGTGCACTCGTTGAGCCGGGGGAGCAGCTCGGTGAGCTGCTCGTCCGGGCGGGCGAGCACCAGCTCGTCGGCCCGGCAGGACACCTCGGCCAGGGTGGTGGACGGGCGGCGGTCCGCCGCGACGCCGCGTACCCGGTCGAGCGTGACCAGGCCGACCGGCCGGTCGCCCTCGGTCAGCGGAAGCGCCGAGTGCCGGTACGCGAAGAGGTAGTGGTCGACGAAGTCGGCCACGGTCAGGTCCCCGGACGCGGTCTGCGGCTGCGGCGTCATCACGTCGCCGACCCGCACCCCGCGCAGCGCGTCGCCCATCCGGGCCTGGCGTTCCTCCTGCCCGGCCGCGCCGATCAGGAACCAGCCGATCAGCGCCAGCCAGAGCCCGCCGAACCCGGCCCCGCTGAGGAACCGCCACAACCCGAGGCCGATCAGCACGATGCCCAGCACCCGCCCGGCGCCGGCGGCGACCACCGACGCCCGGGTCCGGTCGCCGGTGGCCTTCCACACCGCGGCCCGCAGCAGCCGCCCACCGTCCAGCGGCGCGGCCGGCAGCACGTTGAACAGGGCCAGCAGCACGTTGATCCCGGCCAGCCAGGACAGCGCGCCGAGCAGCAGCCCGTGCCCGCCGGCCACCGCGACGGCCACCGCGATCGCGCCGAACACCACGCCGATGACCAGGCTGACCAGCGGCCCCACCCCGGCGATCCGCAGCTCGGCCCCGGGGTCCTTCGCCTCGCCCTTCAACTCGGCCACGCCGCCGAAGAGCCAGAGCGTGATCCCCTCGACCTCGATGCCGTTGCGCTTGGCCACCACCGCGTGCGACACCTCGTGGGCGAGCAGGCCGACGAAGAAGACCACCGCGGCGGCCAGCCCGGCGGCGACGTAGGCGAGCGTGGCATGACCGGGGTACGAGCGGGGGAACAGGCTGGCCGACAGCGTCCAGGCGATCAGCACGAAGATGACCAGGACACTCCAGTTGACGCCGACGGGTACGCCCGCGACCCGGCCGAGCCGGAAACTCGCCCTCATCGCTCCGTCATACCCCGCACGTCGCCCCGGTAACGGAGTATGCGCCGACTATGCTGAGAGTATGACGAGGCGCATCACCATCAGCCTGCCCGACGACGTTGCCGAGTACGTCGAGCGCTCGCACGGCACGACCTCCGGCTTCATCGCGGACGTCCTGCGGCGGAAGATGCGGGCCGACGGCCTGCGGGCACGCTGGGCCGAGCACGGCTACGTGGTGACCGACGAGGACGTCGAACGCGCGCGCCGCCGGCTGGCGGAGCAACCGCCGATCACCGACGAGCAGCACGACCGGAACATGCGGTGGCTCCGCCAGTTCGGTGACGACGAGGGCTCGGCGGCGGCGTGAACGGGCTCGTCCTGGACACCTCCGCGCTTCTCGCGTACGCCTCCGGAGACAGCGTCGAGCCCGGCGCGTTGCTGACCCTCGCCCAGGAGGACCCGGAGCAGGAGGTGTGGATCCCGGCGCTCTGCCTGGGCCAGGCGCAGCTCCAACTCGCCGGGACGCCGGCCACCGACCTGCTCGACCTCCTCCTCGACGCCGACCGGGACATCCGGGTCGCGGTGTACGACGGCCCGACCAGCCGGCGAGTGGCCCGGATCGCCGCGAGCGGCAAGGTGCCCCTCGACGTGGCCCACGCCGTCGCCACCGCCGTCCTCTACCGGTGTTACCTGGTGACCCGGGACGCCCCGACGGTGGCCGCGGTGGCCCCACCCGATCTGGAGATCCTCGACATCGCCGAGTCCTGGGAGTGAGCCGTGGTCAGCGGCGGGGCGCCTCGCTGACCACCGTCGGGGAGAACTCGTTCGCCGCCTCGACCGCCCACTCCAGCGCGAAGTCGGCCTCCTCCTCCCAACCCGGCTCGCCGCCGACGAAGTGCGACCGGCCGGGGAACTCCCGATAGCCGGTGACCGCCGTCGAGCCGCGGTAGAGGTTGGCCAGGCTGGTGGCGAGCGACGGCGGGATCACGTGGTCCTCGCCGCCGGCGGTGATCAGCAGCGGGGCGCAGTCGTCGCGCTTCCTGTCGACCTCGGTGGCCGAGTTCGGGTCCAGGTTGGCGAACGAGCCCTCGAACAGCACGTGACCGGCGCCGGGGACGGCGTACCGCTCCCAGGCGGCGTCGGACTCCGCGCGGGTGAGCGTGTTGCCGAAGGCGTACCGGAAGTCCTCGGCGGTGAACGGGACGGCGCGGTGCCGGTTGGCCGGGTTGTGCAGGATGGAGAACCCGGAGCGCAGCGTGCTCAGCGGCAGCTTCAGCACGCCCTTGACCGGTGCCGGGTGCACGCCGACGACGGCGGCGCCGAACCGGCGGTCCCGCAGCAGTTGGGCGACCAGGCCGCCGAACGAGTGCCCCATGACGATCGGCGGCCGGGGCAGCTCCCGGATGATCGCCGCGTAGTGCGCGACGATGTCGGCGATCCGCTGGCCGGCGATCGGCGTCGGATCGGCCCGCAGCTCCTCGACCTCGCGGTCCATGCCGGGCCAGGCCGGGGTGAGCACCCGGAACCCGCGCGCCGCGTAGCGCTCGGCCCAGTGCTCCCAGCTCCGCGACGTCATCCACAGCCCGTGGATGAGCACGATCGTGTCGACGCGTCCGGTCGGTACGCCCATGCTGCGGCTTACCCGGCCCGGCGGCCCTCACTCCACGCGCGGCTCGTTGAGAAGGGCCTCTTCTCTACCGCAGGCGTTAACCGGGGCCCCTCCTTACGCCTGACAAATGTAATGGGCGGGAGGTGACGGGTGCTCCGGGGAGCGGGGCGGCGCGGGCCGGAGCATCATGGGCATGACCGACACCGCACCGGCCGTCGAACTGGCCGGACTCACCAAGACCTACGGCCCGGTGACCGCCGTCGACGGGCTCAGCCTGCGGATCACCCCCGGTGAGGTGGTCGCCTTCCTCGGCCCCAACGGCGCCGGCAAGACCACCACGGTGGACATGCTGCTCGGGCTGGCCCGGCCGGACGCCGGCACGGTCCGGCTCTTCGGCGGCACCCCCGGCGACGCCGTCCGGCACGGCCGGGTCGCCGCCGTGATGCAGACCGGCGGGCTGCTCAAGGACCTCACCGTCGCCGAGACGGTACGGATGACCGCGCACTTCTACGGCCACACCCGACCGGTGGCCGAGGTGCTGGAGCGCGCCGGCATCGCCGAGATCGCCGACCGGGCGGTGGGCAAGTGCTCCGGCGGCCAGCAGCAGCGCCTGCGCTTCGCCCTCGCGCTGCTGCCCGACCCGGACCTGATGGTGCTGGACGAGCCGACCACCGGCATGGACGTCGAGGGCCGGCGCGACTTCTGGCAGGCGATCCGGGCCGACGCCCGCTCCGGCCGGACCGTCCTGTTCGCCACCCACTACCTGGACGAGGCCGACGCGTACGCGGACCGGATCGTGCTGGTGCGGCAGGGTCGGGTGGTCGCCGACGGGACCACCGCCGAGATCAAGAACCTGGCCGCCGGCCGGGTGGTGCGGGCCACCCTGCGGGGCGCCGACCAGGCCGCGCTCGCCGCGCTGCCGGGCGTCCGCTCGGTCGAGGTACGCGGCGACGCGATCCTCGTGCACAGCGAGGACTCCGACGTCGTCGCCCGGCACCTGCTGACCCGGACCGACGCCCGGGACCTGGAGATCACCTCGCGCAACCTCGAGGACGCGTTCCTCGCCCTGACCGCCGCCTGACCCGCCGGGAGCCTCGCCATGACCGCCACCACCTCGTCCGATTCCAGCATCGCGGCCCGCCTGGCCGACCGCCGGCCGCCCGCCCTGGGTGGCTTCTCCGCCGCCGTACTCGCCATCGAGATCCGCCGGGTGCTGCGCAACCGCCGCACGCTGATGTTCATCCTGGTCATGCCGGCGGTGTTCTTCCTCCTGTTCGGGCTGCCCTCGCGCGGCGACAAGCTGGACAACGGCCTGCCGGTCACCGGCTGGATCATGATCAGCCTGGCCGTGTACGCGGCCATGGTCGCCACCACCAGCGCCGGCGCCGCCGTCGCCACCGAACGCGCGCTGGGCTGGAGCCGGCAGTTACGGCTCACCCCGCTGCGGCCCGCCGCGTACGTGGCGACGAAGGTGGCCACCGCGATGGTGCTCGGCCTGCTCGGCGTGCTCGTCGAGTTCGCCGTCGGCGCCGCCTCCGGGGTGCGGCTGCCGGCCCACGTCTGGCTGGAGTCCGGCCTGACCGCCTGGCTTGGCTCGCTGGTCTTCGCCGCGTTCGGCCTCTTCGTCGGCTACCTCGCCCCGGCCGAGAACGTCATGCAGTTCATGGGCCCGGCGCTGGCCATCCTGGCCATGCTGGGCGGCCTGTTCGTTCCGCTCGATCTGCTGCCCGACGTGATGCAGCAGATCGCCAAGTTCACCCCGGTGTACGGGGTCGGTCAGCTCGCTCGCGCGCCGCTGACCGGCACCGGGGTGGACTGGGCGGCGGTCGGCAACGTGGCCGCCTGGACCGCGTTCTTCGGTCTCGGCGCGACCCGCCTGTTCCGCCGCGACACCACCCGGGTCTGACCGGGGCGGCGGGCACTAGCGTGGTGGGCGTGACGTCGCCGACCGCCCCGGCCCGGCCGGTGAACCGCCGCCACTGGCGGTTCACCGGCTGGCTGCTGGCGGCGGTCTGGCTCTTCTTCCTCAACATCCCGTTCGTCACCGCGCTGCACCAGCCGGAGCTGTGGCGGCGGCTGCTCGGGCTCGGCTCGGTGCTCACGTTCGCCGTGGCGTACGTGCTGATCTTCGAGTGGGGCCGCTCCCGCCGGCAACGGCACGTCCCGATCCCGGTCGGCCGGGCCCGGGCGCTGATCGCGCTGCTGCTCGTGCTCGGCC
The DNA here is from genome assembly GCF_013694245.2 of Micromonospora ferruginea. NCBI lineage: Bacteria > Bacillati > Actinomycetota > Actinomycetes > Micromonosporales > Micromonosporaceae > Micromonospora > Micromonospora robiginosa. Next base: position 310,311 of record NZ_CP059322.2, read on the forward strand.
TGGCCGGCATCCCGGGCACCGGCGGCGACTGGCTGACCACGCTGGTCTTCGTGGCCGCCGCCGCGGTGTTCCTGCTGCCGTCGGTGGAATCCCTGGTCGTGGTGGTGCTGGCCGCGGCGACCCCGCCGGTGACCTCGCACCTCGTGCCCGGCTGGGAGTCGGAGAGCACGGTGGTCTTCGCCGTGCTGCTCGCCTCGTTCGCCATGTTCGGGGTGAGCCGGCTGGCCCAGCGCAACGGCGAACTGCAGGCCGCCCAGCAGGAGATCCACCGGCTCGCGGTGGCCGAGGAACGCGCCCGCACCGCCCGGGACCTCCACGACATCCTCGGGCACTCGCTCACCGTGGTGGCGGTCAAGGCCGAACTGGCCGGCCGGTTGCTGGAGCTGGACCCGGCCCGGGCCGCCGTCGAGATCGCCGACGTGGAACGGCTGGCCCGGGAGGCGCTGGCCGACGTGCGGGGCACCGTCGGGGCGTACCGCGGGGTGGACCTGGCCTCCGAACTGGCCGGCGCCCGGTCGGCGCTGGCCGCCGCGGGCGTCGCCGCGGAACTGCCGGAGACGGTGCCGGAGCTGCCGACGGACCGGGACGAGCTGTTCGGCTGGGCGGTCCGCGAGGGGGTCACCAACGTGGTGCGGCACAGCGGCGCGCGGCGCTGCGTGATCCGGGTGGACGCGGCGGCGGTGGAGGTCCGCGACGACGGCCGGGGGCCGGCCGGTGAGCCGGCGGGTGCCGGGCACGGGCTGGTCGGGCTGCGCGAGCGGGCCGACCGGTTGGATGCCACCGTGACGGTGGGCCGGGCGCCCGGCGGGCGCGGTTTCCTGCTCCGGGTCACGATGCCCGACACGAACGGGAGGGCCCGCGGGTGACCGATCCGATCCGACTGCTGCTCGCCGACGACCAGGCGCTGGTCCGGGGCGCGCTGGCCGCGCTGCTGTCGCTGGAGCCGGACCTCACCGTGGTGGCGGAGGTGAGCCGGGGCGACGAGGTGGTGCCGGCGGCGCTGCGCGCCCACCCCGACGTGGCGCTGCTCGACGTGGAGATGCCGGGGATGGACGGGGTGGCGGCGGCGGCGGCGCTGCGCGCCGCGCTGCCCGACTGCCGGGTGCTGGTGGTGACCACGTTCGGCCGGCCCGGCTACCTGCGTCGGGCGATGGAGGCGGGCGCGAACGGCTTCGTGGTCAAGGACACCCCGGCCCGCCAGCTCGCCGACGCGGTCCGCCGGGCGCACGCCGGCCTGCGGGTGGTCGACCCGACGCTGGCCGCGGAGACGCTGGCCACCGGGGCGAGCCCGCTCACCGAGCGGGAGACCGAGGTGCTGCGTACGGCGCGGGGCGGCGGCACGGTGGCCGAACTGGCGGCGACGCTGCACCTGTCCGAGGGCACGGTCCGCAACCACCTGTCGTCGGCGATCGGCAAGACCGGCGCCCGCAACCGCGCCGACGCCGTCCGCCTGGCCGAGACCAACGGTTGGCTGCTGGGGTGAAAGGCGGGGGCCCCGGTTAACGCATTCGGTAGAGGCGGGGGCCCCGCTTAACCGGCGCCTGTTAAGCGGGGGCCCCGCCTAACGTGGGCGGGGCGGGGCGGGGCGGGGCGGGCGGGGGCGGGGCGGGCGGGGGCGGGGTGGGCGGGGGAGTCAGGGGAGACGGTCGACGACGACGAGGCCGGTGCCGGGGGCCAGGGCGGCGAGGAGCTGGCGCTGGGCGCTGCGGGTCAACCGGATGCAGCCGTTGGTGACGTTCTCGCCCAGCGTGTCGTCGTTGTGCCAGGTGTGCAGTCCGATGTGGGCGCCGCGCAGGCCGGTCGGCACCGCGTCCGGGTCGTCGGGGATCGCGCCGAGCGCGAAGATGTCCACCCCGCCGTAGACGTCCTGCGGGGGCGGGGTGCGGCCGAGGACGAACGTGCGGCCGAGCGGGGTGAGCTGGCCGGACATGCCGAGGCTGACCGGCCAGGTGTGCACCGCCCGACCGTCGCGCAGCCAGGTGAGCCGGTGGGTGCGCCGTTCCACCACGATCTGGTCGCGCAGCACGACCGTGGTCCAGCCGCCGGCGGGCAGCCAGGCGACGGTGCGGTTGGCCGAGGGGAGCAGCACCGAGGTCCAGCCGGCGCGGCGCTCGACGATCGGCACGGTCAGCCGGACGTCGCTGATGGTCGGGGCGAGGAACGCCAGCGGCCGGCCGCCGGGCGCGTCGTACGCGGCGACCTTGCCGTTGGGCCGCGCGCCCTCGCTCAGTGGCCGGGTGTCGGCCGGGGCCGGGTCGGCGGGGAAGCCGCGCGGCGCCGGGTCGTACGTGATGACCGGCAGGTCGGCGGGGGCGGGCGCGGCGGGCGGGACGGACTCGGCCGTCGACGGGGTCGGCGACGGCGGCCCGGTGGTGGCCGGCGCGACGGCGACCGGGTTGGCCGCCGGGGCGCCGGTCAGCGCGTGGCCGACCAGCAGCGCGGTGGCCAGCAGCAGCGGTACGCCGAGCGCGGCGAACAGCCAGCCGGGTATCCGCCGCCCGGTGATCTGGTCGAAAGGCACGAAATCGACTCTAACCGGAGATGACGCCCCCGTGCCGAAAACAGCCGGCACGGGGGGCGGGTGAGGTCAGCTCACCTTCGCTCCGACGTGGATGGCGATCCCGTCGTGCGCGTTGACGGTCCCGGCGAACCAGCCCGACGAGTCCACGGTGACCACCGGGCCGCTGCACGAGCCGTTGCTGAACGTACCGTGGATGACGTCGCAGTAGCGACCGGCCGGCAGGCCGGTGTAGTAGGACCGGCCGCTCACCGCGAAGTCCTCGTCGTTGAGCGTCAGGTAGCCCTTGCCGGCCCGGCTGAACGCGATGTGCTGGTAGCCGTTGTCGTACCAGTTGGCGACCGCCGCGCCCTCGGTGGCGTTGCGGAAGCCGACCATGTTGGCGATCACTGGCCAGCGGTGCTCGCACTCCCAGCCGGAGTAGCAGGTGGTGTTGGTGATCCGGTTGCTGCCGTCCGACGGCGGGCCCTGGTCCTTGCCGCTGAACGTGAAGCTCGACATCACCGCCGGGGTGCCGTAGGGCCAGGCCAGCATGAACGCGTTGGCCAGGGCGTACTCGCCGCGGTCGCGGTAGGTGAGCACGCCGCCGTCGCGCTGGGTGTCGTGGTTGTCGGTGAAGACCACCGCCGATCCGCTCGGCAGGTAGCCCCAGGACTCGCCGAAGTTCTTCAGGTACGCGAGCCGCTCGTTGTTGAACATCCGGGCCAGGTCCTTGCCGTACCGGAACTCGTGCACGTCGCCGTTGCCGGTGTACTCGGTCGGCTGGACCGGCTCACCCGCGCCGTAGATGACCTCCTGCACCAGGTAGGCCGGGCGGGACAGCTTGGCCTTGATCGCCGCGATGTCGGCGGCCGGCATGTGCTTGCTGCCGTCCAGCCGGAACCCGTCCACGCCGAGCGAGAGCAGGTCGTTGAGGTACGTGGCGAGCCGGGTGCGGACGTAGTCCGACTCGGTCTTCAGGTCGGCGAGGTTGACCAGCTCGCAGTTCTGCACCTCGTACCGGTCGTTGTAGTTGGCGATGTCGTTGTTGCCGTTGCGGCCGCAGTAGTGGAAGTCCGCCGAGGAGTAGGTGCCCGGGTAGTTGTAGTGCCCGTACGACGTGCCGGCCCAGCCGGTTCCGCCGTTCTCCTGGCCGGACATGTGGTTGACCACGGCGTCGACGATCACCTTGACGCCGGCGTTGTGGCAGGTGTTCACCATGGACTGGAACTGGGCGCGGGTGCCCTTGCGGGACTCGATCCGGTAGCTGACCGGCTGGTAGGACACCCACCACGGGCTGCTGTTGACGTGCTCCTGCGGTGGGGACACCTGGACGTAGCCGTAGCCCTTGGGGCCGAGCGTGCTGGTGCACTCGCTTGCCACCGAGGTCCAGTTCCATTCGAAGAGCTGGACGATGACCTTCTTGCCGCCGGCGGGGGCGGCGGCGGCCGGGGGAGCCGCCACTGTGGTCGGGACGAGCAGGCTCGCGGCCACGCCCAGGGCGAGCGCCGCGACGCGGCTTCGGCGTCGATGCATCAGGACTCCTCGGGGGTACGGGGGTACGGGGGAGTGGAGCCTGGGGAGGGCGTTGGTGCCGGCTTCTTGCAGCCGGCCTTGAAATTTTCCGCAAGGTTACGAGCATGTTGCAAGAAATGTCAACGCATGGGCATCCGTCGTTGCGTGCCGTGCTACACGCGCGTCCGGTCGGGACGGTTCGAGGATCCGGTCGAGAAATTCGCCACCGGAGGTGATCCGTCCGGGCCGCCGCTCCGTACCTGAGGTGGGAGCAGGGTCGGCCGGTGGGGGCGCCGCCGCGAGACGATCGAGGAGCAGATGGCCCGGGCACAGCAGAACGAGAAGGCGACGGCCGTCCGGACCACCACCACCAGTCGTGGTGTCCGGACCATGTCGAAGTCCGCGATGGTGGCACTCGTCGCCTCCGTGCTCGGCCTCGCGTGGGCGGGCGTGGAGCTGGCCGGCGCCGGCGGCGCCATGTACTCGTACGGTTTCTTCTTCACCGAGTTCTTCGCCGGGGTGGTCACCCTGGTCTCGCTCAGCCTCACCGTGATGCTGGGGCTGCTCGCCACCGACCGGCTGGTGCTGCTCATCCGGCACCGGGTGCTGCTCCAGTCGGCACACCGCGCCACCGGCGTGCTCGGCGTGGCCGGGCTGGTCTTCCACGTCATCACCAAGATCGCGATCGGCCGGGCCGGCCCGACCGACGCGGTGGTGCCGTTCGTCGGCGGCAACGGCCTCTACGTCGGGCTGGGCACCGTCGCCGCGCTGCTGATGGTCGGCGTGCTCTGGACCGGCCTGATCCGGGTCCGGTTCGCCGGCGTCGGCCCGAAGTGGTTCTGGCGCGCGCTGCACTCGATGGCGTACGTGTCCTGGCCGTTCGCGCTGTTCCACGGCCTGAACGCCGGCCGGGCGGCGAAGGGCTGGGTGGTGCTCAGCTACCTCGCCTGCGTGCTGCTCGTGCTGGTGGCCCTGCTGGTGCGCCTCTCCGTCCACCTCGGCAAGCGCAGCCGTGAGCAGCACCAGGCCGCCGCGCTGAACAAGGCGATGGCCGGCAAGGGTGAGGAGCGCACCGGCGTGTTCGCGGCGCTGAAGAGCAAGAAGGCCGCCGGCAAGGAGGAGAGCGGCGCCGGCACGGGCCGCTGGGCCGAGGCCACCGCGACCTGGACCGCGCCGGCCGGCACCGCCCGGCGGCGCGACCCCGAGCGGTTCGCCGTACCGGTGGTGCCGGAGCCCGGGTCGCTGCGCGAGCCGGTCCGCGCGGCCGCCGCCCGGCGGCGCGCCGAGGAGCCCGCCGAGCCGACCCGCCGCGCCCGGACGACCGAGGTTCCCGCCGAGCGGCCCACCCGCCGCCGGGACACCGCCGCCCGGGTCCGCGACGACGAGCGCGAGCCGCGCCGGAGCCGGGACGCCGAGCGGGTGCCCGCGGTCCGGCGGAACACCGAGGAGATGGAGACGGTCGGCGAACGGTCCCGTCGCCGCCGGGGCACCGAGGAGCGGGTGAGCCGCCGGTCCCGGGTCGAGGAGGAGGTCGCCGCGCAGTACTCCGCGCCGCCGGAGAGCGGTGGCCGGCACTCCGCCCCGCCGGACACCGGTGGCCGCCACTCCGCCCCGCCGGACAACGGCCGGTACGCCACCCCGGCCGAGGTGGCCCGCTACTCGGCCCCGCCGCGCCCGACCGACGAGGCGGAGGAGCCGTGGGACAGCCCGCGTCGCTGGGCCGGCGAGCCGGTCTCGGCGGATCCGATCTCCGCCGGACCGGTCTCGGCCGAGCCGCGCAGCGGGACCGGCCGGCGCTACCGCGACGAGGAGGACGTGCCGGAGGAGCCGGACTACTGGCGCCCGCCGGCCCGCTACGCCGCCGACGACGACGCGTTCGTCGACGACACCCCGACGCTCGTCGACCTCGCCTCCCGCCGGGCCATGCGCGCCACCAAGGAGACCCGCTCCGGCCGGCGCAAGAAGGCCGACGCGGACGCGGTCGACGGGGCCTACTGGGCCGGGCTGCGGGGTGAGGCACGGTGACGCGGACGACCGTCCCGCCGGTGGCCTGCGTCGGCGAGCCCCGCCTGACCGCCGGGTTCGCCGAGTTCGGCCGGCTCGACCTGCTCGCCCACGAGGAGGTGCACGGCCCGATCGGCCCGATGGAGCCGGCCGCGCTGCTGCGGCTCGCCGAGGCGATCGACCTCAAGGGCAAGGGCGGCGCGGGCTTCCCGTTCGCCCGCAAGCTGCGCGCGGTGCTGGAGTCCTGCGAGCGGCAGGACCTCGCCGCCGTGGTGGTGGTCAACGCCACCGAGGGGGAGCCGGCGAGCTGGAAGGACAAGGTGCTGCTCACCCGGGCCCCGCACCTCATCCTGGACGGCGCCGCGCTGGCCGCGTTCGCGTTGGATGCCGAGGAGATCGTGATCGGGGTGGCCGACGACGACGTGGGCCGGCCCTCGCTGACCGAGGCGTTGCAGGAACGGCGGATGCCGGTGCCGACGACCATCGTCACCGTGCCGCACCGGTTCATCTCCGGTGAGGGCGGCGCGCTGGTCAACGGCATCAACGGCCTGCCGCACATCCCGCCCGGCACCAAGAAGCGCTCCAGCGACTCCGGCGTCAGCGGGCTGCCCACCCTGCTCTCCAACGCCGAGACGTACGCGCAGCTCGCCGTCGCCGCCCGGATCGGCCCGTACGAGTACGCGGCGCTCGGCACCGACGACGAGCCGGGCACCGTGCTGCTCACCGTCACCGGGTCGGCGAAGCGGCCGGCCGTGGTGGAGTGCGCCGCCGGCACCCCGCTGCGCGAGATCCTCGACCTGTGCGAGGTGCCGCCCGGACCGGGCATCCTGATGGGCGGCTACCACGGCAAGTGGATCACCGCCGAGGCGGCGGCGCGGGCGGAGGTGTCCCGTCGGGGGCTCACCGCGGTGGGCGGCACCCTCGGCGCCGGCATCATCGTGCCGCTCGGCGCCGACACCTGCCCGCTCGGCGAGACCGCCCAGGTGGTCCGCTACCTGGCCGGCGAGTCCGCCGGGCAGTGCGGCCCGTGCAAGATGGGCCTGCCCGACCTGGCCCGCTCCGTCGACCTCGCGGTCTCCGGCAGCGCGCCGATCGAGCTGGTCCGGGCGGCGGCCGGCGACGTCAAGGGGCGCGGCGCGTGCAGCCACCCCGACGGCACCGCCCGGTTCGCGCTGTCCGCCATGGAGGTGTTCGCCGAGGACCTGCGGCTGCACGCCACCGGGGAGGGCTGCGGCAAGCGGGTCAAGGGCGTGATGGGGCTGCCCGGCGCGCCCGACGGCAACCCGCAGAAACTCACCCTGGACTGGTCCCGCTGCGACGGCCACGGGCTCTGCGCGCACGTGGTGCCGGACTTCATCCGGCTCGACGGCAACGGCTACCCCGCCTTCCCGCCCACCCCGGTGCCGACCTGGCTGCGCGAGGGCGCGCTCAAGGCGGTCAAGGTCTGTCCCGAACTCGCGTTGCGGCTGGTCAAGTCCGAGTAGCCGACCGACCACCCCAGGAGGCGCCGATGCCACCCCGTAACGTCCGGCACGCCGGCGCCGCCGTCGTGCTGGCCGCCGCCATCGCCGCCACGGGCGCCTGCGCGGTCGGCCCGGAACGGGCCGCGCCCGCCGGCGCGGTGGCCGCGGCGCCCACCGCGACCGCCACCGCGTCGCCGGCCACGCCGAGCACGTCGGCCGCGCCGCCGGCGCCGGCCACGGTGCCGAAGACGCTGTCGTTCGCCGGGAAGACCCTCGACGGTACGGCGTTCTCCGCCGCCGCCCTGGCCGGGCGGCCGGTCGTGCTCTGGTTCTGGGCGCCCTGGTGCGCCACCTGCGCCAGCCAGGCGTGGACCGTCGCCGAGATCGCCCCGAAGTACCGGGACACCGTGCCGATCGTGGGCGTCGCCGGGCTGGGCGAGCAGAAGGCGATGAAGGAGTTCGTCACCGAGTTCGACCTGGCCGGCACGCCGCAGCTCGACGACCGGGCCGGTGCGGTGTGGCGCCGGTTCAAGGTGGCCGAGCAGAGCACGTTCGTCGTCCTCGACCGGGACGGAAAGGTCGTCCACCAGGGCTTCCTGGACGGCGAGTCGCTCACCCGGCAGGTCGAGACGCTGGCCCGGGGATGACCGGCGCGCTGCTGCTCGCGCTGACCGCCGGCATGCTCGGCGCGGTCAACCCGTGCGGGTTCGCGATGCTGCCCGCGTACCTGTCGTTGCTGGTGGCCGGCCCCGGCGACGGGCGCGGCGCGGTCCGCCGGGCGCTCACCGCGACGGCCGGGCTGACCCTCGGGTACGTGCTGGTCTTCGGCGCGTTCGGGCTGGCCGTCGCGCCGGCCGCCGACTGGCTGCGCCCCCGGCTGCCGTGGCTGACCGTGACCCTCGGCGTGCTGCTGGCGCTGGCCGGCGTCTGGCTGCTCGCCGGCCGGCGGCTGCCCACGCCGCGCCCGTTCGCCACCGCGCCCCGGCTCACCCGCACCTGGCCGTCCATGGCGCTGTTCGGCGCGGCGTACGCGCTCACGTCGCTGACCTGCGCGATCGCGCCGTTCCTGGCGATCGTGGTGACCAGCCTGCGGGCCGGTTCGCCGCTGCGCGGGCTGGCGCTGTTCGGCGCGTACGCCCTGGGGATGGCGCTGGTGGTGGGCGTGGCCGCGCTCGCCGTGGCGCTGCTGCGCGGCCGGGTGGTGGCGCGGCTGCGCGGCGCCGGCGCGTGGGTGCCCCGCCTGAGCGGCCTGGTGCTGCTGGTCGCCGGCGGCTACGTCGCCTGGTACGGCTGGTACGAGGTGCGGCTGGCCCTGGGTCGCCACGACGCGTTCGGTGACCCGGTGGTGGTGGCCGCCGCCGCCGTCCAGCAGGCGTTGGTGCGCGCGCTGGACGCGGCCGGCCCGGCGCTGCTCGCCGCGCTCGCGCTCGCGCTCGCGCTGCTCGCGGTGTGTGTAAGGAGGGGCCCCCGCTTAACGCATCCGGTAGAGGCGGGGGCCCCGCTTAACAGCGAGGCCCCCGTGAGCAGCGTGGTCCCCACGCCTGCGGTGGTCAGCGACCGGCAGTGAGGCGGTCGGTGCCGAGCTTGTCGCGCAGCACCTCCGGGACCACGACCGAGCCGTCGGGCTGCTGGCACTGCTCCAGGATGGCCGGGAACAGCCGGCTGGTGGCCAGCGCCGAACCGTTGAGGGTGTGCACGAACCGGGTCTGCTTACCGCCCGGCTCGCGATAGCGGATGGCCGCCCGGCGGGCCTGGTAGTCGCCGGCCCAGGAGACCGACGACACCTCCTTGTACTTGCCGGTGCTCGGCATCCACACCTCGATGTCCAACGTCTTCTTCATCGAGGCGCTGGCGTCGCCGGCGGCGAGCAGGCTGGTCTGGAAGTGCAGGCCCAACTGGTCGACCAGGCCCTCGACATGACCCACCATCGCCGCCAGCGCGGCGTCGGCCTGCTCCGGCAGCGTGAACTGGAAGATCTCCACCTTGTTGAACTGGTGGCCGCGCACCGTCCCGCGCTCGTCGGAGTGCGAACCGGCCGCCTCCCGGCGGTAGCACGGGGTGTAGGCGAACGCCTTCAGCGGCAGCTTCGGTGTCTCCAGGATCTCGTCCTGGTAGGCGCCCAGGATCGCCGTCTCCGACGTGGGCAGCAGGAACTGGCCGCGCGGGGCGGACTGCTTGTCGAGGTGGTAGACGTCGTCGTAGAACTTCGGGAACTGGCCGGCGGCGAAGCCGGCGGTGTCCAGCAGCAGGTGCGGCGGGAGCAGGAACTCGTAGCCGGCCTGCACGTTCTGCTCGATCAGCCAGTTGACCAGCGCCCACTCCAGCCGGGCGCCCATCCCGGTGTACATCCAGAAGCCGGAGCCACCGAGCTTCACGCCCCGCTCGTGGTCGACCAGGCCGAGCGCGCGGCTCAGCTCCACGTGGTCGCGGACCTTCTCGATGGCCGGCGCCTCGCCGAACGTCCGCACCACCCGGTTGGCCTCCTTGCCCCCGGCGACCACGTCGTCGGCGGGCAGGTTGGGCAGCTCGCTCATCGCCGAGCGGAGCCGGGACTGCACCTCGTCGAGCTGGGACTCCAGCTCCGCGAGCTGCTTGCGCTCGGCCTCCGGCGCGGTCTGCTGCGGCGTGACGCCGGAGCGCTTCGCCTCCGCGTACGCGCGCGCCTCGGCCTTGCGGCGCTGCCGCTCGGCGTCGATCTCCGTGATCAGGGCGCGTCGCTCCTGGTCGAGCCGCTGGATGTCGTCCAGCGCCCGGGTGACCTCGGCGGGATCCAGACGCTTCGCCAGCGCGGTCGCCACCGCCTCGCGATCCTTCCGGATCAACTCCATGTCGAGCATGCTGCTCGTACGCCTCCGTCCAGGCAGTCAGGTAAGACCCCCAGATGCTACCGTCGCGGCCCCGCCGGCCCGGGCCGGCCCACGTTCTCCAGGCGCACCGGCATGAGGATGGAGAACGCGTGCGCGTCGTCGGCCCGGCGTACCGCCAGCGGCGTGATCGGCCCGTCCAGCTCCAGCACGAGCTGGCTGCCGCCGGCGTCCAGCGCGTCGAGCAGGTACTCCCGGTTCACCCCGACCCGCAACGCGCCGTCCGGGCCGTCGGCCGCGGCCGGGTCGACCAGCCGCAGCTCACCCCGGCCGTCCAGGCCGAGCGCGACCACCTCGTGCGCGACGCCGTCGTGCGCCAGGTGCCCCACCCGGACCCCGTCCGCGGTGAGCGCCGCGCGCAGCGCCGCGCCGTCCACCGGGATGCGGTACGCGGGCGCGTCGCCGACCCGCGCCCGCAGCAGCCGGCGGTAGTCCGGGAAGTCGTACGGCAACCCGGTCACGTCCAGGGTGCGACCGGCGACGGAGAACGTCACCCGGCCCGCCGCGACGACGGCGTCGATGGTGGGCGCGTCGGTGTCGAGCAGCGCGCGCAGCTCGTCCACCGCGTCCACCGGCAGCAGCGCGCTCACCGGCGGCCCGTCGACCGTGGCGTCGACCCGGGCCACCGCCATCCGGTGCCGGTCGGTGGCGACCAGCCGTACGCCGTCCGGCTCCACGGCCAGCAGCACGCCGGACAGCGCCGGCAGCTCCGGGTCGGCGCCGGCGGCGAAGCGTACGGCGGCCACGGCGGCGGCCAGGTCGGTGCGGGACAGCACGAGGCGGATGGTCACGGTGGGCTCCTCCGGGTCGATCAGGCGACGGATCCGGGAGAGTTCACGACGCGCGTCGGCGAGGCCGTCCTCCAGCCGGCGCAGGTGCGCGTCCAGCAGGTGGTGCACCTCGTCCGGCCGGTGCCGGCGCCGCAGCGCCTCGGCGATGCCGGCCAGCGGCATGCCGACCCGGCGCAGCCCGGCGACCAGGCGGGCCGGGGCGACCTGGTCGCCGGTGTACCAGCGGTAGCCGGTCACCGGGTCGACCCGGGCCGGCGTCAGCACCCCGGAGCGGTCGTAGAACCGCAGGGCGCTGATCGTCAACCCGCTGGCCCGGGCCAGCTCACCGATGCTGCGAAGCTCGCTCTCCACGGCCGTCATCCTGTGCCCTCCACCAGGTCGAGGGTCAACGCCCCGAGTTGTTAAGCGGGGGCCCCGCCTCTACCGAATGCGTTAAGAAGGGGCCCCTCCTTACGCTGTCAGGGTGCGGAAGGTGATGCCGGCGTGGACCAGGCGGTCCAGCAGCGCGTCGCCCATCGCGGCCACCGGGGTGAGCTGGCCGGCCGTCGCCGGCAGGTCGTCGAAGGCCAGGCAGAGCGCCGACTCGGCGAGCATCTTGGCGGTCTCGTCGTAGCCGGGGTCGCCGCCGGCCACCTCGGTCACCACCCGCCGGCCACCACCGGCGCCCACGAACCGCACCCGGAACCAGGACTTCGCCCGCTGCTCGGCGCTCGGCCCCTGCCCGGAGGAGAGCCGTCCGAGCAGCCAGCGCCGGGTCGGCGGCACCTTCACCAGCCCCACCACGGCGGCCAGGCCGACGCCGGAGACCAGCACGGTGGGCAGCCGCTTCATCGCGGCGAAGTGCCGGTAGCGGAAGTCCGGGCCGTACTCGGGGCGGGCCGCCGCCGACCGGCGGACGATCTGCGGGTCGATGGTGGGCAGCGGCGCCGCCCACTGGCCGAACTCGCGGACCCGCCCGACCCGGCCGGGCACCGCACGCACCCGCCGCCCCTCCGGTCGCGGCTCGACCGCCCGGCGGGCCCGCGCCGCCCGGCTCATCTCGCCGGTACGGGCGAACGCGGTCAGCGCCGAGTGGTAGGTGCCGGCGGAGAACCGGCCGCCGGCCCGCACGTAGCCGTCCACGGTGACCGGCCCGTCCGCCGGGAGCTGCTTGACCGTGTACCAGGCGCCCAGGTCGTGCGGGATCGAGTCGAACCCGCAGGCGTGCACCAGCCGGGCCCCGGTGCGCACCGCCTCGGCGTGGTGCCGCACGTACATCAGGTCGACGAACTCCGACTCCCCGGTGATGTCGACGTAGTCGGTGCCGGCGGCGGCGCACGCGGCCACCAGCGGCTCGCCGTGGTGCACGTACGGGCCGACGGTGGTGGCGACCACCCGGGCGCTCTCCGCCACCGCCCGCAGCGACGCCGGGTCGGTCACGTCGGCGGTGAGCAGGGGCAGCTCGGCCAGGCCGGGGTCGATCGCGGCCAGCCGGTCGCGTACCGCGGCGAGCTTGGCCGGGTTGCGGCCGGCGAGCGCCCAGCGCAGCCGGTCCGGCGCGTGCCGGGCCAGGTACTCGGCGGTGAGGCCGCCGGTGAAGCCGGTGGCGCCGAACAGGACGAGGTCGTACGCGCGCTCAGTGGGCATCCGCCGAGTGTGCCACCCGTGCTGTCCGGGCAGTGCGTTCACGGCCCTCGCTTCGCTCGGTGCGTTCGCCCATGCGTCCTGGCCGGGCTCACGGGGTGAACACCGCCCGGACGCAGCCGTCCGCCCGGTCGCGGAACAGCGCGTACCCGTCGGCGCCCCGGTCCAGCGGCAGCCGGTGGGTGGCGAGGTGCTCGGTGACCAGCTCACCCCGGGCCATCCGGTCCAGCAGCGCGGGGATGGCACCCGGTCCGGCCCGGCTGCCGCCGCGGACGGCCAGGCCCTTGTCGGTCACCGCGCCGAGCGGGAACCGGTCCACGAACTCCGCCCCGCCGCCGAGCACCACCACCGTGCCGCCCTTGCGGCAGGCGTGCACCGCCTCGCGCAGCGCCGTCCCGGCGTCCGGGCCGCCGCTCGGCCGGCGCGCCGGACCGGGTGGCGGCCCGGACGCGTCCAGGCACACGTCCGGTCCCCGGCCGCCGCTGCGCTCGCGCAGCTCGGCGAGGACGTCCACGGACCGCTGGTCGAGCGGTTCGGCGCCGGTGTGCCGGGCCGCCATCCGCAGCCGGTCGTCGTGCTCGTCCACCACGAGCACCCGGGCCGCCCCGCGGGCCACCGCCGCCGCGGCGGTGAGCTGGCCGACCGCGCCCGCGCCCCAGACCGCCACCACGTCGCCCGGGGCGACCCCGCCCACCTCCACCCCGTGCCACCCGGCCGGCGCGGCGTCGGCGGCGAAGACCGCCCGGTCGTCGTCCACCTCCGCCGGCACGGTGAACGCGCCCACGTCGGCGTACGGGACGCGGACGAACTCGGCGTGTCCGCCGGCGAAGCCGCCGAGGCGGGCCGGACGGCCGTAGCACCCGGCGGTGGGCTGCCCCCACGCCGGTTCCGCCGCCGGCCCGCTGGTCCCGTTGTCGCAGCAGGCCAGCAGCCCCTGCCGGCAGAACCAGCACGCCCCGCAGGCGACCGCCGCGCCGACCACCACCCGGTCGGCGACCCGGTGCCGGCGCACCTCCGGCCCGACCTCGACCACCTCGCCGAGGAACTCGTGCCCGAGCACCTCGCCGACGGCCGCCTCGGGCACCCGCCCGGCCAGCAGCGGCAGGTCACCACCGCTGGTCGCGCTGCGCCGCACCCGCACGATCATGTCGTGGTCGTTGCGCAGTTCCGGGTCGGGGACCTGGCGCACCGCCAGCGCGCCGGCGCCCTCCCAGCACAGCGCCCTCATCCCGCCGTCCCCGGGCGGTCCAGCGGCGCGCGGTCGGCCCGCAGCACCTCGCCGGTCTCCAGGAGCTGGCGGGTCTCCCGGAGCACCTGCCGCAGGAACCGGCCGGGGTCGTCGCCGACCAGGTGCGCGGCGAACCCGGGCAGCGTCGACGCCCCGCCCAGCGGGCGTACCGCCAGCTCGGTGCCGCGCCCGCCGGGGGCGGGGCGGGCCCAGACCTCCACCGCGCCGTCGAGCCGGCGCAGCGGCTCGGGCCACCGCCCGGCCGGGAGCACCTGCTCGGGCCGTCCGGTCACGGTCACCACCTGCCAGCGCGCCGGTCGCGGGTCGGTCCCGGCCCGTCGGCGGGTCAGGGCCCGCACGCCGCGGGCCGTCCGGGTGAGCGCGCCGACCAGCCGTCCTGTCCGAGCCACAGCGCCCTCCTGCGGATCGCGGGGTCACCGGGCGGCCGGCGGTGCGCGGCCGGCCGCCCGCGTGGTCCCAGCGTGGCGGTGGCCCGGGTGACGCCGGCTCGCCCCGAAGGGGTGAACCGGCGCGGTCCGGGTAACCGCCGGCAGCACCGACGGGGGGAGGGACGCATGCCGGAGGAGGCCGACCCGGTCCGGCTGGCCACCGTGCCGACCGGGGCCGCCGTGCCCACCGGGGCCGCCGTGCCGGCGGACGCGGGGAGGTCCCCGGACGCCGCCGTGCGGGACGACGGGACGCCGGCCCCGGACACCGTGGGCGCGCCGGCCGCCGCGTCGGGCGTACCGGCCGACGGCCCGCCGCTGCTCGCGTCCCGGCTGACGCCGCCCGCACCGCCGGAGCCGACGGTGCTCCGGCCCCGGCTGCTCGACCGGCTGGAGCGCGGCGTGGCCGGGCCGGTCACCCTGCTGCTCGCCCCGGCCGGCTGGGGCAAGACGACGGTCCTGTCCGGTTGGGCCCGCGCGGCGCGGCCCGGCCCGGCGCCGGTCTGGGTGACCGTGGCGGAGGGTGACACCACCGGCCGGCTCTGGGCCTACCTGGCCGAGGCGCTGCGCACCGCCGTCGCCGGGAACCCGGACGAGGGCCCGCCACCGCCGGTGCCGGGCGGCCCGCCCCGGCCCGAGCAGTTGGAGGCGCTCGCCGCCGCGCTCGCCACGCGCGAGCGTCCGGTGCTGCTGGTCCTGGACGACCTGCACCGGGTCACCGACCCGGCGGCGCTGGCCGGGCTGGAGTTCCTGCTCCGCCACGGCGACGGGCGGCTGCGGCTGGTGGCCGGCGCGCGGCGGGAACCGCCGCTGGCCCTGCACCGGTGGCGGCTGGCCGGCGAGCTGACCGTGCTCGGCCCGGACGAGCTGGCGTTCACCGCCGACGAGGTGGCCGACCTGCTGGTCGCGCACGGCGTGCCGGTGCCGGCCGACGCGGTGCCCCGGCTGGTCGAGCGGACCGCCGGATGGCCGGCCGGGCTGCGCTTCGCGGCGCTGGCGCTGGCCGCCGGCACCGACCCGGCGCGCGCCGTGGACCAGGTCGCCGGCGACCAGCCGGACGTCGCCGCGTACCTGCGGGACGAGGTGCTCGCGCCGCTGGACCCGGCGGCCCGCGACGTGCTGCGTCGCGGCGCGGTGGCGGTCGCGGTCTGCGCCGACCTGGCCGCCGCGCTGACCGGCCGCGCCGACGCCGGGCGCCTGCTGGCCGAGGCGGCCCGGGAGGGCGGGTTCGTCCAGCAGGACGGGGGCAGCCCGCCCTGGTACCGGCCGCACCCGCTGCTGGCCGATGTGCTCCGCGCCGAGCTGGGCCGGCTGCCCGCCGGCGAACTGCGCGAGCTGCACCGGCGGGCGGCCGCCTGGTTCGCCGGGCACGACCGGCCGGCCGAGGCGCTGCGGCACGCCCTGACCGCCGGCGAGTGGGACGACGCCACCGCGCTGCTGGTCACCCGCTGGCCGGAGCTGGCCCCGGACGAGCCGGCCCGGACCGCCGCGCCCGCGCCACCCGAGCCGCCCGCCGAGGCGGTGCGCCGGGACCCCGAGCTGGCGCTGGCCGAGGCCGCCGAGCGGGCGTACGCCGGGGACCCGGCCGCGGCGGACGGACCGCTGCGGCGGGCGGTCGCGCACGCGGCGGACCTGCCCGCGTCGCGTCGCGACCGGTTCCGCCGGCTGGCCACCGCGGTCGAGTTGAGCCTGGCCCGCCTGGGCGGGGACCACGATGAGGTACGCCGGGCGGCCGACCGGCTGCTCGCCACCGCCCCGGAGCACGGGCGGCGCGGCGGGACGGTGCCGGCGGGCGGCGGGGACGAGGACGACGTGCGGGCGGTGGCCGGGGCCGCGCTGGGGCTGGTCGCGCTCGCCGAGGGGGAGCTGTCGACGGCGGGGGAGCGGTTCGCCGACGCGCTCGCGGCGGCGCGCCGGGCCGGCCGGCCGCGCACCGAGCTGCTCTGCGCCAGCCGGTCGGCGGCGCTGGCGGCGGCCCGGGGCGCGCTGCGGGCGGCCGAGGAGCACGCCCGGGAGGCGCTGGCCATGCCGCCCTGCCGAGGCTGGTCGTCCCGGCTGGACTGCGGCTACGCGTACCTGGCGTTGGCGTTGGCGCACTGGCAGCGGGACCGGCCGGCGGAGGCCGCCGCCCACCTGGCGCTGGCCGGGCCGGCCGGCGGGGAGCCGGGCGGTGCCGCGCTGGTCGCGCTCTGTCGGGCCGGGCTGCTGGCCGACGGCGGCGACCCGGCGGCGGCGCTGCGCACGCTCGCCGCGGCGCGGGCCGTGGCACCCGGCCCGGAGCTGGGCGCGTGGCTCACCGCCGGCGAGGCGCAGCTCCGCGCCGCGGTCGGTGACGCGGCCGGTGGCCGGGCCCTGCTGGACGCGGTGGGCGGCGACCCGCCCGACCCGGCGGTGGCGCTGGCGTCGGCCCGGCTGTGGCGGGCCGCCGGCGACACCCGGGCGGCGGAACGGGCGCTGCCCGACTGGACCGGGCCGGACGCGCCGCGGTGGCCGCTGCCGGTACGGCTGGGCGCCGGCCTTCTGGACGCGGCGCTGGCCGGCGCGGCCGGGGACGGCCGGCGGGCCGGGCGGCTGCTGGAGGAGGCGCTGGCGCTGGCCGAGCCGGAGGGCTGCCGGCGCGTCTTCACCCGGGCCGAGCCGGGGCTGCGCGACCTGCTGGCGGCGCACCTGGACTCCGGCACGGCCTACTGGGCCACGGTCGACGACCTGCTCCGCGGCGTCGACGAGTCGACGGCCGGTGCCGCGCCGGACGGGGCGGCGCGGGCCCTGGACGAGCCGCTCACCGAGCGGGAGCTGACCATCCTGCGCTATCTCCAGAGCATCCTGTCCAACGTGGAGATCGCCGCCGAGCTGTCCCTGTCGGTCAACACCGTCAAGACGCACGTGCGCAACATCTACCGCAAGCTCGACGCCACCCGCCGGCGGGAGGCGGTCCGGCGGGCGCGCGAGCTGCGGCTGATCTGACCGCGCGTGGTCAGCCTCCGGCGGCGGCGTCCACCACGGCCAGCAGTTCGGCCAGGTCGTAGCCGCCGTCGTGGCGGGTGTCGTTGACGAACAGCGTCGGGGTGCCGTTGACCCCGCTGCGGATCCCGCCCACGAAGTCCTGCCGGACCCGGTCGGCGTGGGCCTGCCGGCCCACCTCGGCGTCGACCTCGTCGGGCGGCAGCCCGATCTGTTCCACGCCGAGCGACAGGTGCACCGGGTCGAGCTGGTCCTGGTGCTCGTAGAGCCAGTCGTGCATCTCCCAGAACCGGCCCCGCACGCCGGCGGCCTCCGCGGTCTCCGCCGCGCTCTCCGCGTACGGGTGGACGTTGGTGATCGGGAAGTGGCGGTACGCCAGCCGCACCACGTCGGCCCGCTGGCGCAGCACCTCGGCCAGGTTCGGGTAGGCGGCGCCGCAGAAGCGGCACTGGAAGTCGCCGTACTCGACGATGGTGACCGGGGCGTCGACCGGCCCGCGGACGTGGTCCCGGTCGGAGACCGGTATCCGCAGCCGGGCGGTGGTGACCTGCAACGGCGTCGTCATCGGGCGTCCACCCGCCGATCCGTGCCCAGTTGTTCCAGGGCGTCGAGGATGCCGTCCACGCCCGGGTTCACCTCGGGCGGGGACAGGTGGCTCCAGGCCACCCGGCCGTCCGGGTCGATCACCACCAGCGCCCGGTCCGACTGCCCGCGCGGCGCGTACGCGCCGTAGCGGCGGGACACCTCGCCCTTCGGCTCGAAGTCGGCGAGCAGCGGGAACCGGATGCCCCGGCTCTCGGCGAACGCCCGGTGCGAGTCGACGCTGTCCACCGAGATGCCCAGCAGCGTCGCGCCGTACCGCTCCAGCTCGGGCAGGGCGGCCTGGTAGAGGGCCATCTGGTCGCCGCAGACCGGGGTCCAGTCGGCGGGGTAGAAGGCCAGCACGACCGGGTGGCTCCGGAACTGCCCGGGGCCCACCTCCCGCCCGTCCGGCGACGCCGGCAGGGTGAATCCGGGCGCGGCCTGCCCGGCTGTGATCAGCCCGTTCGGATCACTCATGTGTCCCACCCTGGCTCGCGCCCGGGTGAGCCCGGTTCACCCGGGCCGGGTGGTTCCGGGACTCACCCGGCCCGGACCGCGATCCCGTTGCGCAGCCCGCACACGCCGTCGAGCCGGGCGACGGAGCGTTCGGCGGCCCGCCGCTGGTATTCCCACTCGACCTCGCCGTGCAGGGTGACCCACCCGTCGGCGACCGTCACGTGCAACGTCCCGGCCGGCACGAACGCGTCCCACTCCAGGGCGCGGACGGCCGCGACGGCGATCTCCGGGTCGTCCCGCCCGGGTGCGGCGGCGATCCGGACGGCGAGGTCGTCGGCGACCGCGCGGACCCGGTCGACCCGGTGCGCGGCCTGCTCGGCGGCCCACTTCCCGGCGTAGCCGTCCACCCGGCCGGTGAGCGTCACCACGCCGTCGGTGACGTCGACCCCGATCTCGTCGAGGCCGGTCCGGGCCAGTTCGTCGCGTACGGCGGACCTGATCTCCCGATCGGTACGCGTGGTCGTCCGGGTGGCCATCCGGCTCTCCCTCCGCTCGTCCTCGGCGGCTCGGTGGCGCAATTCGATCCTGCGGGCCGGCGGGGTGAGCCGGCCTCACCCGGACCGGATGACGTGGGAGCGCTTCCATGAACCGGCCGACCGGCGTACGCTGAGAGTCCCTCGGCTGCGGGAGCCAGCATGCCGACGGGGAGCCCGGGCAGCTCCCCGACGACGCACCGCCCCCTGCTCCCGTTCCCCCACCACCGGGCAACCGAGAGGAACCGCCCCCATGCGCAGAAGTCTCGCCGGGCTGGCCGCCGTCGCGCTGGCCGCCACGGCGGCAGCCGTCGTCGTGCCGCTCACCACCGCCGGCGTAACCCCGGCCGCCGCCGCGGCCGCCGAGCCGTACACCTGGAAGAACGTCCGGATCGACGGCGGCGGGTTCGTGCCCGGCATCGTCTTCAACCCCACCGAGAAGAACCTGATCTACGCGCGGACCGACATCGGCGGGGCGTACCGCTGGGAGCAGGCCACCGGCTCGTGGACGCCGCTGCTGGACTGGGTCGGCGCGGACCGGTGGGGCTGGAACGGGGTGGTCAGCATCGCCACCGACCCGGTGCAGACCAACCGGGTGTACGCGGCGGTCGGCATGTACACCAACGACTGGGACCCGAACCGCGGGGCGATCCTGCGCTCGACCGACAAGGGCGCCACCTGGCAGGCCACCGAGCTGCCGTTCAAGAACGGCGGCAACATGCCCGGTCGGGGCATGGGGGAGCGGCTGGCGGTCGACCCGAACCGCGACAGCGTCCTCTACTACGGCGCCGAGGGCGGCAACGGCCTGTGGCGCAGCACCGACTACGGGGCGACCTGGGCCCAGGTCACCGCCTTCCCGAACGTGGGCAACTACCGGGCCGACCCGAACGACAGCAGCGGCTACCAGAGCCAGAACCAGGGCCTGACCTGGGTGAGCTTCGACAAGAGCACGGGTACGGCCGGCACCGCCACGAAGACGATCTACGTGGGTGTGGCGGACAAGCAGAACCCGGTCTACCGCAGCACCGACGCCGGCGTGACCTGGGAG
The DNA here is from genome assembly GCF_013694245.2 of Micromonospora ferruginea. Classification (NCBI taxonomy): domain Bacteria; kingdom Bacillati; phylum Actinomycetota; class Actinomycetes; order Micromonosporales; family Micromonosporaceae; genus Micromonospora; species Micromonospora robiginosa. The sequence goes on from NZ_CP059322.2 coordinate 330,322, forward strand.
CGGATCCCCGGCCAGCCGACCGGCTACCTGGCGCACAAGGGCGTGGTGGACCCGGTCGGCGGCTTCCTCTACATCGCCACCAGCGACACCGGCGGCCCGTACGACGGCGCCAAGGGCGACGTGTGGAAGTTCAACCGGGCCACCGGCGCGTGGACACGGATCAGCCCGGTCCCGTCGTCCAGCGGGGACGCCTACTTCGGCTACTCCGGGCTGACCATCGACCGGCAGCACCCGAACACGCTGATGGTCGCGACCCAGATCTCCTGGTGGCCGGACGCGATCTTCTGGCGCAGCACCGACGGGGGCGCGACCTGGACCCGGATCTGGGACTTCACCAGCTATCCGAACCGGAGCAAGAAGTACACCATGGACGTCAGCTCGGTGCCGTGGCTGACGTTCGGCGCCAACCCGGCCCCGCCGGAGGAGAGCCCGAAACTGGGCTGGATGAACGAGTCGCTGGAGATCGACCCGTTCGACAGCGACCGGATGATGTACGGCACCGGCGCCACGATCTACGGCACCACCGGCCTGACGAAGTGGGACACCGGCGGCACGTTCACCATCACGCCGATGGTGAAGGGGCTGGAGGAGACCGCCGTGCTCGACCTGATCAGCCCGCCGTCGGGCGCGCCGCTGGTCAGCGGGCTCGGCGACATCGGCGGCTTCCGCCACACCGACCTGAACGCGGTGCCGCCGATGATGTTCACCCAGCCGGTGTTCACCAGCACCACCAGCCTCGACTACGCGGAGACCAAGCCGGCGGTGATGGTCCGGGCCGGCAACTTCACCGACTCCGACCGGCCGAACGACAGCCACGTGGCCTTCTCCACCGACGGCGGCGCGAACTGGTTCCAGGGCACCGAGCCCGGCGGGATCAACAACGGCGGCACGGTGGCCGCGTCCGCCGACGGCAGCCAGTTCGTCTGGTCGCCCGGTGACGCCGGGCAGCAGGTGGTCCGCTCGGTCGGCTTCGGCAACTCGTGGACCGCCGCCACCGGCATCCCGGCCAACGCCACGGTCGAGTCCGACCGGGTCAACCCGAACAAGTTCTACGGCGTCAGCGCCGGGAAGTTCTACGTCAGCACCAACGGCGGCGCGTCCTTCACCGCCACCGCGGCGAGCGGCCTGCCCACCACCGGGGTCAAGGTCAAGGCGCTGCCCGGCGTCGAGGGTGACCTCTGGCTGGCCGGCGAGGGCGGGCTCTGGCACTCCACCAACTCGGGCGCGAGCTTCACCAAGGTGACCGGGGTGACCTCGACGGTGAACGTCGGCTTCGGCAAGGCGGCGCCCGGGCGGACGTACCCGGCGTTGTTCACCGTCGGCACGGTCGGCGGCACGGCCGGCGTCCACCGCTCCGACGACGCCGGCGCGACCTGGGTGCGGATCAACGACGACAAGCACCAGTACGGCAACGCGGGCGAGGCGCTCACCGGTGACCCGCGCGTCTACGGCCGGGTCTACCTGGGCACCAACGGCCGGGGCATCCTGGTGGCCGACCGGCTCGGCGGCACGCCCACGCCGACGCCCACCTCGGCGAGCCCGACCGCGTCCCCGACGGCGTCCCCGACCCCGTCCCCGACCCCGTCCCCGACCTCGGCCTCGCCGAGCCCGACGCCCACGCCGACCCCGCCGAGTCCCACGCCGACCCCGTCGTCGACCGGGCGCGGCTGCGCGGCCACCTACGCGGTGACGAACACCTGGCCGGGCGGCTTCCAGGGTGAGGTGGCGGTGCGCAACTCCGGCACCGCGCCGATCACCGGGTGGACGCTGACCTGGACGTTCCCGGACGGCCAGCGGATATCCCAGTTGTGGAGCGGCTCGTACACCCAGACCGGCGCGGCCGTGACGGTGACCGACGCCGGCTGGAACGGCAACCTCGGCGTCGGCGGGTCGACCACGGTCGGCTTCACCGCGACGGCGACCGGCGGCAACCGGGCGCCGACGGTGACCTGCGCCGCCCGCTGATCCGCCGGCTCGCCTCACGACGCGGTGGCCGCCCCCGAACGCCGGGGGCGGCCACCGTTCTTCGTGCGTGGGGAGCGGTCAGCCGTCCAGGCCGGCCGGGGAGTTCGGCCGGTCCACGTCCACGAATTCGATCTCGTCGGCGCTGCGCTCCCGGCTGCCGGCGGCGCGGGCGGCGGTGCCGGCGGCCCAGCCGATGGCGGCGCCGGCCAGGGCCGCCGCGATCAGCAGCGTCCAGGGCAGCGCGGGCCGTCGACCGGCGAGCGCGTCGAAGGCCAGGCTGGCCCGCCGGCGCGCCTCCTCGGCGGCGGAGCCGACCAGGTCGGTGGCGTCGTCGGCCAGGCCCGAGGAGTTGCGGCGGGCCGTGCGGGTGACGTCGCGCACACTGTCGCCGGCGGAGCCGGCCGCGGAGAGCAGGTGCTGCCACGCCTGGTCCGCGACCCGCTCGGGCTTGCTACGGCGGTCCATCAGGCTCGATCCGAACATCGTTCTACCTCCTCGGGTGCCGAAGCCCGGCGGCCACTTCGGACTCCGGTGTTCATCCGGCGCGTCACGGTTCACTCCCGGTGGGCAGTGCCCCACCCGGCCCCGCGCCAAACCCTCGCGAGGCCCTCCGAGGTACCGGGATAAAGGGACGAATCACCCGAACGCGCCGAAGGGTGGGTGTTCCCCGTGACATGCGAGGGCCCGCTACCCTGGGTCGGCGGATCGGTCGACCCGGCTCGGTCGTTCGGCCGGTCGTGGTCCGCGTCGCAGGGGAATTCGGAACCCGGAGGTCCGGATTGGGCTCGCCCAGGTGTGCCCAGTCCGCGAATTGCTCATCCCGGGGGGTGGCGACCGGGGCCGTTGGAGGAATACTCTCGGTCGCGGCCCGCGTACTGATGAGGCGCCCGTTGGGGCGAGTGGAGGTGCTCGCGTGAGCCTGTCGATCGTGAAGTCGATGCGTCCGGGTGGTGTCGTCCAGATCGCGCCCCGAGGGGAGATCGACGTCGACACCGCATACGAGGTCCGGGAGGCGATCGCCGAGGTGCTCGCCAAGGGGCGCCCCGCCCGGATCGAGCTCAACATGCGGCTCGTGACGTTCATCGACTCCGTCGGCATCAGCGCCATGGTGGCCGGCTTCCAGACCTGCGAGGTCAGCGGCGTCAAGCTGGTGGTCACCGAGCCGAGCCGGTTCGTGCACCGCCAGCTCTGGGTGACCGGTCTGCTCGGTCTCTTCGGCGCGCCCGAGCCCTGGTTCGCCGACGATGTCCCCGAGGTGCTCCCCGGCGCCTGACCGCCTCCCCCGGCACCCTCACCGGTCGGGGACCTTCGACCCGTTGCCAGCCCGCCCCCGGTACGGGACGATCGTCCGGACCCACGACGGCGAGGGGGACCGGTTGCAGAGCAGCGACAGCTTCAGCTACACCGTGCAGGCCCGGTGCCGCCGGGCGGACGCGGTGGCCCTGCTCGGTGACCTGAGCCGGCAGGGTGAACTGCATCCGTTGATCGTTCGGGTCCGGCAGTTGCCGCCCCGGCCGGGCGCGCTGGCCAGCTACGCGATCACCGACCGGCTGGAGCTCGGTCCGCTGCACTTCCCGATCACCTACCAGGCGGACGTGCTGATCGCCAACGAGGACGAGGTGGTCACCGTCGCCCGGCAGCAACCGGCGACGACGGTGCGCAACCACACCCGCCTGCGCGACGAGCCCGACGGCGTGGTGCGGATCGACGTGGAGATCACCCTCACCGCGCCGGCGCCGCTGCTCGGCTACGCGTTCCGCCAGGCCCGGGCCGCCCACCTGGGGCTGGCCGCCCGCCTCGGCGCGACGCTGGAGGGCCACCCGGCCTGACCGGGGCCCGCCGGATCCGCCCCCACGGCTTGTGGGTGGACAGCACGGTGGCGATCAGCAGCAGGGTGGTGGAGACGGCCGGCGCCACCACCAGGTCGACCCGCAGGTGCGCGTCGGCGGCCCCGGCGAGCGCGCCGAGGTGCCGGATCCGGGGCGTCAGCAGGAGCAGCACCAGGCCGAGCATGACGGTGGTGAGCACGAACTTCACCAGCACCCAGCGCCAGCGCAGCAGACCCCACGGGGTGAGCAGCGCACTGACCGTCCCGACCAGCCAGACCGCCACGCTCAGCGGCGCGAACAGCCAGGTGACCAGCAGCCCCGCCGCCGGGTAGACGACGTCGGGGTCGGCGCCGCGCAGCCCGGCCACGCCGAGCGCGAGCAGCGTCAGGTCGGCGCCGAGCCAGCCCAGCGAGGTGACCAGGTGCGCGGTGAGCAGCGCCTTGCGGCCGGCGGGGGAGAGTCGTCTCATGCCCCCGATCCCACCGGGTCGCGCGGCCCACGTCGTGGGCCGCGCGACGACATCCGGGGTACGTCGTGGAGCGTAGTGCGCGTTAGTAGACCGACAGGTGCACGTGGTTGGTGTGGTCGCTGGACGGGTCGCCGTTGCCGCCGCTGTACGACTTCCAGCCGCTGCTGGGCAGCCAGATCCGCTTGAACCAGATCACGTAGAGCACGGCGAGCGGGTCGGCGTTGCGGATGAAGTACGCGGACAGGTTGTTGCCGTACGTCCGGTCGCCGCCGCTGGCGACGCCGCCGAAGCCGTCCTTCTGCGCGGCGAAGTCGCAGGCCCGTCCCTTCGGGTGCTCACCCGAGCCGCTGGGTCGGTGGCAGGAGACGTACCGGGTGAAGCCGGCGGCCTTGGCCTGCTGCAACGCGTGCAACGTGCGCGGGGTGATGCAGCCGCTGGCCGGCGTCGGGTCGTTGACGCTGCACGACTCCGCCGGCCACGACCCGTCGGAGTTGCGCTTGGCCGGCGTCGCGTTCGCCGTGGACGTGCCCCGGGTGCTGCCACCGTCGTCGCTGTCGCGGGTGGTGGCGCTGCGCTTGTTCGCCACCTCCAGCGCCCGCTCGGCCTGCTCCTTGCGCTTGCCCATGAGCGTGACCTGCTTGCGCTGCTCCAGGATCTCGCCGTCGAGCGCGGTGCGGGTGCGGATCGCCTCGTCCCGGGTGGTGATCAGGTCGCGCAGCGTCCGGTCCTCGTGCGCGGCGACCGTCTCCAAAGCCGCGGCCCGGTCCATGAAGCCCTCCGGGGTGCGGCTGGCGAGCAGCGCCGCGGCGGTGCCCATCCGGCCGGTGCGGTAGGCCACCCCGGCGATCTCGCCGACCTTGGCGTCGCGCTCGGTCAGCTCCACGTCGATGGTCTTGAGCCGGTCGTTGAGCTGCTTCTGCCGGGTCACCGAGCGGTTCAGCGCGGCCTTGGCGTCGAGCCAGCCCTTGCTGGCCGCGTCGAGTTGTTCGCGCAGCGCGGGGGTGCCGCCCTCGTCGTCGCCGGGTGCGGCGGCGAGCAGGCCGGTCGGGGAGGCCGCCCGCGCCGCCGAGGCGGGGGAGACCGGCACGGTCGCGACACCGAGGGCCAGCATCGCGACGAGCAGGGCCGCCAACCGGGCGGCCGTCCGTCGTACAGGTGCCACTGTGGGCATTCACGTGTCCTTCCGTCAACCGCCGACCGGGTTAGCTGACGGGTTCGGGACGGAAGATCCCTACCGCTGACGCGGATGCACCCCACGTACGTGGTTCCCCGGCTCGCCCTGCGGGCGATTAGGCGCCGGCCGCGCCGAGAGGTGCCGGAGTGGCACCCGTGGTGCGGCCGGGACCGAGCCTACCGGCGCTGCCCGGAGCCGGCGCCGTGGACCGGGGCCGGTTACCGGGCAAAACCGGCATAAGCCTACAATAACTACACTGATTTAAGTCTGTCCTAATTACCACTCGGTCGGACCGCAGGCGCCGGCTGACGCTCCGGGCTCGATCTGCAACGTGGCGTGGTCGATCGAGAAGTCCTCGTGCAGGGCGTCCCGGGCCGCGGCCAGCACGGTGGCGACCTCGGCGCCCGGGTCGATCGTCAGGTGCGCCGAGGCGACGTCCATGCCCGAGGTGAGCGTCCAGACGTGCAGGTCGTGCACCTCCGCCACGCCGGGCACGGCGGTCAGCCGGTCGTGCACCGCGGTCACCTGGAGGTGCTCCGGCGCGGCCTGCACCAGGATGCGGACCGCGGCGCGGCCGAGCCGCCAGGTGCGCGGCAGGATGAACAGGCCGATCGCCACGGCGACCACCGGGTCGGCCCACCACCAGTCGGTGACCGCGATGACCAGCGCGGCGCCGATCACGCCGAGCGAGCCGAGCAGGTCGCCGAGCACCTCCAGGTAGGCCCCGCGCAGGTTGATGCTCTCCTGCGCGCCGGAGCGCAGCAGCGCGAACGCGGCGACGTTGGCGAGCAGGCCGAGCACGGCGACCACGAGCATCGGGCCGGCGAGCACCTCCGGCGGCTCGCCGAACCGGCGTACCGCCTCGATTAGCACGTAGACCGCGACGGCGCCGAGCAGCACCGCGTTGGCCAGCGCCGCGAGCACCTCCAGCCGATAGAGCCCGAACGTGCGCTGCGGGTCGGTGCGGGCGCGCCGGGTGGCGCTGATCGCGGCGAGCGCCATGCCGATGCCGAGCACGTCGGTGAACATGTGCCCGGCGTCGGAGAGCAGCGCCAGCGAGCCGGTCGTGAAGGCGGCCACCGCCTCGATCAGCATCAGCGCGGTGAGCAGCGCGAAGGCGGCCCAGAGTCGCCCTCGGTGGCGGTGCGCCGCGTTGGCCACCGCGCCGCTGTGGTCATGACCTGCGCCCACGCACACACCCTCCGCCCCGTGTCTCGGCCGGGACCAATCTATGCTCACATCGCTATGTGTGCAAGTGAGGGTGGGGTCACCCCACCGGATCGAGCGTGGTCAGGCGCTGGGTGGCCCGGGACAGCGCCACGTAGAGCGTCCGCACCCCGGAGCCCGGGTCGGCCCGGATCTCGCCCGGCGCGACCAGCACCACACCGTCGTACTCCATGCCCTTGGCCTGCAGGCTGGTCACCACCTGGAGCCGGCCGCCGCCCAGCTCGCCCAGCCAGCCGGCCACCTCGTCCCGGCGCGGCACCGGTGTGATCACCCCGACCGTGCCCTCCACCTCGGCCAGCAGCGTCCGGGCCGCCTCGACCGTGGCCGACGGCAGCTCGGCGGCGGCCACCGTGCGCTGGACCGGCGGCACGCCGGTGGAGCGCACCGCGTCCGGCAACGCCAGGTCCGGGTACAGCCGGCGGATCTCCGCCGCTGCCACCGCGAAGATCTCCGCCGAGTTGCGGTAGTTGGTGGTCAGCTCGTAGCGGTGCCGGCGACGCCGGCCCAACGCCTGGTCCCGGGCCCGGTCCAGCTCCTGCGGGTCGCCCGTCCAGGCGGTCTGCGCCGGGTCGCCGACCACCGTCCAGGACGCCAGCCGCCCGCGCCGCCCCACCATCCGCCACTGCATCGGCGAGACGTCCTGCGACTCGTCCACCACCACGTGCGCGTAGTCGCGGTAGTCCGCCGGACGCTCCCGGGCCGCCGCCCGCGCGGCGCGCTGCCGATCGGCGTACGTGCTCAGCTCGCGCACGCCGCCGGCCAACTGGTACGGGTCCCGCTTCGGCTTCGCCCGGCGCACCGGCGTGCCGAGCAGCGCGTCCAGCTCGTCCAGCAGCGCGATGTCGGCCACCGTCAGCCCCTCGGCGTCAAGCGTCCGGTACGCGTCGGCGAGCAACCGGATCTCCGCCGAGGAGAGCACCCCGCCGGCGTACCGGCGCAGCCGCTCCGGCCGGGCCAGCCAACCCAGCACGTGGCGCGGGTGCAGCCGGGGCCACCACGCCTTGAGGAACTCGCGGAACTCCGGCCGCTCGATGATCTCGTCCTCGAACGCCGGCTGCTCCGGCAGCCGCCCCACCCGCAGCGTGCGGGCCTGCGCGTAGAGCGCGGCGAGCACCGCGTCGAACGCCGCCCGGCGCACCTCGTTGCGGCGCGCGCCCCGGGCCAGCGTCCGGTCCCGGACCGCGTCCAGCGCCGGCCGCTCCAGCCGCAGCAGCTCACCGCGGTAGAGCAGGCGCAGCTCCGGCGGGGAGTCCGGCACCGCGTCCCGGACCGCGCGCTCCAGCACCCGACGCATCCGCAGCGAACCCTTCACCGCCGCCACCTCCGGCGGGTCCGTCCGGGTCGCGGACAGGCCCGGGAAGAGCGAACCGAGCGAGTGCAGGGTGGCGGTCTCCTCGCCGAGCGACGGCAGCACCGACGCGATGTACTCGACGAACACGCCGGACGGCCCGACCACCAGGATGCCGCCGCCGGCGTACCGGGCCCGGTCGGAGTAGAGCAGGTACGCGGCCCGGTGCAGCGCCACCGCCGTCTTGCCGGTGCCCGGACCCCCGGAGACGATCGTGACGCCGCTGCCGGGGGAGCGGATCGCCTCGTCCTGCTCCCGCTGGATGGTGGCCACGATGTCGCGCATGCCCCGACCGGTGGCCCGGGACAGCGTGGCCAGCAGCGCGCCGTCGCCGACCACCGCCATGTCCGGCGGGGCGGCCTCCGGGTCCAGCAGGTCGTCCTCGATCCGGGTGACCTTCTCGGCGGCGGACTGGATCGTGCGCCGGCGCACCACGCCCCGCGGCTCGGCCGGCGTGGCCTGGTAGAACGCGGCGGCGGCCGGCGCCCGCCAGTCCACCACCAGCGTCTCCGCGTCGTCGGCGCGCACGCCGAGGCGGCCCACGTGCAGCACCTGCCCGGTCCGCAGGTCCAGCCGGCCGAAGACCAACCCCTCGTGCTCGGCGTCCAGCACGTGCCGGCGCTGGGCGGCGTGGAAGACCATCGCGTCCCGCTCGACCAGCGCGCCGAACGTGCCGACCCGGGCGAGCTGGTAGCCCTCCCGCTCGGCGTCGGCCGCGGACCGGCGCAGCTCGGCCAGCCGGGCGTACACCCGGTCGAGGTGCCGCTGCTCGGCGGCGATCTCCCGGTCCAGCGTGGTCTGGTCGGTCAACGCGGTGCTCCTGTGGTCGAACGGCGCGACGGGCTGAATGAGGGTACGGGCCGCCGGCAAGCCGGACGTCGGGGCCATGCCGCGCGACCGGCCCACGCCGGTGCCGGTTGCCCGTTATCCGGCTGTTCCCACCCGTTTCCCGGCCGTCCGTCCGCCGGTCAGCACCCGGCTCACCACGCCCGCGACGGCGGCGTTCACCACGTCCGGGCGTTCCATCATCAGCATGTGCCCGGCACCGGGGCAGACCGTCAGCTCGGCCGTCGGCAGCGCCGCCGCGATCGACTCGGCGCACGGCGGCGGCGTCAGCCGGTCCCGGTCGCCGACCAGCGCGGCGGCCGGCAGCCCACCGAGCGCGGCCAGCGTCTCCAGCCGGTGCTGGGCGCCGATCGAGGCGCGGAACCCGCCGATCGAGCGGAGTGTGGCGCGCGCCACCGCGGAGGTGACCAGCCGGATGTCCGCCGGGTCGCAGCGGTCGCCGAAGAGCATCCACCGGATGCTGGGACGCAACGCGCGCAGCAGCGCGTGCGGCGGCCGCCAGCCCCCGCAGCGGGCCAGCACCCCGGCCCCGGTGGTCTCGGCCAGCCGGATCAACCGGGTGATCCGCGGCGAGAGCCCGTAGGCGGTGTGCGTGTGCCCCTCCGCGGTGGTCGAGACGAAGACCAGGCCGGCGGTGCGGGCGGCGAACCGGTCCGGGTGGCGGTGCGCGTACTCCATCACGGTCATCCCGCCCATCGAGTGCCCGACCAGCACGACCGGGCCGGACGGGGCGAACTCGTCGACCACCGCGGCCAGGTCGTCGCCGAGCTGGGCCAGCGTGGCATCGGGCAGGGCCAGGCAGCTCGACCGGCCGTGCCCGCGCGCGTCGTAGGCGACCACCCGCACCCGGTCGCCGAAACGCTCCCGCAGGTCGGCGAGCTGCCGGTGCCAACTGCGGCCGTCCAGCGTCCACCCGTGCAGCAGGAGCACGGTGACCTCGGCGTCGACCGGACCGGTCACCGTGACGTGCAGGCGCACGTCGTCGGGAAGCCGCAGTTCCATGGTCCACCTCCCGGGGCCGTCCGGTGCGTCACCGGAGTGACCCGGCGGTGACACCGGCGTTACCCGCCATGACACCACGGCAACCGGGACGGTGAGAAGATTCGCGTCCGCCCGCGCCGGGTCGGATCGGTGACCAGGCTGGGGGCATGCCGACCACGCCCGCCGCCCGGAGCCCCCGGGCCGCCCTGGCCGAGCTGCTCACCGGCAACCGTCGCTTCGTCAGCGGCCAGCCGCTGCACGGGCACGACGTCGGCGCCGCCGCGGCGGTGGCCTCCGGCGACCAGCAGCCGTACGCGGTGGTGCTGGGCTGCATCGACTCCCGGGTGCCGCTGGAGGCGATCTTCGACCAGACGTTCGGGTCGATCTGCGTGATCCGTACCGGCGCGCACGTGCTGGACCGCGCGGTATGCGGCTCGATCGAGTACGTGGTGGGGCAGCTCGGCGTACGGCTGGTGATGGTGCTGGGCCACGAGCGCTGCGGCGCGGTCGCCTCGACCGTCGACGCGCTGCGCACCGGGCGGCGGCCCGGCGGGGCGCTGGCCTACGTGGTGGACCGGATCGCGCCGGCGGTGCTCGAGGTCGGGCTGGACGACCCGGCCGCGCATCCGCTGGCGATCCGCCGGCACGTGCGGCGGACCGTGGCCGCGCTGCGCGCCGACGACCTGCTCGCCGGCCCGGTGGCGGCCGGTGGGCTGGCCGTGGTGGGCGCGCTCTACGACCTGGCCACCGGCGAGGTCACGGTGCTGGCGGAGGAGGAGACGCAGGACCGCCCGCCGGGGTGATCCCCGACGGGCGGTCCTGGTGGTGCGGGTGAGGGCGCTCAGCCCTCGAAGACGCCGGCCTCGACCAGACGCTTCTCGGTGGCGTCCCAGCCGTGGTCCGGGTGGGACTGGGCCAGGCCGTTGATCTCGGCGCGGATCTTGGCGGCGTGGCCGGCGGCGGCCAGCACGCGGATCTCCTCGACGAAGGCGTCGGAGTCGGTGCGCAGGTGCGCGGTCTTGCCGTTGGTCAGGTTGCGCACGTAGGCGTGCTTGCCGCCGTTGAGCGGGATCAGGTACTTGAACTCGCCCAGCACGCTGAGGGCGCCACCCTGGCCAGCCTGGCCGGCCCGGACTGACGCGCGCGCGGTCTTAGAGGTGTTGCTCGCCACGGAGGTACTCCTTGCAGACGTACGGTGGGGACGGGAAACGTCCGGGGGCTGATGCGGGTGACGCCCGGGATGGGCGCCGGCCCGCGAAGATGTGCGGCGGCACAGAACCGCCCAGAGAACTGTACACGACCACGACGCCTGGCTGGTCGTCGCGCCGTCATCGGGACACAACCGGGTCGGCCACCCGGGTATTTCCGGCCGCCCGACCCCGGCGAATTTTCCGATTCGCTGGCGCACCACCTGTCACAGCCGTCATCATGTGTGCCAGAGGCCACTCGGGTGACGAGGTCGTAGGGGAAGACGCACCTCGGCTCACCGGGAGGTCACCGTGCCAACGCGTGGCGTCGTATACGTCCACTCGACCCCGCTCGCCGTGTGCTCGCACGTCGAGTGGGCGATCGCGCGCGTCCTCGCCGCGCCGGTCAACCTGCACTGGACGGCGCAGCCCGTCGACCACGGCGCCCGCCGCGCCGAGTGCGGCTGGACCGGCAGCCCGGGGACGGGCGCCGAGCTGGCTGCTGCCCTCCGGCAGTGGCCCATGATCCGTTTCGAGGTGACCGAGGAACCCAGTCCCGGCGTCGACGGCGAGCGCTTCATGTACGTCCCGGGACGAGGGCTGTTCCGGGCCACCGTCGGCGCGGCCGGCGACATCCAGCTCGGCGAGGACCGGCTGCGCAGCCTGATGGCCGCCGCGCGCGCCCCGGAGGCGCTGGCGCACGCGCTGGACAAGGCGCTCGGCACCGCCTGGGACGCCGAGTTGGAGCCCTACCGGTACGCCGGCGACGGCGCCCCGGTGACGCTGCTCACCCGGGTGGGGTGACGGCGGGGCGAGTTGCCCCGATACGGTGGGGCCCGTGTCGATTTCCCCGCGGCGCTCCGCCGTCGCGCTCGCCGCACTGACCGCGCTGCTCGTCTCCGGCTGCTCGGACGGGCCGGACCGGCCCCGCCCGGCCCCGTCGAAGCCGGCGCCCTCCGCGCCCTCGTCGCCGGCGCCCACCACCGCCGACCCGGCCGCCCAGGCCGCGGCGCTGGTCGCCACGCTCTCCGACGAGGACCTGGTCGGGCAGGTGCTGATGCCGTACGCCTACGGCAGCTCGGCCACCGAGGTCTCCGCCGGCTCGGCCGCCGGCAACCGGGCCCTGGCCGGCGTCGACACCCCCGCCGAGATGGTGGCGAAGTACCGCCTCGGCGGCGTCATCCTGGTCGGCTTCAGCGCCGACGACCCGACCTCGGGCAACCAGGAGACCACGAACGTCGACAGCCCCAAGCAGGTCCGGGAGCTGACCGACGGGCTGCGCGCCGCCGCCGGCAAGCTGCCCGCCGGCGCCGCGCCGTTCCTGGTCGGCACCGACCAGGAGTACGGCGTGGTCACCCGGATCACCGACGGGGTGACCCAGTTGCCCAGCCCGCTCGCCGCCGGCGCGGCCGGCAACCCGGCCCTGACCGAGGCCGCCTGGCGGGCCGCCGGGGCGGAGCTGGCCGCGATGGGCGTCAACCTGGACTTCGCGCCGGTCGCCGACGTGCTGGCCACCCGCAGCACGGTGATCGGCTCGCGGTCCTTCGGGGCCACCCCGGCCACCGCGTCCCCCCAGGTCGCCGGCGCGGTACGCGGCCTGCAGGCCGAGGGCGTGGGCGCCGCGGTGAAGCACTTCCCCGGGCACGGCCTGAGCGCCGACGACTCGCACAGCGTGCTGCCGGTGGTCGGGCAGTCCCGGGCCACGCTGGACCGCACCGCGTTCCCGCCCTTCCGGGCCGGGATCGACGCCGGCGCGATGGCGGTGATGTCCGCGCACCTCGACGTCAAGGCGATCGACCCGGGCACCCCGGCCACGTTCTCCCGCAAGCTGCTCACCGACGTGCTCCGCGGCCAGCTCGGCTTCCAGGGCGTGGTGATCACCGACGGGATGAACATGCCGCCGGCCAAGAAGTGGTCGCCCGGTGAGGCGGCGGTCCGCGCGCTCAACGCCGGCAACGACCTCATCCTGATGACCCCGAACGTGAACCAGGCGTACGACGGGCTGCGCGCCGCGCTCAAGGACGGCTCGCTGCCGCGGACCCGCCTGGTCGAGGCGGTCACCCGGGTGCTCACCATGAAGTTCCGGCTGGCCGGGCACCCGCAGCCGGCGCTGTCGACGCTGGACACGGCCGAGCACCGCAAGGCCGCCGCCGACCTGGCCGCCGCCGCGGTGACCGTGCTGCGCGGCTCGTGCGGAGGCGCGGTGACCGGCCCGGTCCGGGTCACCTCCTCCGGCGGCCGGGACCGCACCCGGGCGTTGCTGACCGAGGCGCTGACCGCGGCCGGGGTCAAGGTGGTGTCCTCCGGCGGCACCGTGGTGCACCTCGTCGGGTACGGCGACGGTGCGAAGGACCTGCGCGCCGACGCGGCCGTGACGGTGGCCATGGACACCCCGTACCTGCTGTCCGGGGCGAAGTCGCCGACGGTGCTGGCGACCTACTCGTCCACCCGGGCCTCGATGACCGCGCTGGCCGCGGTGCTGGCCGGCAAGGCCCGCCCCACGGGCCGCGCCCCGGTCCCGGTCCCCGGCCTCCCCGCCACCACCTGCAAGGTGTAAGGAGGGGCCCCCGGTTAACGCCTCCGGTAGAGGAGGGGGCCCCGCTTAACACCCCGTCCGGCGAAACCCGGGTGCGGCACCGGACGCCCGGGTGGCAGGGTCAGCGCCCATGGGAGAGGCAGCACAGGGGTTCCGCTACGACGTACGCGCCGACGGCACCGTGGTGATCACGCACCACGGGCGGGCGGCGGGCACGCTGCGCGGTGGCCGGGCCGCGCAGTTCCTGGCCGAGGTCGACGACGACCCGCAACTGGTCATGGCCCGCTGGACCGGCAACTACCGGCGCGGCAACGAGCGGACCGCCCGGCAGCACCCCCGCAACCGGATGTGAGGCGGGGCCCCTTTTTAACAGACGTCTGTTAAAAAGGGGCCCCGCCTTACACGCCTCAGGGGCGGGTGAAGACCAGCGCCACGTTGTGGCCGCCGAAGCCGAACGCGTTGTTCAACGCGGCCGGGATCTCCAGGTGCCGGGCCTTGTGCGCGGCCACGTCCAGGTTGAGCCCGTCGTCCGGGTCGTCCAGGTTGATCGTCGGCGGCACCACGCCGTCGCGGATCGCCAGGATGGTGGCGATCGACTCCAGCGCACCGGCCGCGCCGAGCAGGTGCCCGGTCATCGACTTGGTGGCGGTGAGCAGCGGGTGGTCACCGATCGCCTGGTGCAGCGCGCCGATCTCCAGCATGTCGCCCACCGGCGTGGAGGTGGCGTGCGCGTTGACGTGCACGATGTCGGTGCGGGCCACGTCCGAGTCGGCGACCGCCTTGGCGATGGCCCGGATGGCGCCCTCACCCTCGGCGTGCGGCTGCACCATGTCGTACGCGTCGGAGGTGATCCCGGCGCCGGCCAGGCGCGCGTAGACCCGCGCGCCGCGGGCGGCGGCGTGGTCGGCGCGCTCCAGCACCAGCAGGCCCGCGCCCTCGCCGAGCACGAAGCCGTCGCGGGCCTTGTCCCACGGCCGGGAGGCCTTCTCCGGCTCGTCGTTGCGGGTCGACATGGCCCGCATCGAGGCGAAGCCGGCGATCGGCAGCGGGTGGATGACCGCCTCGGTGCCGCCGGCCACCACCACGTCGGCCCGGCCGGAGCGGATGATGTCCAGGCCCAGCGCGATCGCCTCCGCGCCGGTCGCGCAGGCGCTGGCCACCGAGTGCACGCCGGCCTTCGCGCCCAGTTCCAGCCCGACCCAGGCGGCCGGGCCGTTCGGCATCAGCATCGGCACCGTGTGCGGGGAGACCCGCCGCGGGCCGGACGCCTCCAGGATGTCGTCCTGGGCGAGCAGGGTGGTGGCGCCGCCGATGCCCGAGCCGACGCTGACCGCCAGCCGTTCCGGGTCGACCCCGGGTTCGGCCAGGCCGGCGTCCGCCCACGCCTCCCGCGCGGCGATCAGGGCGATCGCCTGCGAGCGGTCCAGCCGGCGCAGCTTCACCCGGTCCAGCACCTCGGCCGGGTCCACCGCCAGCTGGGCGGCGATCCGGACGGGCAGTTGCGCGGCCCACTCCTGGGTGAGCGCACTCACCCCGGAGCGGCCGGCGAGCATGGCGTCCCAGGTCGACGCGACGTCCCCGCCGAGCGGGGTCGTCGCGCCGAGCCCGGTGACGACGACGTCGGGGCGACTCATGATCAGGACTGCGCCTCGATGTAGCTGACCGCGTCCCCGACGGTCTTCAGGTTCTGCACCTCGTTGTCCGGGATCTTGACGCCGAACTTCTCCTCGGCCGCCACCACGACCTCCACCATGGAGAGCGAGTCGACGTCGAGGTCGTCGGTGAAGGACTTCCCCTCGGCCACGTCGTCCGGGTTCACCCCGGCAACCTCTTCGAGGATCTCGGCGAGGCCGGCGGTGATCTCGTCACGGGTCATTGCGGTTGGTTCCTCTCATCGGGGGTTTCTCGGTGCCCGGCGACGCCGGCCACCGCACCTGGAGCGCGTACGCGCCCGAGGGGGTCATCAGGGGCAGCGGACGACCTGACCGGCGTAGGTCAGGCCGCCGCCGAAGCCGAACAGCAGCACCGGGGCGCCCGAGGGCACCTCGCGCCGCTCGACCAGCTTGGACAGGGCCAGCGGGATGCTCGCCGCCGACGTGTTGCCGGACTCGACGATGTCCTTGGCGATGATCGCGTCCGGGATGTTCAGCCGCTTGGCGATGCCGTCGATGATCCGGCCGTTGGCCTGGTGCGGCACGAACGCGGCCAGCTCCGACGGCTGCACCCCGGCCCGCTCGCAGGCCTGCAACGCGAGCGGGGCCAGCGAGGTGGTGGCCCAGCGGAACACCGACTGCCCCTCCTGCGCGATGTAGGGCTGCCAGCCCTCGATCCGCACCGCGTCGCTCTTCTCCGGCGCGGACCCCCACACCACCGGCCCGATCCCGGCCGGCTCGTCGTCGGCGGTCGCGGTGACCACCGCCGCGCCGGCGCCGTCGCCGAAGATGATGCAGGTCGACCGGTCGGTCCAGTCGGTGAAGTCGGAGAGCTTCTCCGCGCCGATGACGATCGCGTTGCGCGCCGCGCCGGCCCGGACCGCGTGGTCCACCGTGCCCAGCGCGTACGCGAAGCCGGAGCAGGCGGTGTTGATGTCGTACGCCCCGGGCGCGTTGATGCCCAGCTTGGCCGCGACCCGGCAGGCCACGTTCGGGCTGCGGTCCACGGACGTGCAGGTCGCCACCACGACGAGGTCGATGTCGGCGGCGGTCAGCCCCGAGTTGGCGAGTGCCTTGCCGGCGGCGGCGATGGCCATGTCGGCCACCGTCTCGTCGCCGGCGATCCGCCGGGTGACGATGCCGACCCGGTCGCGGATCCACTCGTCGTTGGTGTCGACCATCTGCGCGAGTTCGTCGTTGGTGACCACGCGGGAGGGCTGGTAGTGCCCCATCGCGGCGATCCGGCTGCCGACCATTTAGTGCGATCCTCCGATGCGGACGAGGGGCTGGCCCGGGGCGACCGGGTCGGCGTGGTGCGCGAGCCACTCGGTGAGCGGCCCGGTGTGGTGCGCGGTCACCTCGACCGGCCCCTGCCGGCCGTCGACGTGGCCGAGGACCTGGCCGGCGTGCAGCGCGGCGCCCTCGGTCAGCTCGGCCACCGGCGTGAAGACGCCGGCGGCGGGGGCGACCACCACCCGGAAGCGGGCCACCGGGGGGTGAGCGGCGGGGCCGCCGTGCCGGGCGGCGAGCCGCCGGGCGGCGGGCAGGTCGTCCGGGGTGTTCAGGGTGACGATCTCCGGCGCGCCCTCGCCCTTGAGCTCCCGCTTGACCAGCCCGGCCAGCGTGCCGGCGGGCGGCAGCTCGATCACGCCGGTGACGCCGAGGTCGGCGAGCGCGCGCATGCACAGGTCCCAGCGGACCGGGGCGGTCACCTGCCGGACCAGGCGCTGGACGGTCTCCCGGCCGTGCCCGACCGGCTCGCCGTCGAGGTTGGACAGCAGGATCCGGGCCGGGTCGGCGACGGTGACACCGGCGGCCACGCCGGCCAGCGCGGCCTCGGCCGGGGCCATGTAGGGGGTGTGGAACGCGCCGGCCACCTGGAGCCGGATGATCCGGGCCCGGGCCGGCGGCTCGGCGGCGAGCTTGTCCAGCCCGGCGAGCGAGCCGGCGGCGACGATCTGGCCGGCGCCGTTGCGGTTGGCCGCGTACAGCCCGTGCGCCTCGAGCGCGGCGAGCACCTCGTCCGGGTCGCCGCCGAGCACGGCGGCCATCCCGGTCGGCTCCAGCGCGCAGGCGGCGGCCATCTCCCGGCCGCGTACGCCGGCGAGCGTCACGGCCGCCTCGGCGGGCAGCACCCCGGCCAGCGCGGCGGCGCCCAGTTCGCCCACGCTGTGCCCGGCGACCAGCGCCACGTCGTGCATCGGCAGGTGCTCGGCGGCCAGCAGCGCGGCGGCGACCAGCAGCGGCTGGGTGCGGGCGGTGTCCTTGATCTCGTCCGCGTCGGCCCGGGTGCCGAGGTGGATCAGGTCGACCCCGGCCAGCGCGGACCACCAACGCAGGCGCGCCTCGACACCGGCGACGTCGAGCCAGGGGTTCAGGAAACCGGGCTTCTGTGAACCCTGTCCGGGCGAGAGTACGGCGAGCACGTGTACGACTCTGACGGATACTCGCGGGTCGCGCTGTAACGCACGGCACGAAACCGCACTAGAAGCTTTAGAGGATTCCTACAAAGATCGGCGGCGGTCGTCGCCGCTCTGGGCGGCTTTCCGACCCGCTGCGCCCGCTGTCTGGTTCGGGACCGGTGCGACGGCCGGTGCCACCGGGTCGAGCCGGCCCACGGTCAGCGCGATCTGGAGCGCGAACGCGTCCCGCGGCGACAGCGGCGAGAAGCCGGTCACCTCGGAGATCCGCTTGAGCCGGTAACGCACCGTGTTCGGGTGCACGAACAGCGCCCGCGCGGCGCTCTCCAGCGTGCCGCCGGCGGCGAAGAACGCGTCGAGCGTCTCCAGCAGCTCGCCTCCGGCGCGGGCCAGCGCCGCGTACACGTCGTGGCGCAACCGGCGGCGGGCCTCGGCGTCGCCGGCCAGGGCCCGCTCGGGCAGCAGCTCCCCGGCGGCGACCGGGCACGGCGCGGTCGGCCAGGCCGGCGCGGCCCGGAAGCCGGCCAGCGCCGCCCGCGCGGACTCGGTCGCCTCGTCGAGGCTGGGCACGGCCGGGCCGACCACCACCGGCCCGTCGCCGAACGCGGTACGCAGCTTCTCGGTCGCCGCCAGCGGGTCGGCCGCCCCGCCGAGCACGATGACCAGCCGGTCGCCGTGCACCCCGCCGATCACCTCGACGCCGATCCGGCGGGCCTGCCGGTAGACCGTGTGCAGCACGGCGGCCACCTCGCCGCCGGGGGAGCGGCCCACCGCCACCGCCACCGGCGGCGCGTCCGACCAGCCCAGCGCGGCGGCCCGGCTGGCCAGCACGTCCGGCGAGTCGCCGCGCAGCAGCGCGTCGACGAGCAGCGCCTGCAACCGGGCGTCCCAGGAGCCGCGGGTCTCGGCGGCCCGGGCGTAGACCCGCGCGGCGGCGAACGCGATCTCCCGGGAGAAGCGCAGCACCGCCTCCCGCAGCGACTGCTCCTCGCCCGGCACGGCCAGCTCCGACACCTGCTCCTCGACGACCTCGATGGTCACCTTGATCAGTGCCACGGTCTGCTGGAGGCTGATCGAGCGGGCGAGCGCCTGCGGCGCGGTGGCGAAGACCTCGTCCGACACCTCCTGGGTGCGGTCGGTCGCGCCGCCGCCCTGCCGCAGCCACTGCACCAGCGACCGCACGCCGGCCTGGGCGACCAGCATCACCCACGAGCGCTGGTCGGCGGGCAGCTCCCGGAACCACAGCAGGCTCTCGTCCATCCGGGCCACGCTGGCGGTGGCCAGGCTGCCCGCGGCCCGCTCGATGCGGCGCAGCGTCGCCGACGTCTCCGTCCCGCCCGGTTCGCTCACCGCCCCAGCCTGACACGCGTTGACCAGCGGATCCACCCGGTGCGCGCGGCCCGGGCCCGGACGGGCGACCTCCACCGGCACGCGCTGACGATCTCGTCGGGCCGGGCCAGTACGGTGTCAGGGCGCGTCGGGGCGTTCCGCCCGACGGGCGACGGCGAGGGTGAGGAGACCGGAATGGCGCACGGGGAGGCCGAGCACGGCTGCGCCCAGGACGAGCCCTGCCGGCCGGGCCACGACCAGCCGCGCCGGACGGGTCTGACCCATCCGGGCGAGCCCGCCGGGTGGTCGCCCGAGCGCGACGACGAGCCCACGGTGCCGCGACAGCGGGTGGTCGAGCCGGCGTGCCCGGGGGTCGAGCCGGCGCCGGCCCGGACCTGCCGCAGCGACCAGGCCGGCTGGGCGGGCGGCCACCGGCACGGCGCGGTGCGCCCGGGCAACCGCACGATCCGCCGGGAACGGCCGCCGCGCCGCTGGTGCTGACCACGCGAGCCCCGTCCGGCGGTTAGCGTGGGTGGGGTGAAGGCGATGGCGATCGACGCGTACGGCCCGGCCGACGGGCTCACCCCGCACGAGTTGCCCACCCCGCCCGTCGGGCCGGACACGGTCCTGGTGCGGGTGCGCGCCGCCGGGGTCAACCCGGTCGACTGGAAGGTCCGCGCCGGCCACCTGGACGGCGCGTTCCCGAGCCACTTCCCGCTGGTCCCGGGATGGGACGCGGCCGGGGTGGTGGAGGCGGTCGGCCCGGCGGTGGCCGGGTTCGCGGTGGGCGACGAGGTGATCGGCTACGTCCGCCGCGACGACGTGCAGCACGGCACGTACGCGGAACTGGTCCCGGCCCCGGAGCGGTGCCTGGCCGACAAGCCGGCGCAGGCGTCCTGGCCGGAGGCGGCCGGGCTGCCGCTGGCCGGCCTGACCGCCTACCAGGCGTTGCAGTTGGCCCGCACCGGCGCCGGCGACACCGTGTTGGTGCACGGCGCGTCTGGCGGGGTGGGGCACCTGGCGGTGCAGGTGGCCCGGGCGCTCGGCGCGGACCGGGTGATCGGCACGGCGAGCGAGGCGAACCACGACTTCGTCCGGTCGCTGGGCGCGGAGCCGGTCGCCTACGGCGACGGTCTGGCGGACCGGGTCCGCGCGGTCGCGCCCGACGGGGTGGACGTGGTGCTGGACCTGTTCGGCGGTGACGCGCTGGACGTCTCCGCCGAGCTGATCGGCCGGCCGGCGCGGCTGCTCTCCACGGCCGATCCCGAGCACGTGACCCGGCTCGGCGGCAGCTACGTCTTCGTCAAGCCGTCGACGGCCGACCTGAGCGTGCTGGCCGGCCTGGTCGACGCCGGCCGGCTCACCGTGCACGTGGCCCGGACGTTCCCGCTGGCGGAGGCGGCCGAGGCGCAGCGGTTGGTGGAGGCGGGGCACGTCCGGGGCAAGGTCGTGCTGACGATCTGAGCGTGGGGCTCAGCGGGTGCGGCGGCGCACCAGGAGCGCGATGCCGGCCAGCCCGACGGTGATCACCAGCACCACGCCGATGTTGAGCAGCAGCAGCCGCTGGAGTTCGGCGAGCGCGGTGTCGAGGTTGCCCACCGGGTCGAGCGCCTCCTCCGGCAGGGCCCGCTCGCCGCCCCCGATGCCGCCGGAGAGCGTGTCGAACTGGGGCGCCAGCGGCACCCCGACGGCGCGCAGCGTCTCGGACATGTTGAGGCGGCCCAGGAACCAGCCGGCCCGGGGGTGGCTCAGGTCGGGCTGCTTGGCCGGCCGGTAGACCCGGGGGCCGCCCTTGGCCAGCGGGAACAGGTCGAACGTGTTCTTCGGCGTGCCGGCGACGAGGACCACCACGGTGTACTTCGGACCGAGGTCCTTGGCGGCGGGACCGCGTAGCTGCCCGGTCGCCCCCAGCCACTTGACCTGGTCGATGATCATGTTGACCTCGGCCGGCCGGGTGTCACCCCGGAGCTGGAGCGGCTGGTCGAGCCGGTCGCCGGTGATGTCCACCCCGGGTGGGGCGAGCTTCGGCGCGGCCGTCGCGGCCGTCGTGCCGGTGAGCGCGAGCGAGCACGCGAGTGCCACCGCCGCCCCGGCCACGACGGTCAACAGCCGTCTCACCTTCCGGATCATCGCCGCCTCCTCGCCCCGTTCGATGGCTGGCTTCCGCTGCGGGTCGCACCGGACCCGCCCACCTGAAAGACTCCGCAGAACGTCGCGTGGTTGCAGTAGGTGGAAGAGTAATTGGAACTATCTGCGAGCTGAGACCGACCAATGGAACGGCCGAAGATCAGCGGCCGGATCTTACCCGGACGGAGGGGTTCATGGGGGGCAGGGTTGCCGGCACGGCACGTGCCTGGTTGGTGGTGCTCGGGGTGGCGGCGGGGGTGTCACTGATGGCGCCGGCCACGCCGGCCGCCGCGCACAACTCGTTGACCGGCAGCGATCCGGAGAACGGCGCCCGGGTGGCCACCGCGCCGAAGCGGATCGAGCTGCGCTTCCTCGCCACCCCGAAGGAGGCCACCACGAAGGTGACGGTCACCGGGCCGGACAACGTGGCCGCCGCGGGCGGCGCGCCGACGTTCGCCGGCAAGCGGGTGAGCGTGCCGTTCACGCCGGGCGCGGCCGGGCTCTACATCGTGACCTACCAGCTCGCGTCCGACGACGGGCACCCGGTGAAGGGCGAGATCCGTTTCACCCTGACCACCGGCACCCCGGCCGAATCCCCGTCGGCGAGCGCGACGCCCACCACCGCCGTGCCCACCCCGACCGCGGCGCCGACCGGCGCCGCGCCGACGTCGGCGAGTGCGACCCCGGTCGCCGCCGCGGACGACGACGGGGGTACGGGTTGGTGGTGGGCACCCGTCGCGGTCCTGGTGCTGGCCGCGCTGGCCGGCGGCCTGATGCTGCGCCGCCGCGCCCGTCGACGCTGACCTGATGCCAACCCGGAGCCCGCCGCGCCGTGCCGCGCCGTGCCGCGCTGCGACCGGGGCGGGCCGTGCCGGGTGAGGCCCCGGCCCACCAGACACCCATCGCGTTCCACCCACCAACGCGTCGGAGCGTCACTGGAGCGCCATGGGTGTCTCAGCTCCACCCAGGCACCCATGGCGTTCCACTCACCGGCCCGCCGGGGCGTGACTGGAGCGCCATGGGTGCCTCAGGCCAGCGAGGGCACCTACTGGGGCACGATGGTCGTCTCAGGCCGTCCAAGCCATGCGCCGGCACCCGTCCGGCTGCCGCTGCGGCACGCCGAGGACCTTGGCGGTCACCGCCACGTCGGTCGCGGCACGCCGAGCATCCCGCCGGCCCTCACGTTCGTCGCGGCCACGCCGGCTCGCCGACCCCTGCCGGCCGCCACATCGCAGGCAGCGGCGCGGCGGCTCGCGGGGTGAGGCTCAGACCAGGCGCACCCGGGCGGCGCGCAGCCGGGTCAGCGTGCGCTCGCGGCCGAGCACCTCGAGGGACTCGAACAGCGGCAGGCCGACGGTGCGTCCGGTGACGGCGACGCGGACCGGCGCCTGTGCCTTGCCCAGCTTCAGCCCGCGCTCCGCGCCGACCGCCTCCAGGGTGGACTTCAGCGACTCGGCGTCCCAGGACTCCAGCGACTCGAACGCGGCGATCGCGGCGTCCAGCAGGTCGGCCGCGCCCTCCTTCATCGCCTTGGCCCAGGCCGCCTCGTCGATCAGCGGGTCGGCCAGGAACAGGAAGTCGACGTTCGGCACGATCTCGCTGAGCACCGCGATCCGGGTCTGCGCCAGCGGGGCCACCGCCGCGAACGCGGCCGGGTCGAGGTCGGCCGGCTGCCACGGCGGCGGGGCGATGGTGTCGGTGCCGGTGAGCCACGGCTGGCACGCCGCGACGAAGTCCTCGACCGGCAGCGCCCGGATGTACTCGCCGTTGAACGCGCGCAGCTTCTTCTCGTCGAAGAAGGCGGGGGAGGGGTTGACCTCGTCGAGCCGGAACTCGTCCTCGATCACCGACCAGGGTACGATCTCCCGGTCGCCCGACGGCGCCCAGCCGAGCAGCATCAGGTAGTTGCGCATCGCGTCGGCGAGGTAGCCCTCGTCCCGGTACGCCTCCAGGGCGACCTTGTCGCGTCGCTTGGACAGCTTCTGCCGCTTCTCGTTGACCACCACGGGCACGTGCGCCCAGATCGGCGGCTTGACCCCGAGCGCGTCCCAGAGCAACTGCTGCTTCGGAGTGTTGGGCAGGTGCTCCTCGGCCCGGATCACGTGGGTGATCCCCATGGTCATGTCGTCGACCACGTTGGCCAGCAGGAAGACCGGCGAGCCGTCGCCCCGGGCGATGACGAAGTCCTCGATCAGCTTGTTCTCGAACGTCGGCTCGCCGCGGATCAGGTCGACCACCACGGTCTCGCCCTCGTCCGGGGTGCGGAAGCGCAGCGCCCGGCCCTCGCCCGCCGGCAGCCCCCGGTCGCGGCAGAACCCGTCGTAGCCGCGGTGCTGCGAGCCGGTACGCGCCTGCACGTCCTCGCGGGTGCAGTCGCAGTAGTAGGCCCGGCCGGCCTCGTAGAGGCGCTGTGCGGCGGCCCGGTGCTCGCCCGCGTAGGAGGACTGGAAGTAGGGGCCCTCGTAGCTGCCGCGCGCGATGCCGATCCAGTCGAGCGCGGAGAGGATGCCCTCGGTCCACTCGGGCCGGTTGCGGGCCGCGTCGGTGTCCTCGACGCGGAGCACGAACACTCCGCCCTGCTGCTTGGCGAAGATCCAGTTCTGCAGGGCCGAGCGGGCGCCGCCGACGTGGAACATTCCGGTCGGGGAGGGGGCGAAGCGTACACGTACCGTCACGTCCCCCAGCCTACGGCGGGCCGCGACCGCTTTCCGGCAGGGGTCCGGTCAGGGCACCGCCTTGATCTTCACGACCAGGGCGCTGCCGACCAGGGTGACCACCGCGGTGGCCGCGTAGAGCGTGGGGTATCCGCCCAGGTGGACCACGATCGGGGCGGAGAGCGCCGGCCCGAGCACCTGCGGCGCGGAGTTGGCGATGTTGATCACGCCCAGGTCCTTGGCCCGGTCGGTGGCGGCGGGCAGCACCTGGGTGATCAACGCGGCGTCCACCGCCAGGTAGACCCCGTAGCCGGCGCCGAGCAGCAGCGCGGCCACGATCGCCATCGGCCAGACCGGCGCGACCGCGAGCAGCGTCGCCGCCACCGCCATGATCAACCCGGAGACGATCACGAACACCTTGCGCCGGCCGGAGCGGTCGGAGATCCGCCCGGCGACCACCGCGGTCAGCATCATGCCCAGCGTGTAGAGCAGGATCAGCACCAACAGCGAGCCCTCGGGGTCGGCCACCCGCACCCCGTCGGTGAGGAAGTAGAGCAGGTAGAGCGTGCCGAGCGCGTTGCCCAACTGCACCAGGAACCGGGTGAACCAGGCCCAGGCGAAGTCGGGGTGGCGGCGCGGGCTGATCCACATCGAGGCGAGCAGGGCGCGCGCCCGCAGCGGCGACCGGTGCTCCCGGGGCAGCGGATCGTCCTGGGTGAGCAGCGCGAACGGCAGCGACAGCAGCAGCACGGCGAGCGCGATCGCCGCGTACCCGGCGGCGTTGCCGGTGACCACGGCGGTGACCAGCACCGCGCCGAGCACCAGGCCGAGCGCCTGCGGGATGCCCACCCAGCCGGAGACGCCGCCGCGCTGGGCCACCGGGACCCGGTCCGGGATCGCGGCGGTGAGGCTGGCCAGCATCGCGTTGAAGCAGACCTGCGCGGCCACCCAGGCCACCGCCACCCCGGCGACGGTGTCCTGCCGGGCCAGCAGCACCAGGGCGAGCGCGCCGACCACCGCGCCGGTCGCGGTCCAGACGTGCCGGCGGCCGAAGTGCCGGTTGGCCAGCCGCAGCGAGGTACGGTCCGACAGCGCGCCCGCGAGCGGGTTGGCCAGCACCGCGGCGAGCGCGCCGAGGCCGGTCACCACCGCCAGCATGGCCTCCTTGTCGCCGGGCGAGATGCGTTCGATCTGCTGCGGCAGCAGCACCTGGATCGGGGTGAAGAACGCCATCCAGACGCCCAGGTTGGCCGCGAAGATCAGCGCGATCCAGCTCCGCCGCACCGGCACGGTCGGCTCGGCGAGCGCCGCCGGCAGCGAGGCCGGCGTCGGGTTCACCGTGGTCATCGCCGGATCAGATCCCGGAACCAGGTGTACGAGGACTTCGGGGTCCGCCGCTGGGTCGGGTAGTCGACGTGCACCAGGCCGAAGCGCTTGGTGAACCCCTCCGCCCACTCCCAGTTGTCCAGCAGCGACCAGACGAAGTACCCGGTGACCGGCACGCCCGCGCCGATCGCCTCGTGCACCGCGCGCACGTGCCCGTCCAGGTAGGCGATCCGCTCCGGGTCGTGCACCCGGCCGTCGGCGTCCGGCACGTCGTCGTAGGCGCATCCGCTCTCGGTGACCTGGATCGGCGGCAGCGCGTCGCGGTAGCGGTCGTGGAGCTGGCCGAGCAGCTCGCGCAGTCCGTCCGGGGCCACCGGCCAGTCGAACGCGGTGCGCGGGTAGCCGTCCAGCGGCACCATCTCGAACGGCAGCGGCGAGCCCTCCTCCGGCGCCCGGATGCCGGTCGGGTTGTAGTAGTTCACCCCGAGCACGTCGATCGGCGCGGCGATGACGTCGAGGTCCCCGTCCCGGACCACGGCCGGGTCGAAGCCGGGCGCGTCGGGGTAACCGCGACCGAGCAGCGGGTCGGTGAAGAGCCGGTTGTGCAGCGCGTCGTACGCCCGCGCGGCGACCCGGTCCGCGTCGGTGTCGCCGACCTGCCGCACCGGTGAGTAGTTGTTGGCGATCGCCACCTCGCTGGTGCTGCGCGCGCGCAGCGCGGCGACCGCGAGGCCGTGCCCGAGGAGCTGGTGGTGCGCCACCGGGAAGGAGTCGAAGAGCAGCATCCGGCCGGGCGCGTGGGTGCCGATGCCGTAGCCGAGGGTCATGTGGATGAACGGCTCGTTGAGCGTGATCCAGAGCTTCACCCGGTCGCCGAGGCGGGCCGCGGTCAGGTCGGCGTACTCGGCGAAGCGGGCGGCGGTGTCGCGGTTCAGCCAGCCGCCGGCGTCCTCCAGCGGCTGGGGCAGGTCCCAGTGGAAGAGCGTGGCGACCGGGTCGACGCCGGCGGCGAGCAGGCCGTCCACCAGCCGGTCGTAGAAGTCCAGCCCGGCGGCGTTGGCCGGGCCGGCGCCGCCGGGCTGCACCCGGGGCCAGGCGATCGAGAACCGGTACGCGGACACGCCCAGCCCGGCCGTCAGCGCGATGTCCTCGGCGTACCGGTGGCGGTGGTCGCAGGCCTCGTCACCGGTGCTGCCGTCGACGATCCGGCCCGGCTCGCGGGCGAACGTGTCCCAGATGGACGGCCCCCGGCCGTCGACGCCGGTCGCTCCCTCGATCTGGTACGCGGAGGTGGACACCCCCCAGCGGAAGCCGGCGGGGAAGTCGGGCAGCGGCACGGTCGTCAATTCGCCCTCCCAAGACATGAAGCGTGTTCGCGACTCTAGGGGGCGGCCGGCCGCCGCGCTATAGGCCGGGAAGCCGGGCAACACAAGGGCGTTCGGCGTGTCTTCTCCGATCCCGTCCGCTTAAGTCCGATTTACACATAGAGTGCCAAATATCGCGGATGTGATTTAAGTGGGGGAAAGACGCTCATGATCCTCGTGGAACGTAGCGCGCACGTGGCGGCGCCGGTAGAAGTGGTCTGGGACGTCGTGCAGCGGGCCGAGCAGTTGCCGGCCTGGCTGGCGGGGGTCCGCGCGGCCGAGGTCCTCTCCGGGGAGGGGTTCGGTCGGCGGCAACTGGTCCAGGCCGGGCGCGGCGCCGCCCACGAGGCCGAGGTGATCGCCTATCAGGAACCGACCCTGATCGGCTGGCGCGAACGGGCCAAGGGCGCCGGCGCCCGGGCCGAGGCGCGCACCGAGATCTACGTCCAGCTCACCGCGGACGAGGAGGCCGGCGGCACGGTCGTCCGGCTGATCGTGGTGCGGTGGCCCGCCGGGCCGGTCAAGGCCGCCATGCTGCGGCTCGGCCTGCGCCGGGTCGGCGCCGACCTGGAGGACTCGCTGGCCCGGCTGACCGACCTGGCCGCCGTCGGCTGACCGGGTCCCAGTCCCGGCGTCGCCCGCAACGACGATGGTCCGGCATCCCAACCAGGGACGCCGGACCATCGTCGTGTCCGTCGGCGTTAAGCGGGGGCCCCTCCTCTACCGGAGGCGTTAAGCAGGGGCCCCGCCTTTCACCTGCTAGCTGTCGCCGCCGGTCTCGCCGACCGGGGCGGCGTTGACGTCGTCCAGGGCGTACTTGCGGGCGGCGTCGGCCGGCACGTGCGCCGGGACCGCGCCGCGCAGGGCGAGCTGCCGCAGCGTGGCGACCGCCACCGACTCGGCGTCCACGTGGAAGTGGCGGCGCAGCGCGTGCCGGGTGTCCGACATGCCGAAACCGTCCGTGCCGAGCGAGGTGTAGTCACCCGGCACCCAGCGGGCGATCAGGTCCGGCACCGCGCGCATCCAGTCGCTGACCGCGACCTTCGGGCCCTCGGCGTCGGCCAGCTTCCGCTGGATGTACGGCACC
This sequence comes from Micromonospora ferruginea, assembly GCF_013694245.2. NCBI lineage: Bacteria > Bacillati > Actinomycetota > Actinomycetes > Micromonosporales > Micromonosporaceae > Micromonospora > Micromonospora robiginosa. The sequence goes on from NZ_CP059322.2 coordinate 357,843, forward strand.
CGCTGCTCCTCGCCCGGGTTGAGCAGGTTGTGCTCCTCGCACTCCACCGCGTCGCGGCGCAGCTCGGTCCAGGACGTCACCGACCACACGTCGGCGGCCACGCCCCAGTCCTCGGCGAGCAACTGCTGGGCCTTGAGCGCCCACTGCATGCCGGTGCCGGAGGCCAGCACGTTCGCCTTCGGCGCGTCCGCGCCCACCTGCGGCGCCGGCGAGTAGCGGTAGATGCCCTTGACGATGCCCTCGGTGTCCACACCCTCCGGCTCGGCCGGCTGGAAGATCGGCTCGTTGTAGACGGTGAGGTAGTAGAAGACGTTCTCCTGCGCCTCGCCGTACATCCGGTGCAGGCCGTTCTCCAGGATGTGCGCCAGCTCGAACGCGAACGCCGCGTCGTACGCGACCACCGCCGGGTTGGTGGCGGCGAGCAGGAGCGAGTGCCCGTCCTCGTGCTGGAGGCCCTCACCGTTGAGCGTGGTCCGGCCGGCGGTCGCGCCGAGCACGAAGCCCCGGGCCATCTGGTCGGCCGCCGCCCAGAACCCGTCGCCGGTGCGCTGGAAGCCGAACATCGAGTAGAAGATGTACATCGGGATCATCGGCTCGCCGTGCGTCGCGTACGACGTGCCGGCGGCGGTGAACGAGGCGACCGAGCCGGCCTCGTTGATGCCCTCGTGCAGGATCTGCCCGGTGGTCGACTCCTTGTAGGACAGGAACAGCTCCCGGTCGACCGAGGTGTAGCGCTGGCCGTGCGGCGAGTAGATCTTCTGCGTCGGGAAGAGCGAGTCCATGCCGAAGGTACGGGCCTCGTCCGGGATGATCGGCACCCAGCGCTTGCCGAACTCCTTGTCCTTCATCACGTCCTTGAGCAGGCGGACGAAGGCCATCGTGGTGGCCACCTTCTGCTTGCCCGACCCGCGCTTGACGTCGGCGAACCGCTCGCTGCCCGGGATCGCCAGCGTCCTGCGCTCGGTGGTACGCGACGGGAGGAAGCCGCCGAGCTGGCGCCGCCGCTCCCGCAGGTACTCCATCTCGTCCGACTTCTCGTCCGGCGTGTAGTACGGCGGGAGGTAGGGGTTCTCCTCCAACTGCTTGTCCGGGATGTCGAGGTAGAGCCGGTCGCGGAACAGCTTCAGGTCGTCCAGCGTCAGCTTCTTCATCTGGTGCGTGGCGTTGCGGCCCTCGAAGTGCGAGCCCAGCGTCCAGCCCTTGATGGTCTTGGCGAGGATGACGGTCGGCTGGCCGGTGTGCTCCATCGCCGCCTTGTAGGCCGCGTAGAGCTTGCGGTAGTCGTGCCCGCCCCGCTTGAGGTTCCAGATCTCGTCGTCGCTCAGGTGCTCGACCATCTTGCGGGTCCGCGCGTCGCGGCCGAAGAAGTGCTCCCGGACGTACGCCCCGGACTCCGCCTTGTAGGTCTGGTAGTCACCGTCGGGCGTGGTGTTCATCAGGTTGACCAGCGCGCCGTCGGTGTCCGCCGCGAGCAGCGGGTCCCACTCCCGGCCCCAGACCACCTTGATCACGTTCCAGCCGGCGCCCCGGAAGAACGCCTCCAGCTCCTGCATGACCTTGCCGTTGCCGCGGACCGGACCGTCCAGCCGCTGGAGGTTGCAGTTGATCACGAAGGTGAGGTTGTCCAGCTCCTCGCGCGCGGCCACGCCGATCGCGCCGAGCGACTCGACCTCGTCCATCTCGCCGTCGCCCAGGAACGCCCAGACGTGCTGCTGGGAGGTGTCCTTGATGCCCCGGTGCTGCAGGTAGCGGTTGAACCGCGCCTGGTAGATGGCGTTCAGCGGGCCGAGGCCCATGGAGACGGTGGGGAACTCCCAGAAGTCCGGCATCAACCGCGGGTGCGGGTACGAGGGCAGCGAGCCGGCGCGGTGCGACAGCTCCTGCCGGAAGCCGTCGAGCTGGTCGGCGCTCAGCCGGCCCTCCAGGAACGCCCGCGCGTACATGCCGGGGGAGGCGTGACCCTGGTAGTAGATCTGGTCCCCGCCGCCCGGGTGCTCCTTGCCGCGGAAGAAGTGGTTGAAGCCCACCTCGTAGAGCGACGCCGAGCTGGCGAACGTGGAGATGTGGCCGCCCACGCCTATCTCCGGGCGCTGCGCCCGGTGCACCAGCATGGCGGCGTTCCACCGGATGTAGGCCCGCAGCCGCCGCTCGATGTGCTCGTCACCGGGGAACCACGGCTCCCGCTCCGGCGGAATGGTGTTGATGTAGTCGGTGGTGGTCAGGGACGGCACCCCGACCTGGCGCTCGCGGGCCCGCTCCAGCAGGCGAAGCATGACGTACCGGGCGCGCTTGGTTCCGCGCTCGTCGATGACACCGTCGAGCGACTCGACCCATTCGCTGGTCTCTTCAGGGTCGATGTCCGGAAGCTGGCTCGGCAGACCAGCGGTGATCACCGGGCGCTTGCGTTCCGTAGCCACAGGCGTTCCCTCGGTTCTGTGTGGGATAGGTCTCTAGCGCCATCCTGCCCCCTGGTGGCGCTCGTCGTCACGTCTGCCTCCCCCAGACGCGATGCTGAACACAGGTACCCGTCGGTAACTTTGTGCGATCACCGGCCGCGCCGTCCGGCCCGTGGTTGGCCACCCCGGCTACCCTGCCGGCATGCGGGGACGGCCGGTTCGGGCGGGTCATGTGCTGGTGGCGGTGGGAGCGCTGCTCATCGTGGGCTCGGCGGTCGCGCTGGCCCGGGAGATCGCGCGTACCCCGGAATGGGGGTCCGGCTGGGCGATCGGCATCGGCGTCGGCGTGATGCTGGCCCTCGCCGGCGTCGACGAGATCCGCCACCGCCGCCGGTTCGGCGCCGGCTACCGGGAGGCGGCCGGCGGCGCCGCCGTCCTCCCGCACACGCCCGGCCCGGAGACCGGCGGCGGCCAGATGCCCGACTACGGCTCGGGGGACGGCGGCGGAGGCAGCGGCGGGGACTGCGGTGGCGGCGGCGGGAACTGAGCCGCTGCGGCAGAATGCGCCGTATGCGCAGTGAGGTGATCAGCGTCCGGACCGGTTCCCGGCCCACCGTCCGGGACATCACGGCCGAGGCCGAGCGCTTCGTCGCCGGGGCCGGCGACGGGTTGCTGCACGTCTTCGTCCCGCACGCCACCGCCGGGCTGGCGATCATCGAGACCGGCGCCGGCTCGGACGACGACCTGCTCCGGGCGCTCGACGACCTGCTCCCCACCGACGACAGGTGGCGGCACCGGCACGGCTCACCCGGGCACGGGCGCGACCACGTGCTGCCGGCTCTCGTGCCCCCGTACGCCACGCTGCCGGTGCTCGACGGGCGGCTCCAGCTCGGCACCTGGCAGTCGATCTGCCTGGTCGACCCGAACGGCGACAACCCGGACCGCCAGGTCCGCTTCTCGTTCCTGGCCGGCTGAGCCGGACACCGCCCGTCATGTAGTGGACCGGGTCAATTGTTGCTTGGTCACGTATGATGGCGGGCATGGTGCCTTCCACCGCCGCACCGGGCGACCGGGCCGTCCTGGCCGGGGAGGCCGTGCGTCGGATCCTGCACGTGGCCGCCGCGCTGCGGCACCACCAGGACGAGGCGATCGCCGCGCTGGGGCTCACCCCGGCGGCCGGCCGGGCGCTGCACGAGCTGGACCCCGACCACCCGCTGCCGGCCCGCGACCTCGCCGAGCAACTCGGCTGCGACCGGTCCAACGTGACCGGCCTGGCCGACAAGCTGGAGCAGGCCGGCCTGGTGGAGCGGCGCACCGACCCGACCGACCGGCGGCAGAAGACGCTCGTGGTCACCGCGCGCGGCCGGCAGGTGCGCGACCGGCTCCGGCAGGTGATGTCGGACTCCCGACTGCTCGACGGCCTGAGCGCGGCCGAGTTGGCCACGCTGCACGAGCTGGTCTGGAAGGTGTCCGACGGCGGCTGTCCCGAGGCGTGCGGGGAGATCTGAGCCACGCCGGGCGGAACGTGTCCGACTGGGCGAGGCGGGTCCGAGTCGGTAATGCTGTCCGACGTGACCACCCCGCACGATCTCGACGACCGGCTCCGCGCCGACCTGGCTGCGCTCGGCACGCCTGAGCGGCGGCGCGACCTCGGCGAACCGCTGCCCGGCGACGGTTCGCTGACCGGGGCGCAGGCGCTGGCCCTGTTCGACGCGCAGCTCACCAGCCGGCTGCTCGACCTGGCCGGGCGCTGGCTGCGCGGGTTCGGCGAGGGCTACTACACGATCGGCTCGGCCGGCCACGAGGGGAACGCCGCGGTGGCCGCCGCGCTGCGTCCGACCGACCCGGCGCTGCTGCACTACCGGTCCGGGGCGTTCTACTGCCTGCGCGCCGCCCAGGCGGCCGGCGATTTCCCGTTCAGCCCGCCGTCCCCGCCCGGGGCGTCGGCCTCCCGTCCGGACGGCTCGCCTGTTTCGTCGGCCCTCGGCGCGGATGGTTCGCCTGCGTCGGCCCCCCGCCAGGATGGCGCGCCGGACCTGTCGGACCTCACCGACCCGGACGCCATCGACCCTGCTTCTCCCGCTTACCGAGATGATCGTTCCGAAGACCGGGATCCGTCGAGATCTTGGTACGAAAGTGCCCCTATGGGGGCCGTTTCCTACCAAGATCTCGATCCGGCGGTGACTGACGCCGTTACGGGAGATGTGGACGACGGTGGGCAACGGTCGGGTGCCGGAGTCGCAGGAGGCGACCTGCCGGATGAGGCGGGCGTCGAGGCGGTGCGGCTGCCGACCGGGGCCGGCGTGACCGTGGACGCGGACGGCGGCGCGACTCCCGGCGTACCCGATCGGGTCGGCGTGGCCGGGGACGCGGACGGCGGCGCGACGGCAGGCGTACCCGATCTGCCGTCGCCGTCGCTCGACGACGCCTACGCGGCGGCGGCGCGCGACGTGCTGCGGGGCATGGTCGCCTCCGCCGCGGAACCGATCGCCGGCGGCCGGCACAAGGTCTTCGGCCGGGCCGACCTCGCGGTCGTGCCGACCACCTCCACCGTCGCCTCGCACCTGCCCCGGGCGGTCGGGCTGGGGCTGGCCCTGGAGCGGCTGCGCCGGGGCGGCCCGCGCGCCGACGGTGACCCGGAGGTGGCGTCCTGGCCGCCGGACGCGGTGGTGGTCTGCTCGTTCGGCGACGCCTCGATCAACCACGCCACCGCCACCGCCGCACTCAACACCGCCGGCTGGTACGACCACACCGGCCTGCGGATCCCGGTCCTGTTCGTCTGCGAGGACAACGGGCTCGGCATCAGCGTGCGCTCGCCCGAGGGGTGGGTGGCCACGATGCTGCGGTCCCGGCCCGGCATCCGCTACTTCGCCGCGGACGGCACCGACGCGGTGCAGGCGCACCGGGTGGCGGCGGAGGCGGCGGCCTGGGTGCGCCGGCACCGCCGGCCCGCGGTGCTGCACCTGAGCACGGTCCGGCTGATGGGGCACGCCGGGGCGGACGTGGAGACCGCGTACCGGAGTCCGGCGGAGATCGCCGCGGACGAGGCGCGGGACCCGCTGCTGGTCACCGCCCGCCGGCTGGTGGCAGCCGGTTACGCCGGCGGGGAGGAACTGCTCGCCCGGTACGACGAGCGGGGCTGGCAGCTCCGGCGCATCGCCGAGGAGGTGCTTGACGAGCCGAAGCTGGCGTCCCCGGTCGAGGTGGTGTCGGAGCTGGCGCCCCGCCGGCCGGTGCGGGTGTCCCGGGCGGTCGCCGAGTCGGCGGCGCACGCGACCGGTCCGGGGGCCGCGGCGCGGGCGGAGGCGTTCGGCGGCAAGCCGCCGGAGCTGACCGGGCCGCTGACGCTGGCGCAGAGCATCAACGCGGCGCTCGCCGACGGCATGCTCGACCACCCGCGGATGGCCGTGTTCGGTGAGGACGTGGCCGCCAAGGGCGGGGTGTACGGGGTGACCAAGGGCCTGCGGGACCGCTTCGGCGCGGCGCGGGTGTTCGACACGCTGCTCGACGAGACCTCGATCCTCGGTCTCGGGCTCGGCGCCGGGCTGGCCGGCATGCTGCCGGTGCCGGAGATCCAGTACCTGGCCTACCTGCACAACGCCGAGGACCAGCTCCGGGGCGAGGCGGCCACCATGCGCTTCTTCTCCCGGGGCGCGTTCCGCAACCCGATGGTGGTGCGGGTGGCCGGCCTGGCCTACCAGGAGGGCTTCGGCGGGCACTTCCACAACGACAACTCGGTGGCGGTGCTGCGGGACGTGCCGGGGCTGGTGATCGCGGTGCCGGCCCGGCCGGACGACGCGGCGCCGATGCTGCGGACCTGCCTGGCGGCGGCCCGGGTGGACGGCGCGGTCTGCGTCTTCCTGGAGCCGATCGCGCTCTACCACTCCCGCGACCTCTACGCCGACGGCGACGGCGAGTGGCTGGCCGAGTACGCCGAGCCGGGCGCCTGGGCGGACCGGCACGTGCCGGTCGGCCGGGCCCGGGTGTACGGGATCGGCTCCGCCGAGGACCTCACCATCATCACCTTCGGTAACGGGGTGCGGATGTCGCTGCGGGCGGCGGCCACGCTGGCCGAGGAGGGCGTCGGCAGTCGGGTGGTGGACCTGCGCTGGCTCGCCCCGCTGCCGGTGGCGGACATCATCCGGGAGGCCTCGGCGACCGGTCGGGTGCTGGTGGTGGACGAGACCAGGCGGTCCGGCGGGGTGGGGGAGGGGGTGCTGTCCGCGCTCGTCGACACCGGTTACGTCGGTGCGGCGCGCCGGGTGGCGGCACTTGACTCTTTTGTACCATTAGGTCCGGCTGCCCATCAGGTTCTGGTGTCCGAGGAAGCCATTACCCAGGGTGCCCGTACGCTGCTGGCACGGTAAATTCCGTTCCACCCGGTGCGCCACTTGCGCAGCGAGCCGCAACTGTGTGGACTGGGCACCACGGCGTCACACGACGCCGGAGCAGGGATGAGACGAGGAGGCACGCGACAGTGAGCGCGACCGCTGGTCAGGCCGCCGACGGGGTACGCAGCCTGGCGGACCGGTTCGGGATCGAGCCGGGCATGGTCGTCATGGAGATGGGCTACGACGACGACGTCGACACCGATCTCCGGGACGCCCTGACCGACCGCTGTGGAGAACTGGTCGACGAGGACACCGACGAGGTGGTCGACGCGGTTCTGGTCTGGCACCGCGACGGCGACGGTGACCTCTTCGAGCTCCTCGTCGACGCCCTCGGGCCGCTGGCGGACAACGGCGTGGTCTGGCTCCTGACGCCGAAGGCCGGCCGGGACGGCCACGTCGAGCCGAGCGAGGTCGCCGAGAGCGCCCAGACCGCCGGGCTCCAGCAGACCTCCACCATCAACGCCGGCCGCGACTGGAGCGGCGCCCGCCTGGTGCTGCGACGCGGCTCCAAGAGCAAGAAGTAGGAGCGCAGGCATGCCGATCGAGGTTGGCGCCGAGGCGCCCGACTTCCTGCTCAAGGACCAGAACAACCAGGAGGTCCGGCTCTCGGACCTGCGCGGTCGCAAGACCGTGCTGCTGGTCTTCTACCCGCTCGCCTTCACCGGCATCTGCCAGGGTGAGCTGTGCGAGGTGCGGGACAACCTCAACGACTACGTCAACGACGACGTCCAGGTGCTGACCGTCAGCGTCGACTCGGTCTACGCCCACAAGATCTGGGCCGACCGGGAGGGCTACCAGTTCCCGCTGCTGGCCGACTTCTGGCCGCACGGCGCGGTGGCCCAGGCGTACGGCGTCTTCAACGACGTCGCCGGCATCGCCAACCGGGGCACCTTCGTCATCGACAAGGCCGGCGTGGTCCGCTTCGCCGAGATGAACATGCCCGGTGAGGCACGCGACCAGCAGGGCTGGCGCAAGGCGCTGGCCGAGGCCGTCGCCGGCTGATCCACCCCTGGACAGGTCGTTCGACCGGGCCGGAGGCGGCAGGTAAGCTTGCCGCTCCGGCCCGCCGTACGGGCGTTCCGGGCGCGTAGCTCAGTGGGAGAGCACTCGCCTTACAAGCGAGGGGTCGCAGGTTCGAAACCTGCCGCGCCCACCACACACCACCCGCGAGAACCGCCGTAGGGGGGATCCCTTTTCAGGGGCGTGGCGGACACGGCGGCAGCGAGGCCCGGCTGCGCTGTCGGGTGTGGCGCACGAGGGCGAGCGCCGCGAGTGCGGACGCGCCTTCCCCGACGGCAATGCTGATCCATGTCCCGGTGACGGTGGTGCCGCTTGCGGCCAGCACGAGGGGGGCCTTGATGAGGACGAGGCTGCCGGCGGAGAGCAGGTATGACGGGGTGGCCCGGCCGAGGGACTGGAAGTAGGCCGAGGTGAGCGGGGTGACTCCGGCGGCGACGGTGCCGAGGGCGATGATGCGCAGCGCGTTCTCCGCGATCGGGGTGACGGCGATGTCGTCGGTGAAGACGGCGACGAGTGGCCCGGCGAGCAGGGTGACGGCCGAAGCGGCGAGCGCGCCGTAGGCGATGGTGGCGCGCAGGGCGAGTGTGCGGGCCCGGTCGACGCGGTCGGTGAGCCCTCGGCCCGCGTTGTAGCCGACAACGGGTTGCAGTCCCTGGCTGATGCCGAGCTGCGGCATGGTCACGAAGGTCTGGACGCGGGCACAGACGGCGTAGGCGGCCAGGGCGGTCGCGCCGGCCGCGGTGGCGGCGAGGACGTTGTTCACCAGCACCGCGAGCAGGGTCGCGCCGAAGCCGGCGAGGAACGACGGGGCTCCGATGCCGATCAGTGCTCGAAGGGTCGGGCCGTGTGGGCGTAAGTCACCGGTGGTGATGCGGTAGGAGCGCTCGCGTTGGGCGAAGAAGAACCACAGGCTCATGGCGGCGGAGACCGCCTGCCCGCCGACGGTGCCGAGCGCCGCGCCACGCACGCCCATGTCCAGGCCGAAGATGAGCAGCGGGTCGAGGGTTATCTGGACCAGGACGGGGATCAGCCAGAGCATGGTGGCGTACCGCAGGCGGCCTTCGGCGCGGACGAGGCTGGAGAAGCCGGTGGAGACAAGCGCCCCGCAGAGCAGCACGACGGTGTAGTCGCGGGTCGCGCCACGGGTGGCGTCCTGCGCGCCGAGGACGGTGAGCAGCGGCTCAAGGGCGAGCAGGCCGGCGACGGTGACGGTGGCGGCGGCCGTCCAGAAGACGGCGAAGGCGTTCCCGGCGGCGCGCGCGGCACCCGCGGTGTCACCGGCGCCGAGGCGCCGCGACACAAGTGACGCACCGCCGGCCCCGACGGTGGTCGACACCGCTCCGAGGATCAGCAGAACGGGGGCGGCGAGGTTGACCGCGGCCATGGCGTCGGTGCCGACGCCACGGGCGACGAACCAGGCGTTGGTCAGGGCATAGATTCCGTAGACGCCGACCGACAAGGTGGTCTGGGAGCAGGTGTGCCACAGCAGCCGCCCGATCGGGCGGCTGCCGAGCGCGCCGGCACCGTCAACCGGACGGGCGGCCGTTCTCAGCGGGCGTCCCTGCCGAACAGCGCCATGACCTCGTGCAGGCGGTCGCGGGCCCAGTCGTACTGACGGGTGTCCGCATGGCCGCGATACCTCGTTTCGATGATCATGATGAGGATCAGATAGAGGGTGTAGAGCATGCGACGTCGTCGCTGGTTGTCACTGAATTCGGGATGGCCGTAGCCGCGGACGAATGCCGAGGGGTCGCCGAAGGCGGGCAGGTCGACAGCGGTGAAGCCGGCTTCGATGAGCGGGTCGCCGTAGAAGGCGCGTTCATGGTCGATGATGCACACGATGCGGCCGTCCCGGACCATGACGTTGCTGTCCCACAGGTCCCACTCGACGAAGCGGGGTTCGGTGACCTCGTCGAGGTAGTCCGCGTGGGCGGTGATGAGGTCGCGGACGAGGCGGTAGTCGTAGCCCAGGTCGACGGCGCGCCGTTCCCCGTCGCGAAGGACGTCACTGATCATCCGATTGAAGCAGGCGCGCCAACTGGGGTCGCCGGGCCCGGCGAGAGGGCCGAACGCCTGACCGCGGATGCTGTTCAGGTCGCGGGTGACCGCCCCCAGTGCCTCGTTGTACGCGTCGAGCGTGCCGGGTGGGAGGGTGTCCTTGACGATGCCGAGGTTGTCCGCGTCGACGTAGGGCATGAAGAAGTAGTCGGCATCGCACAGTTCGTGGCTGCGGTCGGCGTAGTCGACGACGGGCACGGGCACGCCGGTGTTGCTGCGGATGAGTTCCAGCGCGGCGAGTTCGACGGCCATGGCGCCGTGCTCGTAAGTCATGACCTCGACATGCGGCGGAGGCGCGATCTTGAGGACGACCTGTCGCCCGTCCCGCAGCCGGATGCGGTACGCGACGTTGAACCAGCCGTGTCCGAGCTCGCGGACCCAGTCCTGGCTCTGTTCGTGCGGTACCTGGTGGGCACCGTAGGCGCGAGCGATCATCGCGCGCAGCGTGGCGGGTGTCTGCCGGTTCTTGGTGATGCTCTCCATGGGGCCTCACGCATTCGACTCGTCCGAGGTCGGGCTGGCTCACACACTGGATGTGAGAGCGCTTCCAAATCTAGTGAGAGCCGGATGTCATGCGGAACCATCCGAGCCCGATACCGATAGGCTCTCCGGCCATGGGCCTGCTCACCTTCAGCATCAACGTCACTGTGGATGGTTGCGTCGATCACCAGGAGGGGATCGCCGACGACGAGACGCACGCCTTCTTCACCCGTCTCCTGGACGAGAGCGGAGCGATGCTGTGGGGCCGCGTCACCTACGAGATGATGGAGAGCTACTGGCCGGCCGTCGCCCGCGGTGACGTGGAGGCCCCGCCGGCCCTGCGTCGGTGGGCGACCACGCTGGATGCTCAACCCAAGTACGTGGTGTCGGCGACCCGCACGGACTTCCCGTGGGCCAACAGCCACCACCTCACCGGCGATCTCCGCGAGGGCGTGCAGAAGCTCAAGGACGCCACCCCGGACGGGGTCCTGGTCGGGAGCGGCAAGCTCGCGACCGAACTCGACCGGCTGGACCTGATCGACGAGTACAAGCTGCTGGTCCAACCCATGATTGCCGGGCACGGACCGACCCTGTACCAGGGCGGGCTGCCCACCACCCGCCGGCTCGAACTGCTGTCGGCCGAGCCGATGAGCAACGGCGTGCTCTCCGTGCACTACCGCCGCGCCCGCTGACCTAGATCTGCAGGAGCACGGGTCGGGCATTCGTGCGGCCGGACGAGAGAACACGGGCCAGGCCACGCTTGAGTAGCGCAACCTGATCGGCGGTCAGGCTCAGGCCGAAGGAGACATCGGCAGGCAGCGCGAGCGCCGCCGCTGCCTCGCTCGTGAGGCTGAGCCTCAGTCGTGTTCCGGCCACCTCGCATTCGAGGACCCCGCCGTAGTGCGTCGCCTGCCCCGGATCGACCACCAGGCAGTAGGTGTCGCAGCCCAGGGCGATCTCCTGCGGGTCTTCCGCGGCCTCCTCGTCGCACTCCATCAGAGCCAACTGCCAGGACTCCGGATCACCGGTCTCACCGACCGCGATGACATAGACACCGTCGTCGTCCTCGCCCACGTCACGCAGGGTCGAGGGTGCGTACGCATGCGGCGTGTCCATCGCGTCGTCCTCCAGCCGGCGATCCTGCCGTGGATCTTGCCCGTCACCGTACGCGGCCTCCGACATGGGAGCACGCCGCACTCGTTCCGGGCACGTACGGCCGGACCCCGTCAGCCCAGGCCGTACGTGCTCGGGGTGCGCTCGCACGCCCGACGCGGGCAGTGTGCGGCGCGGCCGTCGAGGTAGCGGGCCAGCAGGAAGCGGCCCTCGGTGAGGCTGTCGTTGCCGGAGGCGCCGGCCACCACGATCCGGTCGAACTGCACGGTCCCGCCCAGCCCGGCCGACAGCGCGCCGACCGCCGTGGTGGTCCGCCCGTCGTCGCCGAAGCTCGGGTCGAGGTCGCCGTTGCGCAGGTAGCCGGCGAGCGCGACGGTGGACGGCTGGCCGGCGGCGCCGACGGCCACGATCCGGCCCCGCGGCCGCAGCAGCACCCGCCGGATGACCGAGCCGCCCTCGAACTCGGTGAGCACCTTGCCGGTGCCGTCGCCGAACGTCGGGTCGAGCGTGCCGTCCGGGCGGAACCGCATCAGCCCGAACTCGCCCCGCCCCGTGGCGGTCTGCCCGAGCCCGCCGGCGAGGATGGTGCCGTCGGCGTCGACCGCCACGTCGGTGGCGCCGCCCTGGCCCTGGCTGGGCACGTTCTGCGCGGTGACGATGCCGTCGCCGCCGAAGGTCGGGTCGGGACGCCCGACGGTGGTGAGGCGGACCAGCGCGAACTGCTGGCCGACCACGCCGGGGCCGATCGCCGCGCCGGCCAGCACGATCTTCCCGTCGCGCTGCCGGGTGACCGCGAACGCCGAGGCGTCGCCGCCGGGGATCAGCACCAGCGTGGCACCGCCGTCGCCGAACGTGGGGTCGAGCCGTCCGTCGGTCCGGAACCGGGCTGCCGCGAAGACGGCGTTGCCGTCGGCGTCGGTGGCGCCGCCGGCCACCACGATCTTTTTGTCGGGCTGGACGAGTACGGCGCTGGCGCCGGCGTTGCCGACCGGGCCGATCTGCTGGATCACCCGGCCGGCGGTGCCGAAGCGGGGATCGGGCCGTCCGTCGGGCAGGTAGCGGACCAGCGCGAAGCCGATCTGGTCGCCGGTGCCGAGGCTGGCGGTGCCGGCGGCCACGATCCGGCGCTGCCGGTCCGCCGAGAGGCCCTGGACGCCGCCGCCCTGACCGGGCATCGGGGTGGTGACGCGGCCGGCGGTGCCGAACCGGCGGTCGAGCGTGCCGTCGCAGTGGTAGCGGGTGAGCAGGAAGTCGGCCGATCCGGCGTCGATGTCGCCGCCGCCGGCCACGAGCGAGCCGTCCGGCAGGGTGACGACCGAACTGGCGCCGACCGCCCGGTCGGGAAAGCCGGTGAGCGTCACGCCTCGGGTGCCGAACGTCGGGTCGAGGTCACCCCGGTGCGGCGCGGTCAGCGGGGGCGGCGTCGTCGGGGCGGGAGTACCGGGCCGGGGCAGCAGTCGGGGTTGCCGCAGGGGCACGCGGTCCACCGTCGGGCCCGCTCCGGCGCCCGGTTCCGGGGCGCTGCTCGGTGTTGGGGCGGGCCGGTCCGCGGCGGTTCCGGCCGTCGCCGGGTCGCCGCCGGCAGCGGGCGCGCCGGCGAGTGATCCGGCGAGCAGCAGCGCCAGGCTGAAGGTCTGGAGGTACGGGCGGAACGTGAGCAGCGGCATGGTCAGAAGCTAGTGCCATTCCGCCGCTTTGATGGGTAAACAGTAAATATGTCGCTTTTGTTCCTACTCTCGGCTGACCGTGCGCCGGCACGGTCACGTGAGTGGATCGGCGACCCGAACACCGTGGGTCCGCAGCACCGCTTCCACCCTCTCCCGGGTTTCCGGGTCCGGCCGCCGCCACTGCCAGACCCGTCCGACCATTGTCGCGTTGTTGGGGCCGGGGACGTCCCACGGCCCTCCGTCCGGGAACACGGCGAGCGCGAGTCGCCCGAAGCCCGGGCGGGTCAGCGTGGCCTCGCGGATCTCGGACCACCGGTAGCTGCGGGTGACCGTGCCCCGGTTCCGGACCAGCAGGCCGGTGTCGTCGGCGAGCAGCGCGCCGTCGCGGTGGCGCCACGCGGTGACGACGCTGGCGGCCGTCATCCCGAGGGGCGTGATGAGCGAGCCGATGCTTCTGGGCAGGGTGAACGCGAGCGCGGCGGCCAGGGCGAGCAGCCCGAGCGGGACGAGCACCGCCGGCCACCATCGGGACGCGAACAGCACCACCGGCTCCGCGCCGGACCCCCGTTCCTCCACCATCGACGGTTGGTGCCCACATCGCCGCCGGATGACACACCGGTGCGGCACAATCCCGGCATGACCGAACGACTGGCCCCGATCCTGCGGGTCCGCGACGCGGACGTCGCCGTGGCCTGGTACGCCCGCCTGGGCTTCACCCGGCAGTTCGAGCACCGGTTCGCGCCCGACCTGCCGCGCTACACCGGCATCGCCCGCCCCGGCATGGAGATCCACCTGTCCGAGCACGCCGGCGACGCCACCCCCGGCACGTTGCTCTACCTCTACGTGGACGACGTCGACGCGCTGGCGGCGGCGTGCGGCGGGGTCGAGGTCCGGAGCCAGGACTGGGGGCGGGACTTCGAGGTCACCGACCCGGACGGCAACCGGATCCGGGTCGGCACGGTGCCCGGCTGAGCCCGACCCGTCTCAGGGCGTGTAGCCGGGGTCGGCGACGGTCTCGGCGATGCGGGTGAGCCAGTGGAGGTCGTTGGCCCGGGACTCGGCGCTGGCGCCGGGGTCGAGGACGCCGGCCAGGAACGCGGCGACGTCGTCGAGGTGCCGTTCGGCCCGGTAGTAGCTCAGCACCGTCGGCTCCGGTTCCACCGGCCCGTAGCCCCGGCGGAAGAGCGCGGCGCGGCGCGCGTCGGCCGGGTGGTCGCCGAAGTCCCGGCTCAGCACGAACATCAGGTCCCGCTCGCGCGGCGCGAGAATCGGCGCGTCCCAGTCCACCACGTGCAGCGGGCCGTCGCCGTCGGCGATCAGGTTGCCGGGGTGGACGTCGGCGTGGCAGACGACGTGCGGCGTGCGCGGCACGCGGGCGGCCAGCGCGTCGACCGTCTCCGCCAGCCGGTGCAGCGCGTCGCCGTACCGGTGCCAGAAGGCGCCGAGGGACGCGCTCGCCGCGGCCTGCCCGCCCAGCGTGCGCACCCGCTGCCCGGCGTCCGACCGGTAGGTCTCGGTCGGCAGCACGGCGGCGATCTCGGGACTCGGCGTCACCGCGTGCAGGTGGCCGAGGAAGTCGCCGTACGCGGTCCACTGGCGGTCGGTGAGGCCGCGACTCCAGAGGCTGCCGCCCTCGACGTACGGGTAGAGCAGCAGGTGGTGGTCACCGAACCGGTGCGTCCCACCGACCGGCGCGACGACCTGCCGGACGCCGTGCGCGCGGAGGAAGCCGGGCAGCCGGACGGCGGCCGGGGTGAACGCGCCATGGCGCAGCTTGAGGAACCAGCGCCGGCCGTCGGACGTGTCGACCCGGTAGGCCCAGGCCTGCCCGTCCAGCCCGACCGGCAGGAACGTCAGGCCGGCGACGTCGAGCGCCCAGGCGGCGGCGACCTCGGCGGCCAGGGATCGCTCGTCCACGTCCGGCTTGTCGATCACCGTCGGAGCGTCGCAGGCGGCGGTCCCACGCACAAGGGAGTTTGCCGGTGCCCTACTGGCGGCGGCGGGCGTCGGCCTCGGCGTCCAGCAGGTCGTTGAGCGCCAGCGCCGAATTGATCAGCGACAGGTGGCTGAACGCCTGCGGGTAGTTGCCGATCTGCTCGCCGGTCGCGGCGATCTCCTCGGCGTACAGGCCGAGGTGGTTGCTGAAGGTGAACATCTTCTCGAAGGTGAGCCGGGCGTCGTCCAGGCGGCCGGTGCGGGCCAGCGCCTCGACGTACCAGAAGGTGCACATGTTGAACGTGCCCTCGTGGCCGGGGAGGCCGTCGGGGGAGTGCACCGGGTCGTAGCGGTGCACCAGGCTGTCCGAGACCAGGTCCCGCTCGATCGAGGCCAGCGTGGACGTCCACAGCGGGTCGCTGGGGGTCACGAACCCCACCGACGGCATCGCCAGCAGCGCGGCGTCCAGCACGTTCTCGTCGTACGCCTGCACGAAGCTGCCGCGTTCCCGGTGGTAGCCGCGGGCCATGACCTGGTTGTAGATCCGGTTGCGTTGCTCGACCCAGCAGGACATGTCCCCGGGGCGGCCGGTGCGGGTGGCCAGCCGGATCGCCCGGTCCAGCGCCACCCAGGACATCACCCGGCCGAACGTGTAGTTGCGGGGGTGGTGGCGGCTCTCCCAGATGCCGGCGTCGCGCTGGTCCCAGTTGTGGCAGAGCCAGTCGATCATCCGGACGGTGCTCTTCCACACCTGGTGCGACACCCGGATGCCCTGCTCGTCGGCGAGGTGCATGGCGTAGAGCGCCTCGCCGTGGATGTCGAGCTGGAGTTGGTCGGCGGCGCCGTTGCCGATCCGCACCGGGCGTGAGCCCCGGTAGCCCTCCAGGTGGTCGAGCACCTCCTCGTGCAGGTCGGACGAGCCGTCCACCCGATACATGATCTTCAGTGGGTCCTGGTGGTCGCCGGCCTCGCGGATCCGCTCGTCCAGCCAGTCCATGTAGCGGCTGACCTCCTCGGTGAAGCCGAGGCCGAGCAGCGCGTGCACGGAGAACGACGTGTCGCGGACCCAGGTGTAGCGGTAGTCCCAGTTGCGGGTGCCGCCGACCAGTTCGGGCAGCGCGGCGGTGGGCGCGGCGATCATCGCGCCGGTCGGCGCGTACGTCATCAGCTTCAGCGTGATGGCCGAGCGCTCGACCATCTCCCGCCAGCGGCCGGTGTAGCGGGAGCGTTCGACCCAGCGCCGCCAGTAGTCCCGGGTCCACTCGAACATTCCCTGGACCTCTTCCGGCGGGATGATCCGGGGTTCCGTGCCGGCCGTCTCCAGCACCACGCCGCCGGTGTCGCCCTCGTTCAACGTGCCGTACGCGACCAGGTCGCCGCCGTCCAGGTGGATGTCGCCGCTCTGCGAGATCAGTTGGCGCACCGGGTCGACCGGGTTGAACGTGAGCGTCGCCGACGGGCTGCGGAAGACGTACCCGTTCCGGTGGCGTTCGAGCTGGTGCTGCTGCCGGGCGTAGTCGAACCGGGGCCGGCACTCCACCCGGAAGCGCATGCTGCCCCGGACCATGTTGACCATGCGGACCAGGCGGTGCGCGTCGGTGGCCCGCTCGCCGGTGACCGGCATGAAGTCCATCACCTCGGCGACGCCGTCGGCGCTGATGAACCGGGTGATCAGGATCGGTGTGCCGGGCAGGTAGAGCTGCTTGGTCACGTACCGGACGTCGTGCGGGGCGATGCGGAAGTAGCCGCCCTTCTCCTTGTCCAGCAGGGCGGCGAAGACGCTCGGCGAGTCGAAGCGCGGCGCGCAGAACCAGTCGATCGTGCCGTCGCAGGTCACCAGCGCGGCAGTCTGCAGGTCGCCGATGAGCCCGTGATCCTCGATCGCCGGATAGCTCTCCACGTCGCCCCCCGCGCTCGACTACTCCTGCGCATTCCAACCTAGGGGAAGAATTGTCAGGTTAGGGCTGTTTCGCGTGCTCGGCCGCCGCGCGGTGTGCCTCGACCGCCCGGCGGGTCTCCTCGGCCACCAGGTCCGCGTTGATCATCGCGGCGGCCCGGGCGCCGGCCGCCGCGGCGGCGCCGACCTGCGCCGACAGGTCGGTCACGTTGCCCGCCACCCACACCCCGGGGACATCGGTACGCCCCGTCGGGTCGGCCGGCACGTACTCGCCGGACCCGCTCTCGTGCGGCACCGCGCGCAGGCCCAGCGCCGCCAGGAACCCGGTCCGCGCCACCATCCGGGGCGCGACGGTCAGCACCTCGCGGGCGACCGTCCGGCCGTCGCGCAGGCGTACCCCGGTCAACCGGTCGCCGACGACCTCGACGGCCGCGACCTCGCCCTCGACCACCGGCACGCCGCGCGCGGCGAGCTGCTCGGCCTGCTCGTCGGTGAGCGGCGGCGCGGTGTGGCGGAAATAGACCACGTCGTCGCTCCACTGGCGGAACAGCAGCGCCTGGTGCACCGACAGCGGGCCGCTGCCGACGACCCCGATCGCCCGGTCCCGCACCTCCCACCCGTGGCAGTACGGGCAGTGCACCACGTCCCGGCCCCAGCGTTCCCGCAGCCCGGCGACGTCCGGCAGCTCGTCCACCAGGCCGGTCGCCACCAGTACCCGGCCGGCGCGGACCCGGCGGCCGTCGGCCAGCGCCAGCTCGAACCCCGTCCCGTCGCGGGTGACCGCCTCGACCTGGGCGGCGAGCAGGTCACCGCCGTAGCGACGGACCTCGTCGCGTCCGCGGGCCAGCAGCTCGGCCGGCGGCACGCCGTCGAGGGCGAGCAGCGCGTGCACCCCCTCGGCCGGCGCGTTGCGCGGCGCGCCGCCGTCGATCACCAGCACCGACCGGCGCGACCGGGCCAGCATGAGCGCCCCGCTCAGGCCGGCCGCGCCGCCGCCGATCACCACCACCTCGTAGTCGTCCGTCCGTAGCTCGGTCATCGTGACCACCTCCGCGACCAGCCTGCGACGGCCCCGGGCAGAACCGCAAACATTGTTGCCGTTGTGGCAAACTGGTGGCATGGACGACCTCGACCGGGCCCTCGACGCGGTCGGCCCGCGCCTGCGGGCGCTGCGCCGCGAGCGGGAAACCACGCTCGCCGACCTCTCCGCCGCCACCGGCATCTCGGTCAGCACGCTGTCCCGGCTGGAGTCGGGCGGCCGGCGACCCACCCTCGAACTGCTGCTCCCGCTGGCCAAGGCGCACGGCGTCACGCTGGACGAACTGGTCGGCGCGCCACCCACCGGCGACCCCCGCATCCACCTGCGGCCGGTCGCCGCGTTCGGGATGACCATGCTGCCGCTCACCCGCCGCCCCGGCGGCATCCAGGCCTACAAGCTGATCATCCCGGCCGGCGGCCGGGCCGAGCCCGAACCGAAGACCCACGAGGGGTACGAGTGGGTCTACGTGCTCAACGGGCGGCTGCGGCTGGTGCTGGGCGAGCACGACCTGGTGCTCGCCCCGGGCGAGGCGGCCGAGTTCGACACCCGGGTGCCGCACTGGTTCGGGCGCGCCGACGACGACGGGGTGGAGTTCCTCAGCCTGTTCGGCAGCCAGGGCGAGCGGGCCCACCTGCGCGCCCGGCCCCGCGACCGCGAGTGATCTTGCCCACGCCGCAGGCCTCGCCGCGCTCAGCGGCAGCTCAGGCCGGGTTACCCGACGGTTAGGGTGGGCGTCGCGAAGTCGTCTCCCGGCCACCGGGATGCGGCTTCGTAGTGCTTCACGGTGTCCGTGGAGCCCAGCCGTCCCGACGTTCTCCGGGCCAACCGCAACGGGACGGCTGCACCCCCACCGCCCGTCCGGCGACGACCGGCGGGCCAACCCGGAACGGAGTACGCCACGCCATGCGCGTGTCCACGCAGGATCCTGCTGCCCCGGTGGAGCCGGCGGAACCCGCCCCGCGCGGCCGCCTCGACCGCTACTTCGAGATCACCCGTCGCGGCTCGACCGTGCGGCGCGAGGTGCTCGCCGGAGTCGCCACGTTCGCCACGATGGCCTACATCGTGGTCCTGAACCCCCTGATCATCGGCACCGCGCCGGACGCCGACGGCAACCTGCTCGGCATCGGGCCGGTCGCCGGCGTCACCGCCCTGGTCGCCGCCGTCATGACGATCATGATGGGGGTCGTCGGCCGGGTGCCGTTCGCGGTCGCCACCGGCCTCGGGCTGAACGCGTTCGTCGCGTACGCGGTGGCCTCGCAGATGACCTGGGCCGAGGCCATGGGCCTGGTGGTCGTCGAGGGCCTGATCATCACCGTGCTGGTGCTGACCGGCTTCCGCAAGGCCGTCTTCCGGGCCATCCCGGCCGAGCTGAAGGCCGCCATCGCCGCCGGCATCGGCCTGTTCATCGCCATGATCGGGTTCGTGGACGGCGGCCTGGTCCGGCGGGTGCCGGACGCGGCCGGCACCACGGTCCCGGTGCAGCTCGGCGGCGACGGCACGCTGCGCGGCTGGACCACCGTCGTGTTCCTGGTCGGCCTGCTGGTCACCGGCATCCTGGTGGCCCGCAAGGTCAAGGCCGGCGTGCTGATCGGCATCGTCGTCACCACGGTGGTCGCGGTGATCGTGAACGTGCTTGCCAAGCCCGGTCCGGCGTTCGTCGACGGCAAGCCCAACCCGCAGGGGTGGCGGCTCAACGTGCCGACGCTGCCGGACCCGCTGATCCAGAAGCCCGACCTGCACCTGGTCGGCAACGTGTCGTTCGGCGCGTTCGCCCACGTCGGCGTGATGACCGCGCTGCTGCTGGTGTTCACGCTGGTGCTGGCCGACTTCTTCGACGTCATGGGCACCACGGTCGGCCTGGCCAAGCAGGCGAACCTGGCGACCTCCGACGGCACCGACATGCCCCGCCTGGGCAAGGTGCTCTTCGTCGACGGCGTCGCCGCGGTCGCCGGCGGCGCGGGCAGCGCCTCGTCCGCCACCACGTACGTCGAGTCGTCCTCGGGCATCGCCGACGGCGGCCGGACCGGCCTGACCAGCGTGGTCACCGGCGTGCTCTTCCTCGGCGCGCTGCTGCTCACCCCGCTGGTGTCGCTGGTGCCCAGCGAGGCCGCCGGCCCGGCGCTCGTGGTGGTCGGCGCGCTGATGATCCGCCAGGTCAAGGACATCGACTTCACCGACCTCGGGGTGGCCGTGCCGGCGTTCCTGACCATGACGCTGATGCCGTTCACCTACTCGATCACCAACGGCATCGGCGCCGGCTTCGTGAGCTGGGTGGCGATCCGGGTGGCGCAGGGCCGGGCCCGCCAGATCCACCCGCTGCTCTGGGCGGTCGCGGTGGCGTTCGTGTTCTACTTCGGCATCAACCTGGTCAAGGCGATCACCGGCGTGAGCTGAATCCATCCTCCGGGCTAGATGGGTGCGCTTCGTTCCGCGATGCTCTCGAAGATGTCGGCGTCGGTCTCCTGCTGCCAGCTTGGCAGGTCGGCCCAGTCAGCGACGTACGACGGTTTGGGATTCGGGAAGTGCTTGTGGATCTGACCGATCCAGCACAGCGCGACGAAGCGCCCCTTCTGCTCCCGGCTCAGCCTCCGGGCAGCGCCGTCCGTGGCCGCCAGAAAGGCGACGACCTGCTCGTACACGGCGGTGGCGCTGGCTCGCTCCCAATCAGGCATCGCCTCCCAGGGCGTGACGTAACCGGGCTTGGGCTCGCCGGGATGGTGGGCTCGGACCCCGGCGATCCACGCATCCCGGAAGACCTGGCCTGCTTCAACGGTCATCTGCCTGCTCCTCAGGTTTCCAGCCGGCGACCGGGGTCGTGACGGCGGCGGTGATCTGCTGGGTCAAGTGGCGCACGTGGTGGTCGCCGCCGAACGGCTTCAGCTCCGTCCGCAGGTCCAAGAGCCGCTGTTTGAGTACGCCGGACTGGCCCTGTCGCTCGGCGTCCAAGGCGGCGGCGCCGAAGTGTACGGCCTGGTAGACGTCGCCGCGCTGGACGCCGACCAGCGCGAGATCGATCATGACGATCCCGCGTCGGCGCACCGACAGACCCTGGCTGACGGCCTCCATGAGGACAGGCTCAGCGAGGGTTGGCCGTCCCAGCGCTACGTAGCAGTTGCCACGTTCCTCGGTTGTTCGTGACCCGTCGAAGCGCAGCCATCCGCCGTTGTGCACCTCGCCGGTCAACGAGCTGACGGATTCCGCTGAGTCGAGCGCTCGGCGGCATTCGTCAACCTGCCCGAGACGCGCCAGCGCCTGGGCTCGGACCGACTGGACCCATTGCCTGGTGGACAGTTGGCTGTCGCCGTTCGCGGCCAGTCGCGCCGCTGCGTCGAGCATCGCCTTCGCGTCGGAGTACGCCTGCTGATAGAGGCTCAGGTAGGCGTACCGGGTCATGGCGCAGGCCCAGAGGTCGTACGCCTGGGCCTCGCGGCAGGCGGTCGCGGCGAGGGAGTAGCAGCGGCCGGCCTCCTCATGGTTGCCGGCATCGAAGGCCAGTTCGCCGGTGAGCTGAAGCAGGTCGGCCACGACGGCGCACAGCCGCCGATGGACGTCGGGAGCGTTGGACAGCCGCAGCGCGTCAGTCACGATCCCGAGTTGCTGACGGACCATCGGGGCGGCGGCGTGCTTCGGCATCGCTGCGCCGTATGCCTTCCACAGGGAGGCGTTCACCATCTCGTACTGTCGCAGGGTGCCGGCGCCCGGCGACGGCGATCCGGCCGTTGAGGAACCAGCGCGTTCCCAATCGACGCTGTGTGCGGCGGGTCCGCCCATCAGAGCACTGGCCATCGTGAGGATGCGCAGTAGTTCCCGTCGCGTCACGTCCCCAGTGTCCGCGATCTTTGTCGACTCCGGCCAGTCCGTGGCAATGCTGACTCCGGCAGCCGCCCCTTCGGTGCCAACCATCGAGGCCGGAGGCTTGAACCACAGCACGCGGGCCGGGATGCCGAGGATCTTCGACCAGTGCGCCAGGCGGTCGAGGTGCACGATCGGTGGACCATTCTCGATGCGGCTGAGTTGCGCCTGGGTCATGCCGAGCCAGCCGGCCACCGTACGCTGCGGCAGCGGTTCGCGGCCGTGGTACGGATGACAGCGGTAGGCGCGGAAGACCCGGCCGAGGTGTCGCTCGGTCAGGGCCTGCCGGATCGGTTCGTGTTCCCAGAAGCTTGCCGGCAAGGTCGGCGGTGTGATGAGCCGGTCCCGCTGCGCCGTCTGGCAGGCGGCGCAGCGGCCGGTGTCGTTGTCGCGGGCCAGCCGCCCACCACAGCGTGGGCAGTTAGTGGGTCTCCCCGGCAACCTCGTCATCCGCGGTCGCTCCGTCCGTAGCGCTTCGTCGAGCCTATCCATCCAATCCGCTCCGTGAGGGATTGGTATACGTGGCGCGCATACGAGGATCGTCGCCGTCGACTTCCTGGACAAACGGACCTGAAGCGTGGGCACGGGCGGGACGATCAGCGGATGAGTCACGCGGACGTCAACGGACTACGGATCTGGTACGAGCAGAGCGGAGCCGGCAGGCCGCTGGTCCTGCTGCACGGCTCCTACGGCTCGACGGAGGCGTTCGCTCCGACCCGGCGGGCGTTCGTCGCCCGTCGGCGGCTGATCGCCGTCGACCTGCCCGGCCACGGCCGCACCGCCGACGCCGACCGGCCGCTGCGCTTCGAGTCGATGGCCGACGACGTGGCCGCGTTGCTGCGCCACCTCGACCTGCCGGAGGTCGACCTGCTCGGCTACTCGCTCGGCGGCGGCGTGGCCCTGCGTACCGCGATCCAGCATCCGACGCTGGTCCGCCGCCTGGTCCTGGTCTCCACCCCGTGCCGGCGTGGGGGATGGCACCCCGACGCGCTGGCCGCGATGTCCGCCCACGACGAACGGGCCGCCGAGCGGATGCGCGGCACCCCGGCCCACGAGCGGTACGCGCGGGTGGCGCCCCGGCCGCAGGACTGGCCGCTGCTCTGGGCCCGCAGTGGTGAGTTGCTGCGCCGCGACTACGACTGGTCGGGCGAGGTGGCCGCGCTGCCGATGCCGGTGCTGCTGGTCTACGCCGACGCGGACGCGATCCCGGTGCGCCACATGGCCGACTTCTTCGGGTTGCTCGGGGGCGGACGCGGGGACGCCGACGGCGCCGACCGTCCGGCGTCCCGGTTGGCCGTGCTGCCCGGCCTGACCCACGCCGACGTGGTCGCGTCCCCGGCCCTGCCGGCGGCGGTGCTGCCGTTCCTCACGCACGTCGCGCGCGCCCCCGGTTGAGCGCCTCCGCGGGAGGAGTGAGTACCGGTACTCAGACGGGACCGGGTATCCGGCGGGCTGACCGGCGGCGCCCGGGCGGGCAGGCTGGACGGGTGATCACGTCGAAGCCGGCCGCCGTCGCGTGCCAACTCGTGGCGGCCTGGGCTCTGGGAGCGCTCGTTCTGCCGGCGATCGGGGAGTCCCTGCTCGTGATGATGTTCTTCGGCGGCTTCGGCCCGGCCGTCGCGGTCGCGGTCGTGGGCCTGGCGGCGCTCCTGGCGTACCTGACCTTCGTGGTCGCGATCACCCGTGAGGTCACGATCCTCGGCGCGACCGGTGGACGCCGACTGCTGTGGGCGCTCACCGTCCTCTGCGGAGGCAGCGTCGGTGGCGCTCTGAGCTGGGCCGCCGTCGAGGCGGCCGGGATCGCGGTGAGCCGTACCCCGGCCGTGACGGCCCTGCTCGGCGGCGTTCCCTACGCGCTGGTGGCCGGGCTGCTCCTGACCCACCGATGGTTCCGCGCGACCGCGCTCGGGCTGAGCGTGGTGCTCGCCGGCGTCGGGGTGGCGGTGCTGCGCCACGAGTCGCCGGACGAACTCGACGCGCGACTGGCCGCCGCCGACATGCGCCGTGAGACGGCCTACTCGGTCGCCGTTCCCGGCTACCGGCCCACCGATGGTCGTGGCTACGGCGACGGCCGGGGTGGGGGAGGCTTCACCCCGACCGACCCGGCCGCGGTCCCACCCGACCGGTACGTCACGATCACGGCGTACGACCGGGTGCTGCCCGGGGAACGGATGTGCGGGCAGCCGAACGCCCAGGACTCCCGCCTGACCTGGGGCTCCTGCACGGTCGAGGCGGGTGGTCTGGTCTACCGGCACAACGAGATCGAACACGGCTACCAGGTTCCGGTCGGCCGCCGGTACGTCACAGTCGTCGGCACCCCGGCGGTCGGCCACGACGTGCTGCGGGCTGCGGCGCGGACGCTGCACCTGGCCACCATGAAGGAGTTGGGTGGGCACCAGGAGCAGACCGGCGACTACTACGTGGCGACGGTCCCCGGCTACGTCGGGCAGGTGGGCGGGATCCCCCCGAGCATGATCTACGCACCGGCCGACCACCTCGGCAGCGGAGGACAGAGCGTGTCCGTCACGCTCTACGTCACGTACGCGTCCGGCGACGACGTCTGCCTCGGCGCCACCGAGTGCCGGCCGGACGCCGGCCTCACGTTCGTCCGCGGTGCGGACACGCACGGATACGTGGCCCGGCACGACGACATGAACGTGCGGGTCATGGGCGGACTGCGGGTCGACCGGGCGCTGCTGCGGCAGGCCGCTCTGGACGCCCGCCCGGCCACCGACGAGGAACTGCGCCGGGCGCTTCCTCCACTCGAGCCGCGCAACCTCGTCGACCACCTCCGGCAGTGGCTGCGGACGTTCTGACCGCCGCCGCCCTGGGCCGGATCACCCGGCACGGAACCCTGCCTGCTCGTCACCCGCGGGAACGGCGACGTCGGACGAAGCGGTAGACGACCACCCCGCCGAGCACCAGCACCACGAGTCCCACGCTCCACCACACCCGGCCACCCAGCCCGGACGGCGGATCCGCCTCCCGGACCCGGCCGGACCGCACCACCGCGTCCGCCACGTCGACGGCGAGCACCTGGTCCGGCGCGGTGAGCAGCGTGGCCGGCGCGGAGGCGCCCGGCGTCAGACCCAGCACGCGGATCGACCGCACGACCTGGTACCAGGTCCGCTCACCCATCTCCAGCGGCCCGCCGGTGGAGAACGCCGGCGCGTTCGGCTCCGGCCGGTACGCGACCACCCACGCGCTGCCGTCCGCCTGCCAGCCGAGCAGCCGGATCGCGGTCACGCCGGAGACGGTCGGCAGCGCCGGGGCGGGCAGCTCCCGCCCCTCGACGTCCACCCGGCCCAGCCGCCACCGGTCGGTCACCGGATCGCGTACCACCAGGGCCAGCGAGCCGTCCGGCAGCCAGGCGCCCTTGCCGGCCAGCGCGCGCTGGGCCGGCAGCGCGAACGAGGACAGTTGCCGCCCGTCCGCGCTCGACACCAGCACCTTATCGCCGACCTGGTAGGCCAGGCGGGACCCGTCGGCGGTGAACGCCACCGGGCTGCCGAAGACCGGCACCTGCGTGGTCTCCAGCAGGCGGACCGCCCGGCCGGTGTCGAGCCGGACCAGGCTGAGCGTGTTCACCGCGGCGCTGCCCTCCGGGTTCACAGACGTGGTGTCGCGGACCACAAGCGCCGACCCGTCCGGCGCCCAGCCGGCCGGGTCGGTCATCGAGCTGCCCGACCGCGGACTGGGCAGGTGCCGGGTCGCGCCGGTGACCAGGTCGATCACGTTGACTCCCGGGTGCCGGCCGGACCGGTCCGGCACGGCGAGCCGCCGCCCGTCGGGGGAGAGCAGCACCCCCTCGCCGGCCGGCACCTCGACCCCCACCGTCCAGTTCCGGTAGCGGTCCGCGTCGGCCGCGACGATGCCGACCGTGCCGTCCTCGTCGGTCAGCCCGGTCAGCCCGCGCGCCTGCCCGCTGAACACCACCGACGCCGGGCCGAGAGGGGGCCGGTCGGTGGCCCGCAACGCGCCGACCGGCGGCAACCCGAGCCGGTCCGGCAGTGCCGCCCCACCCGGGTCCGCCGGCGCCGGCGCGGTCCGCCCGCCCCCGCGTACCGTCAGCGGTGCGGCCGCCACCAGCGCCAGCACCACCGCGACCACCGCGGCGGTCCGCACCCGCGTGCGCCGCGCGGTGGCCACCGCACGATCGTGCACCGGGTACGCGGGCACGTCCGCCGCCGCCTCCCGCAACGCCTCCCGCAGCCGTCCGCTCACCGCTCGCTCCTCTCCGGCGTCCGCTCCCACAGGCCGGGGACGAGGTCCCGGAGCCGGCGCACGGCGTCGTGCCCGTGCCGCTTCACGGTGCCCACCGAGCAGCCCAGCACGTCGGCCACCTGCGCCTCGGTCAGATCCTCGTAGTAGCGCAGCACCACCACCGCCCGCTGCCGGGCGGTGAGCAGCCGCAACGCCGCCACCACGCTCAGCCGCAGCGCGGTGTCCTCGGTGTGGTCGCCGCCGCCCCGCTCGGCCGGCGAGGCGTCCAGCCGCTCGGCCACCCGCCGTCGACGCCACCACGAGACCTGCTGGTGGTACATCGCCCGGCGCACGTACGCCTCCGGGTCGCCGTCGCGGATCCGCCGCCAGTGCCGGTAGGTCCGGGCCAGCGCGCTCTGCAACAGGTCCTCGGCGAGGTGATGGTCCCCGGTCAACAGGTACGCGGTCCGCGACAGCGCGGGTGACCGCTGCACCACGAACTCGTGGAACGACTCCGACATGCCCACCCCCTCGCTGCTATGAACGCCGGTCGGCCACCGGAGGGTTGAGGTCTATCCTCGAACGACAAGCCACGTGCTGACGGGGTGGTCGATGCCGAAGGGTCTGTCCATGGACCGGCACGCGCCGGGAGACAGCCGGCGGCGCAACCTCGGCGCGCTGCTCCGGCGGGTGCACCTGGGCGGCCCGGTCTCCCGCGTCGGGCTCGCCGACTGGCTGGGCGTCAACCGCAGCACGGTCATGGGGCTCACGGCCGAGCTGGCCGCGGCCGGCCTGGTCCGCGAGGTGCCCGCCACGTCGGGTGGCCGTGCCGGGCGGCCGTCCTTCGTGGTGCGGCCGGAGTCCGAGGCCGTCCACGTGCTCGCCTTCGACATCGCGGTGGACCGGCTGGTGGCCGCCCGCGTCGGCCTGGGCGGGGCGGTGGCGGCCCGGCTGGCGGCCGACCGACCGCGGGCGGGCGCCGACCTCGACGCGGTGGTCTCGGTGCTCGCCGGCTTCGGGCGGGAGCTGAACCGGGGCGCGCCGCCCGGATCGGTGTGCGTGGGGGTCGGGGCGTCCTACTGCGGGATGATCCGGCCCGGGGACGGGATGGTCCGGTTCGGACCCGACATGGGCTGGGTGGACCAGGCGTTCGGTGCCGAGCTGGCCCGCCGGCTGGACCTGGGCCTCCCGGTCCTGGTCGGCAACGAGGCCCACCTGGGCGCGATGGCGGAACACCAGCGCGGCGCCGGCATCGGCGTACAGAATCTGATCTACCTGCACGGCGACGTCGGCGTCGGTGGCGGGATCATCGTCGGCGGGGACCTGCTCGACGGGGACGGCGGCTACGGCTCCGAGGTCGGGCACATGTTGGTCAACCCCGTTCGGGGGCGGCCGTGCGGTTGCGGCTCCCGGGGCTGCCTGGAGGCCGAGGTCGGCGAGCGGGCGCTGCTCGACGAGGCCGGCCGCCCGGCCGACCACCGGGGACGCGAGGCGGTACGCGCCGTGGTCGCCGCCGCCGGCGACGGTGACGCGGCGGACCTCGAGGCGCTCGGGCGGATCGGGGACTGGCTGGGGATCGGGGTGGCGAACCTGATCAACCTGTTCAACCCCGGCGTGGTGATCTTCGGCGGGACGCTCCGTGAGGTGTTCCCGGCCGCGGCGGTGCACGTCGAGAACCGGATCGCCGCCAACGTGCTGCCCGTCTCCCGGGACAAGGCCCGCCTGGCCGTCTCGGCCCTGGGCTACGACGCCACCCTGATCGGCGCCGCCGACCTGGCCTTCACCCCCCTCCTCACCAACCCCTCTCCCCTGACCCCGCCCCGCCCGCCCTCGCCCGCCCCCGCCCCCGTCTGCCCCGTCGATCTTGGAGTTGTGGTCGTTGACAGAAGGGTCAATTCCGACCTTCGAGGCGCCACAACTCCAAGATCGACGGGGGTGGCAGGGCGGGGCAGGGGCAGGGCGGGGCGGGGCAGGGCGGGGCAGGGCGGGGTGGGGTGGGGTGGGGCGGCAGGGCGGGCGGGTCAGCCGCTCAGGCGGCGGGACAGCCAGGGCAGCAACGCGTCGGCCTGGAGGCGCTGGAACGCGCGCACGGTGGGGATGCCGGGCGGCGGCGGTTGCCGGGCGCCGTCGAGGAAGAAACCGGTGTAGCCGGCGAGCGCCCCGGTCAGGTCGGCCGGGTCGACGTGCGCGGTGAGCGGCGAGGTGGCGAGTAGCAGGTCCGGGTCGTGGCCGCCGTACACCTGCACGTTGACGACGGTGAGCAGGGTGTCCAGCCAGGCCGGCCCGCGGCAGGCCCAGGGCCAGTCGACCACGGTGACCGTGCCGTCCGGGCCGAGCAGCAGGTTGTCGGCGCGGACGTCGAGGTGGCAGAGCGTGTCGCCGGCCAGGGCGGCGAGGCCCTGGTCGGCGGCGGCGCACAGCTCGTCCAGGTGGGCCCGGGCCCACGGGTCCAGATCGGCCGGCGGGTCGTCGGCGATCCGCCGCCAGCCGCCGAAGTCGTCGGCGAGCGCGTCGGCCGCGGTGGTGGTCGCGACGGCGGGGGCCGGCGTCAGCGTCGCGGCCACGGTCTCCAGGGTGGACAGCGCGGCGGCCAGCTCGGCGGCGTCCCACGGGGTGACCGGATGCCGGCCCGCCACGTCGGCGTAGACCAGCGTGATCCAGTGGCCGTCGTCGTGGCTGCCGAGCAGGCGGGGCGCTGGCGTACCCGCCGGCAGGGCGGCGGCGATCCGGGCCTCGGCCCGGTGCATCGCCGGGCTGCGGTCGTTCTGCGTCGGGCTGACCGACTTGACGAAGGCCCGGCCGCCGCGCGCGGTGCGGACCCGGTCGGCGGTACCGGGGGAGAAGCCGCCCGGCTGTGAATCGGCCGCCACCACCCGGTCGCCGAGGATCGTCTCGACGGCGGCGCGGACGTGGGGCGGCAGCTCGTGCCAGTGCAGTCGGCTCACCGCCCCACGGTGCCGTGCCGTTGCTTGCCTGGGCAACCGGGTTACCGCGGGCCCCTTGTTAAAAGGGGGCCCCTCCTCTACCGAATGCGTTAACAGGGGGCCCCGCCTTACCGCGCGTAGCGCAGCACCACGACGTCGCTGTCGAACGGGCGCGTGGCGGTGAGCGTGAACCGGTGGGGTGCGAAGCCCCGCGCGACGAGTGGGATGCCGCTGCCCGCCACGACCGGGTTGAGCTTGACCACCAACTCGTCGACCTCGTCGAAAAGCTGGCCGGCGAGGTGGCCGCCGCCGCAGAGCCAGATGTCGCCGCCGGGTCGCGTCTTCAGGTCGCGGACGAACGCCACCGGGTCGCCGGCCACCACCTCCACGTCCGGGTGGTCGGCCGGGGCCAGGGTGCGGCTGAAGACGTACTGCCGCAGGTGGGCGTAGGGGCTGGTGACGCCGATCGCCAGGCCCGGCTGGTAGGTGCCGCGGCCCATCAGCACGGTGTCGAAGCGGCCGGTGGGCGGGGAGGCGACGCCGAGCTGGGCGTGGGCGAACGTGGGCAGCGTCTGCGGCCACTCGGTCGCCAGGTAGGGCGCCACGTCCGGCGCCAGCGGAAGGAAGTCGAACGATCCGTCGGGGGCGGCGATGAAGCCGTCGAGGGTGGTGGCGACGAAGTACACGAGCTTACGCAAACCGGCTCCGATGTCTGAGGTAATCACGACGGCTGTCGTGGTTCGACGAATGTACAACACCTGTCGTGGTTGGTGCTAGGCTCGGCGGCGTGGCCCGGAACACCGAACGCCGTACCCTGCTCGCCGACGCCGGCCTGCGGGTCCTCGCCGCCGCCGGCGCGCGCGGGCTGACCCACCGTGCCGTCGACGCCGAGGCCGGCGTGCCCACCGGCACCGCCTCCAACTACTTCCCGTCGCGCGCCGCGCTGCTCGCCGGCCTCGCCGAGCAGATCTTCGACCGGATGGCGCCCGACCCGGCCGTGCTGGCCGACCTCGGCCGCCGGGAACCGTCGCTCGCGCTGGTCACCGACTACCTGCGCGACGTCGTCGCCCGCACCACGCGAGAGCCGGACCTCACCCGGGCGCTGCTGGAGCTGCGGCTCGAGGCCGCCCGCCGGCCCGAGCTGCGCGCCGCGCTCGGCGACGTGCTCCGCCGGGGGTACGCCGACGACGTCGCCTTCCACGTCGCCGCCGCCCTGCCCGGCGGGGCGTACGAGGTGGCGCTGCTGCACTACGCCGTCGACGGGCTCCTGCTCGACCTGCTCACCACCTCGATCGACGCCGGGTTCGACCCCGACCGGGTGGTCGCCACCCTCGTCGCCCGCCTGGTCGGCGCGGCCGCCCCCGGCGACTAGCCGGCGGTGGCGGGCCGGGACAGCCGGCGGAAGAGGTCGTCGTCCCGGCGGAGCAGCCTGCCCAGGGCTCGCAGACCCATGTAGAGCGGCATGGATGCCGCAGCCGCCACGTCCGCCGGCAGGCAGTCGAGCGAATCCGGGTCGCGTCGGAGCAGGTCGAGGTCGAGCGGGCAGTCGTAGGTCAGGGCCTGCACGTACGGCGTCTCCACCAGCCGCACGTCGACACCGACCAGATCGTCGGAGGAGACGGTGAGTTCGGTCAGGCCGACGTACTCCGGCTTGCCGCCACGGTTGAGCCACCGGAAGTAGCCCGACACCAGCGTGTCGCCCAACTGGTGCGGGGCGAGATGGCTCTCCTCCATCAGCTCCCGGCGCATCGCCGAGCTGAGAAAATCGGTGAACCGGGCACCCGGCGGCCGGTCGTGCACGTCGGTCAGGTCCACCGATCCCGAGCCGGCCGGCGCGGCCAGCCCACCGACCGCCGCCTCGGCCTCCGGCTGCTGCCACCCCAGGACGAGCCGCCGATCGGTGGTCAGCGCCAGCGTGGACACCCCGATCACGTTCGCGAGCCGGCTCTGCGACAGCGGCAGCAGCCGCCCGTCCTCCCCGTAGGGCAGGCTGCTGCCGTCCAGGTGTGTCGCGCCGGTCGCCCGGTCCAGCACCCGCCAGCCGAACAGGTAGTTGCTGCACAGAAGCGTGTAGTAGTCGGTGCGGCTGAGTCCGATCTCGCCCTGCCGGAGCACGCTCGGCGTCAGGTCGACGTCCTGGCGCACCAGGGCTCCGTTGAACGTCCGTCGCCGGCGTACGCGAGCGGCGAGGATCGGTCCGGCGTGGGCGGCCAGCCGCCGGGGCAGCCCGTGTCGCTCGTCCGACCAGCCGTAGGTCGCCCCGGCCCGCGGCAGCGCCTCGTCGACGTCGGGTCGGCACCACGCCACCTCGCGGTGATCCGTGGGGAGGCGTACCAGATGTTCCTGCTCGTCCACGGCGGGTGTCGGCACATCCCGCCGCTGCACCAGCCGTACCCGGCCCCGACGCAACGCCCACCACTCGGGCGCCAGCAGGAGCACCGAGAGCAGGACTCCGGCCAGGCCGGACAGCAGCGCCGGGAGCGACCCGAGCGGTGTCGAGACCAGGCCCAGCACACCCAGCAGAAGGCCGGCGACGGCGGCGTACCAGGTCCAGCGGTGCCGGGCGAGCGCCAGGCGGAGCTGCCACCAGCCCCGGAAGCCCACCAGCAGCAACCAGATCCGCCCGTGCCGTATCCCGCCGGCCCCTGCCATGCCACCGCCCTCAAGCTCGCCGGCCGCACACGCTAGCCGAGAACTTCTCGACCGGCTGTCCGGTTCGGTCACCTCGCCCGCAGGCATGTGTCCCGGGGCTGCGGGAAAGCACGTCCGGACGCCCCTGGGAAGGAGCATCGGATGAGGGAAGGCACCGGACTGACCATCGGTGTGCTCGGGTCGTACGGAGGTCGCAACCTCGGCGACGAGGCGATCCTCACCGGTCTCCTGGCCGACCTGCGCCAGCACGAGCCGAACGCACGGATCATCGTGTTCTCCCGCAACCCCGCGCACACCGCGCTGGCCCACCCCGAGGTCGAGGCGGTGCCATGGGAGGGCGTCAGCCGGGTCGACTCGTCCCAGGTGCTCAACCAGCTCGACCTGCTCATCCTGGGCGGCGGCGGGATCCTCTACGACCGGGAGGCCCGGCGCTACCTGCGGGTGGTCCGGGTCGCCCAGGAGCGGGGCCTGCCGCTGCTGACCTACGCGGTCGGGGTGGGCCCGCTCACCGACGGGGTGGACACCGGCATGGTGCGCGAGACGCTGGCGCAGGCCGTCGAGGTGACCGTCCGCGACCAGGAGTCCCGGATGGTGCTGGAGGAGGCAGGCCTGGTCAATCCGATCACCGTGACCGGCGACCCGGCGTTCCTGTTGCAGCCGGAGGAGTTCCCCGCGCAGTGGCTGCGCGAGGAGGGCGTGCCGGCCGGGTCCCGGCTGGTCGGGCTGAGCGTGCGCGAGCCGGGCCGGGCCGCGGAACGCCTCGACGTCGACGGCTACCACCGGCTGCTCGCCCAGATCGGCGACTTCCTGGTGCACCGGATCGACGCGCACGTGCTGTTCGTGCCGATGGAACGCGACGACATCCGACACTCGCACGGGGTGCTGTCCCACATGATCGCCGCGGACCGGGGCCGGATCCTGCACGGTGACTACCGCCCGGCGCAGATCCTCGGCCTGATGCGCCACTTCGACCTGGCGGTCGGGATGCGACTGCACTTCCTGATCTTCGCGGCCATGATGAACACGCCGTTCCTGCCGCTGCCGTACGCCGGCAAGGTCTTCGACCTGGCCCAGCGGCTCGGCGTGCCGGCGCTGCGGGGCATGGAGCGGGAGGTGGAGGGCCCGCTGCTGGCCGAGGTGGACCGGCTGTGGGACGAGCGGGCGGCCCGGGCCGACGAGACGGCCCGCCGGGTGGCCGAGGTGTGCGACCAGGCGCGCGGCACCTCGCAGGTGACCCGCAGCGTGCTGGACAGCATCCGGGCCCGCGCGATGGCCCCGGCGGCCTGAGCCGGCGCGGTCAGACCGCCGGACCGCGCCAGGTGTAGATCCACTCGTGGTCCGGCCGGTCGTCCGACTCCAGCTCGTAGATCTGGGCCTCCGCCAGCCCGCCCGGCCCGAGGTGGTGGTGGGTCAGCGGCGGGCGGCCGTTGCTGTCCAGCTCGACCGTGACGGTGTCGCCGTCGGCCGCGCCGCCCACCAGGGGGATCTGCACCGTGGAAGCCATGCGCCCATCCTGCCCCGGCCGGCAGGCGCGCGCAGCGGATAGCGGGGCAGCGGGCCGCCCGTCCGGGCGACTAGGGTTCGGCAATGGCGACCCCGACGATCGATCCGACACTCGGTCCGGTCCTCGCCCGCACGGGCGACGAACGGGCGATCCTTGACGCGTTCCTCGACTTCCACCGCGCCACCGTGCTGCGCAAGGTGGGCGGCCTCGCCGACGCCGACGCCGCCCGGCGGCTGGTGCCCTCGCTGACCACCCTGGCCGGGCTGCTCAAGCACCTGACCGTGGTCGAGACCAACTGGTTCGCCCGACTGTTCGACCCGCAGCCGGGCGATGTCTACCTCACCTCCCAGGCCGACGCCGACGCCAGCCACACGGTCGGCCCCGACGACACGGTCGCGGGGCTCGCCGCGGCCTACGAGGCGGCCTGCGCCCGCTCCCGGGCGATCGCCGCCCGCGTCGACCTCGGTCACGTGGTGCCGCACCCGCAGCTCGGCGAGGTGTCGCTGCGCTGGGTGCTGGTGCACCTGATCGAGGAGACCGCCCGGCACGCCGGGCACGCCGACATCCTGCGCGAGCTGACCGACGGTGAGACCGGCGCGATCTGAGCCTCAGGCCCGGGGCAGCAGCCCGTCCGGATACTCCATCCCGTCGTGGGTGCACGCGGCGGCGGCCACCCGGGCGGCGTACCGGGCCGCGTCCCGCGGGGCGGCCCCGCGCAGCCGGGCGGCGATCAGGCCGGCGGCGAACGCGTCCCCGGCGCCGTTGGTGTCGACCACCGGCGCCGGCGGCGTCGCGGCGGGCACGTGCGCGGGTGGCGCATCCGGCGTGTGCAGCGTCGCGCCGGCCGCCCCGCCGGTGACCAGCACCGTGCGCGGCGCGAGCGCGGCGGCCTCCGTGCCGGCCCGCTCGCCCAGCTTCACGTCGCTGACGAAGACCAGGTCGGCGGCCTCGGCGAACGGGCGGTGGTAGTCGTTGTCGCCGTCCCAGTCGTGCAGGTCGGTGGAGAGCGACGCCGCGCCGCGCAGCACCGGCAGCGCGTCCCGGGCCCAATCCATGATCGACACGTGCACGTGGGCCGCCCCGGCGACCAGCGCGGCCAGCTCCGCCTCGGCGAACGGCGGCGGGCCGGACCAGGGTCGGGGGTCGTAGAGCGACATCCGGCGGCCGGCCGGGTCGACCAGGTTCACCGAGCGCCGGGTGCCGGCGGGCGCGTCCACCAGCACGGTCCGCACCGACGTCCGCGCCAGCGCCGCGCGCACCACGTCGCCGGCCGGGTCCGCGCCCAGCACGTCGACGAGCGTCACCCGCAGGCCCAGCGCGTGCGCGGCCAGCGCCACCCCGGCGCCGGTGTTGCCGATCCGCAGCTCCACCGGCGGCACGGTCAGCGAGTCGGCGGCGGGCAGCGGCAGCGCGGGCACCCGGGCGCGCACGTCCACGCCCAACCCCCCGATCACGAGCAGGTCGACCATGGCGCCGACGATAGCCGCACCCGGCCGCCTATTCTGGCCCCGGACGTCGTCGAGGGGGAAGCGCGTGCTGGTCATCCACGGGCTGTGGCTGCCCGGCGCCGGGCTCGCCCTGTGGGCCGAGAACGGCACGCTGCCCGCCCGCGCGCCGCGCCGGCCCGGCCGCGCCCCCCGGGAACGGCCGCACCCGTTCGCCGCCGACCACGCCGCGCTGGCCGCCGCGCTCGGCCCGACCCCGGGCCAGCCGGTCTCCGTGCTGCTCGGGCTGCCCACCCGGGCCGGTTCGCCGCTGGACTCGCCGGAGCTGGTCCGGGCCACCGTCGAGGAGCCGGTCCGCGGTCCGGTCACCCGCGCCGGCTGGCGGGTCCCGGCCCTGGCGTACCCGCCGGACGACGCGTACGCGCTGCTGCGTGCCGCCCCGCCGGACCCGGTCGGGGCGAGCCTGCGGCACCTCGCCGAGCTGGCCGACTTCGCCGCCGACCTGGTCGCGCGCGGGCGCCTCCTCCCCACGCTGCGCGTTAAGGAGGGGCCCCCGCTTAACGCCTCCGGTATAGGAGGGGCCCCTTCTTATCACCCCGCTCCCGCCGGGCGAGGGCTGCGGGCGGTGGACGGGTCGGACGTGGCGACCGGGCGGGCGCTCTGGCAACCGTTGCTCACCGGCACCGACGCGGCCTGGGCCCGGGACCTGGCGTCGGCCCTGCCCCCGGCGGCCCGCGCCGCGCGGGAGTGGGCGCCGGCTCCCACGGGTGCACCTGTGGTCGCCCGGACGGACGTCGGGCCGGGGGACCTCGTGGCGGACGCGCTTGACGCGCTGGTCGACGCCGCCGCCCGGGTGGCCCTCGCCGACACCCGGCTGCACCGGGGGATGCGTCCCGGCGGTCCGGTGCCGCGCTGGCTGGCCGCGCTCACCGGCCCGGACCGGACCTTCCCCGCCGAGCCGACCGCGCTGGCGACGCTGCGCACCGAACTGGACGCCTGGCAGCGCGACGCGGCCGGCGGCGCGGTACGGGCCACGTTCCGCCTGGTCGAACCGCCCGTCGACCCGGTCGCCGAGCTGGTCGAGGGGGGCGCCTGGCGGGTGGAGTTCGGTCTGCACCCGGCCGACGAGCCGGGGCTGGTGGTCGACGCCGGGCACATCTGGCAGCGGCCCGCCCCCGCGCTCGCCGCCCGGGGCGTGGACCCGCAGGAGACGCTGCTGGCGGAGCTGGGCCGGGCCAGCCGGCTCTGGCCGGAGGTGGACGCGGCCCTGCGTACCGCCGCCCCGGAGGGGATGGAGCTGGACGCCGACGGCGCGCACCGGTTCCTGCGCGAGGGCGCGCCGGTGCTGCACGCGGCCGGCTTCGGCGTGCTGCTGCCGTCCTGGTGGCGGCGGTCCTCGTCCCGGCTGGGGGCGAGGCTGCGCGCCCGCAGCCGCACCGCGCCGGGGGCGGTCGCCACCACGGCCGGTGGGCTGGGGCTGGACGCGCTCGTCGACTACCGCTGGGAGGTGGCGCTCGGCGACCAGCCGCTGACCGCCGAGGAGTTGGCCGCGCTGGCCGACCTGAAGTCGCCGCTGGTGCGGCTGCGCGGCCGGTGGGTCGAGCTGGACCCGCAGCGGCTGGAGGCCGGGTTGCGGCTGCTGCGCTCCTCGGGCGAGCTGACCGTGGCCGACCTGCTGCGGATGGGGCTCTCCGGCGAGGAACGCGGCGGCGAGCTGCCGGTGCTGGACGTGGTCGCCGACGGGGCGCTCGGCGCGCTGCTGACCGGCGAGGCGGAGCGGCGGCTCACCCCCGCCGACCCGCCGCCGGGTTTCGTCGGGACGCTGCGGCCCTACCAGCGGCGGGGGCTGGCCTGGCTGGCGTTCCTCCAGTCGCTCGGGCTGGGCGGGATCCTCGCCGACGACATGGGGCTGGGCAAGACCGTGCAACTGCTCGCGCTGCTCGCCGGTGACCCGCCGGACGCCGGCCCCACGCTGCTGGTCTGTCCGATGTCGCTGGTCGGCAACTGGCAGCGGGAGGCCGGCACGTTCGCGCCGGACCTGCGCGTACACGTGCATCACGGCGCCGAGCGCGCCCGGGGGGATGAGTTCGCCGCGGCCGTGCGGGCGGCGGACCTGGTGGTGACCACCTACTCGGTGGCCGCCCGCGACGCGTTCGAGCTGGCCGGCGTCGACTGGCACCGGGTGGTGGTGGACGAGGCGCAGGCGATCAAGAACGCCGCGACCAGGCAGGCCGAGGCGATCCGGTCGCTGCCCGCGCGACACCGGGTCGCGGTCACCGGTACGCCGGTGGAGAACCGCCTCGCCGACCTCTGGTCGATCATGCAGTTCGCCAACCCGGGGCTGCTCGGCCCGGCCGCGGTGTTCCGCAAGCGGTTCGCCGAGCCGATCGAGCGCCACGGCGACGCCGAGGTGGCCGAGCGGCTGCGCCGGATCACCGGCCCGTTCGTGCTGCGCCGGCTCAAGACCGACCCGACGATCATCACCGACCTGCCGGAGAAGCTGGAGATGGAGGTGCTCTGCAACCTCACCGCCGAGCAGGCCGCCCTCTACCGGGCGGTGGTCGACGACATGATGTCGAAGATCGAGTCCAGCGACGGGATCGAACGCCGAGGGCTGGTGCTGGCCACCATGACCCGGCTCAAGCAGGTCTGCAACCACCCCGCCCAACTGCTGCACGACGGCTCCGCCCTGGCCGGCCGCTCGGGCAAGCTGGAACGCCTCGACGAGATCGTCGACGAGGTGCTCGCGGCGGGGGAGAAGGCGCTGCTCTTCACCCAGTACGCCGAGTTCGGCGGGATGCTGCGCGGGCACCTGTCGGCGCGTACCGGTCGGGAGGTGCTGCTGTTGCACGGCGGCGTCGGCAAGGCCGACCGGGACGCCATGGTGGCCCGGTTCCAGACCCCCGACGGCCCGCCGCTGTTCGTGCTGTCGCTCAAGGCCGGCGGCACCGGACTCACCCTGACCGCGGCCAACCATGTCGTGCACGTGGACCGGTGGTGGAACCCGGCCGTCGAGGACCAGGCCACCGACCGGGCGTTCCGCATCGGCCAGCGCCGGCGGGTGCAGGTACGCAAGTTCGTCTGCGCCGGCACCGTGGAGGAGAAGGTGGCCGCGATGATCGCCGACAAGCGGAGCCTGGCCCGGTCGGTGGTGGGCAGCGGGGAACAGTGGGTGACCGAGCTGTCCACCGACACGCTGCGGGAGCTGTTCACGCTGGAGGCCGGGGCGGTGGTCGAGTGAGCCCGAGCTTCGACGACTACGGGCCGCCGCGCCGGGTCGAGGGTGGGTTGCGGGCCCGCAGCACCAGGGGCGCGATCGGGCGGTCCTGGTGGTCCCGGCGCTTCCTGGAGGTGCTGGAGTCGTTCGCGCTCGGCTCCCGGCTCACCCGGGGCCGGGCGTACGCGCGCCGGGGCCAGGTGCTCCGGCTGGACGTCTCACCCGGCGTGGTCACCGCCGAGGTGCAGGGCTCCCGGCCGGATCCGTACCCGGTGCGGATCGGGCTGGCCGCGTACCCGGAGGAGGTATGGCGGCGGATCGAGGCGGAGCTGGCCGGGCAGGCGTTCTTCAGCGCCCGGCTGCTCGCCGGCGACCTGCCGGCGGAGTTGGAGGAGCTGTTCGCCGCGGCGGGCGCGCCGCTGTTCCCCGCCGAGGTCGGCGAGTTGGCGCAGCGGTGCGGCTGTCCCGACTTCGCGGTGCCCTGCAAGCACCTGGCGGCCACGTTCTACCTGCTCGCCGAGGCGTTCGACGCCGACCCGTTCCGGTTGCTGCACTGGCGCGGCCGGTCCCGGGCCGACCTGCTCGACCGGTTGCGCACGCTGCGCGGCGCCCGCTCCGACGGCACCGCGGCGGGTCCTGCCGCCGTCAGACCGGGCAGCGCTGGGCCGGGCGTTGCCGGGCCGGGTGGCGCTGGATCGGGCGGTGCTGGATCGGGCGGTGCTGGATCGGGCGGTGCTGGGCCGGGCGGTACCGGATCGGGTGGTGCTGGATCGGGCGGTGCTGGGCCGGGCGGCGCCGGATCGGGCAGTGCTGGATCGGGCGGTGTTGGGCCTGGCGATCTGGGACCGGGTGGTGCGGCGAGCCGGGCCGTGCCGAGCGGCGGGGCGCTACCGGCGGCCGAGGCTGATGGGGACGCCGCGCCGCTCGGGCCGGTGGTCGGTGCCGGGCGCGTGCTGACCGGGTTGCCGGCGCCCGCGCCGGAGGAGGAGCTGGACCGGTTCTGGCTCCCGCCGGTGGCGCTGCCCGACCGACCGCCCACCCTGGACACCGGCCCGGAGCTGCTGCTGCGGCAGCTCGGTCCGCCCGGGGCCGAGATCGGTGGCCCCGGCCTGGCCGAACGCCTGCGCCGCGCGTACCGCGCGTTTGGCCGCGGCGACGCACCGGACGGTTAAGCGGGGGCCCCGCCTCTACCGGAGGCGTTAAGAAGGGGCCCCTCCTTACGGTCACAGGAGGCGGCGGCGGAAGCGCCACATCACGGCGGCGTTGGCGACCAGCACCATGGCGCAGATCGCCCCGGCCAACCGCCCGGCCAGCACGGTCATCGCCGGCAGCGAGGCCCAGAGCACGATGGTCATCAGCATCATGTACCGGCCCCGGCGGCCCTTGATCCGGCTGTTCAGCCGGGCCACGAACCGCGGGTCGCTCTCCCGTAGCTGGCGGGTGATCTGTTCGAACCTGCGCTGATCCTCTTGGCTGAGCATGGCGATGCCTTCCCCTCACGGCTTCAGCGGTTCGGCGGCATACCCGGATCTCAGGGGGGTCACGCGCCGCTGCTGCTGCTTGTTTCGCCGGGGTCGGGCAGGCCGGCACGCACCGGTCGGGCACCTCAGCTCAGGCTTATCCGTACCTTAAGTTTCCCTGTTGTCGTGAACGGGTCCGCGGGCGCCCCGGCGGGCCGAAACCTCGCGTACGGGCCGTCCACGCCCGGGTCGGCCCTGCTCCGGACGGGGGTGGGCCGGGCACGTGGCGACCGGTGCCCGGCGCTGGGCATGAGCACCGTCTTAAGTGCCCGTGGTGGCGCTTCCGGCCCGCCTTGAGCTGCCGGGAAGGGCTGGCTACTTTCCCGTAGCAACTCTCCGGCAACCGTCGCCGCCCCTGCAACCCAACCCCCGGGTGGCAGGCGTGCCGGCGCTCGAAGAAAACGGGATAGGTACATGGCCGACCTGAACGTGCCACCGCGTCGACCCCGGGACGACCGCGGCTGGGACGGATACCAGCACCCCCACCCGGACGGGTACCGCGACCTGGACTCCGCCGCCGCAGCACCGTACGCCGGCGGGTACCCCGCGCCGACGTCCCAGCCCGCCCCGGGACCGCAGTGGGTCGGCCCGAACGGTTTCGCCCCCGCCGGCCCTGCGGCCCAGGGCGGGTACGCCCAGCCGGGCGGCGGTTACGGCGCGCAGGGCGGCTACGGCCAGCCCGCTGGCGGGTACCCGCCGCCGGCCGGGCCGGGACTGCCCACCCTGGACGACGACTCCGACGACGCCCCGAACCGTGGCCGGCGCCGCGCGCTCGCCACGCTCGGCGGCGCGGCGGTGGTCGCCGGCGGCGCGGCGTTCGCCCTGTCCCCGCAGCTTCGTGGCCTGTTCTCCGACGGCCCGGAGGCCGGTGACGCCACCGGCACGGTGACCACCGACGGCACCCAGGCCCGGCCGAGTGGCCAGCAGCCCAGCACGGTGCGGACCTACACCGAGCAGAACGAGAGCTACATGGGCTCGCGGGCCGGCGCGGCGCTCAAGCGCAACGCCCCGGCCGGCGGCCGGCTCTTCGGCAGCCCGGCGGCCGCGGCGGCGGCGACCGAGGTGACCGTGAAGACGGTGCTGTCCAAGGACCCGATCACCCACCTGGCCCGCCGCGCCACGTTCGGCCCGACGCCGAAGCTGCTCGCCGACATCAAGCGGCTCGGCATCGACGACTGGCTGCGCCAGCAGCTCGAGCCGGAGAAGATCGCGCCGACCAAGGGCGAGCTGAAGCTGGCCGACCTGCCGTCGCTCAAGCTCAGCCCGACCCAGCTCCGCGACCAGCGGGACCAGCTCAACGAGCGCGGCGTCGACCCGGCCCGGGAGACGGTGGACGCCACCATCGCCCGGCAGATCTGGTCCGACCGCCAGCTCTTCGAGGTGATGGTCGACTTCTGGAACGACTTCCTGCACGTGGCGGCCGACTTCGACGGCGGCGAGACCTACCGCAACGCGTTCGACCGGGACGTCGTCCGCAAGCACGCGCTGGGCAGCTACCCGGACATGCTGGTCGCCGCGAACAAGCACCCGGCGCTGCTGCTCTACCTGAACCAGGTCGACTCGCGCAAGGACGCGATCAACGAGAACCTGGCCCGGGAGAACCTGGAGCTCTACTCGGTCGGCGTCGACGGCGGCTACACCGAGAAGGACGTGCGGCAGGCCGCCATGCTGCAGACCGGCCGGGGCGTCGCGGACGGCAAGTACATGTTCTTCGGCGACCGGCACTACGTCGGCAAGGTGAAGATCCTCGGGTTCACCCACGCCAACAACTCGAACGACCCCAAGGTCGCCGACAAGGTGATCGACTCCTACATCCGCTACATCGCGCTGCACCCGTCCACCGCGAAGTACGTGGCGCAGAACCTGGCCACCCGGTTCGTCTCCGACACCCCGCCGAAGTCGATCGTGGACCGGCTGGCGAAGGCGTACACCACCAACAAGGGCAACATCCGCCCGGTGCTGGCGACGCTGTTCAGCTCCTCGGAGTTCTGGGCCTCGGTCGGTCAGAAGGTGCGCCGCCCGATGGAGTACCTGGTGGCCACGTACCGGTCGCTCGGTGTCGGGCCGGACGCGACCGCCGGGTTCGACGGCGACAAGCGGCGCACGCCGTTCGCCCAGGGCCTGCGGCAGGTCCAGGACAAGATGCGCGAGCTGGGCCAGTACCCGATGGGCAAGCCCACCCCGGACGGCTACGCCGACGTCTACCTGGCGTGGACCTCGGCCGGCACCATGGTCGACGGCTGGAACGAGGCCGGCGAGCTGCTCGGCGGCTGGCGCAAGCAGTTCACCTACGTCAAGCCGGAGAAGCTGGTGGCGAAGCCGCCGACGACCGCCGGGGCGTACGTGGACGCGCTGGCGGTGAAGCTGGTGCACCAGAAGCTCAGCGCCAAGGAGAAGAAGCTCGTGCTCGCCGTGGCCGGGGTGTCCGAGGGCGCCAAGGTCGACGCCACCTTCAACGGGGCCATCGCCGCGGTCGCGCGGACGATCCTCGCGTCCCCCCAGCACCACCTCCGGTGAGGCATTCGATGGAGATGACCGTGAACCCGTACCCCCTGCACCCCGAATGCCCCGACGTGCGGCGGCTGGCCGACAACCCGGCCGAGGCGCTGCTGCGCGCGGAGGCGGACATCGTCGCGGCCGAGAACGCGGCCGAGGCGGACCGGTACCGCCGGCTGGAGGAGGTCGAGGAGGCCCAGCAGGACGGCCGGGGCGTCACCCGGCGTACCTTCGTCGCCGGCGCCGCGGCCACCGCGACGGCGCTGGCCACCGCGCAGTTCGTCACCACGTCGGCGTCGTTCGCCGCGACCAAGACCGGCACCCTGATCCACGTCTTCCTCTACGGCGGGCTGGACGGGCTGAGCCTGGTCGCGCCGGCCAACGACGCGGTGCTCAGCAAGGCGCGCCCGGACCTGCTGCTCGGCAACGACTCGCTGGCCCTGGATCGCGGCTTCAGGCTGACCAGCGCGTTCGCGCCGCTGGAGAAGTTCCTCAAGGCCGGGCAGCTCGGCTTCGTGCCGGCGGTGTCCGACCCGCGGCTGTCCCGCAGCCACTTCCAGGCCGCCGACGCCTGCAACCTGGGCGGCCTGCCCGGTGAGACCGGAGGTCGGGGCTGGCTGGACAGCCTGGTCGACACGCTGGGCAAGGGCACCGCGTTCCGCAGCGTGGGCATCGGCAGCACGCTGCCCCGCTCGCTGGTCGGCGTGAACGGCGCGCTCGCGCTCAACAGCGTCGGCGAGCTGCGGCTCAACGGCGACGACAAGTACCGCGCGGCCACCGAGAAGGCGATCCGCGGCCTGTTCACCGGGATCAACCACCCGGTGGAGGACGCGGTCATCGAGGGCATGGGTGCGCTGGCCACCGCGCAGAAGCTCGCCGCCAAGCCGTACGCGGCCGCGGCCGGCGTCAAGTACGAGGGCGTCGGATACTCGTTCCAGCAGCTCGCCCAGCTCATCAAGGGCGGGGCGAACGTGCGGGTGGCGACCGTCGGCATGGGTGGCTACGACACCCACGAGAACCAGGGCACCAGCGAGGGCGGCCAGCTCTGGCGGCGGCTCAACGAGCTGGCCAACGCGCTGGCGGCGTTCTTCACCGACCTGGGCGACAAGGCCGCGGACGTGACCGTGATGGTGTCCAGCGAGTTCGGGCGGCGGGTCGCCTCGAACAGCGGCGGCACCGACCACGGGCACGGCGGCGTGGTCACCGTGCTGTCCGGGCGCAAGCTCGCCGGCTCGCTGCTCGGCACCTGGAACGGGCTGGGCAAGCTGGACAGCGGCGACGTGCCGGAGTACAACAACATGTTCAACGTCTACGGGTCGGTGGCCCAGGGCCGCTTCGGTCTGACGGCCGCCCAGGTGGACAAGGTCTTCCCGAGGCAGAAGTTCACCCCGATCAAGATGTACGCGTGACGTATCAGGACACCCACGCCGCCGGCCGTCGTACCGGGCACTCCGCCCCGTACGGCGGCCGTCCGGCTGCTCCCGTACCACCGGGCCGGCCGCGCCGCGGGCCCGGCGGTCGGCGGGCCCTGACGGCGGCCTTCTGGCTCGGCCTGGTCGCCGCCGTCCTGCCGTGGTGGCTGGACACCCCGGCGGGCTCGCTGGCCGACACCGCCGACCTGCTCACCGCCGGTGGGCGGATCACCGGCCTGATCGCCGGCTACCTGCTGCTGGTGCAGGTGCTGGCGATGAGCCGGCTCGGCGTGCTGGAACGCTCGCTGGGCGGCGAGCGGATCTCCCGGCTGCACCGCGACCTCGGCGCGACGCTGCTGGTGGCGGTGCTGACCCACATGTCGCTGCTGGTGGTGGGCTACGCCCGGCAGGAACGCAACTCGGTGTTCGGCGAGGTCGGCGCGCTGCTGTCCGACTACGAGGACATGGTGTCCGCGTTCGCGGCGGCCGGCGTCATGGTGCTGGTCGGGTTCACCGCGGTGCGCGGCGTGCGCCGCCGGTTGCCCTACGAACTCTGGTACGTCCTGCACCTGACCAGCTACCTGGCCCTGCTGCTCGGCTACGCGCACCAGTTCAGCAACGGCGCCCAGCTCTACGAGCCCGGGCCGGTGCGCACCGGCTGGATCGCCGCGTACCTGCTGGTGGTGGCCGCGCTGCTGTGGGGCCGGGTGATCTCGCCG
Organism: Micromonospora ferruginea; assembly: GCF_013694245.2. NCBI lineage: Bacteria > Bacillati > Actinomycetota > Actinomycetes > Micromonosporales > Micromonosporaceae > Micromonospora > Micromonospora robiginosa. Next base: position 401,783 of record NZ_CP059322.2, read on the forward strand.
CTGGCGTTCAACCTGCGGCACCGGCTGCGGGTGGCCGACGTGGTGGCGGAGAGCCCGGACACCATCTCGATCTACCTGACCGGGCACCGGCTCAACCAGATCGACATGCTCGGCGGTCAGTACTTCCGCTGGCGTTTCCTCAACCCCGGCTGCTGGTGGGAGTCGCACCCGTTCTCGGTCTCCGCGGCGGCCAACGGCCGCTGGCTGCGGCTCACCGTGAAGGTGGTCGGCAAGCACACCGCCGAGCTACGGGACCTCACCCCGGGCACCCGGGCCTGGGCGGAGGGCCCGTTCGGCACGTTCACCGCGGCGCACCGCACCCGCGAGCGTGCCCTGCTGATCGCCGGGGGCAGCGGCATCGCGCCGCTGCGGGCGATGCTGGAGGAGCTGCCGCCGGGCGCGGCGCTGATCTACCGCGCGCGGCAGCCCGCCGACGTGCTGCTGCACCGGGAGCTGGACTGGCTCGCCCAGGCCCGGCAGACCTCCGTCTGGTACGTCATCGGCCGCCGCGACGACCCCGGGCCGCGCCAGGTGATGAACCCGGAGGGGCTGCGCCGGCTGGTGCCGGACCTGACCCGCCGCGACGTCTACCTGTGCGGGCCGGGTGGCCTGGTCGACGAGTCCGTCAAGGTGTTGCGGGCGGCGGGCGTGCCCCGCCGCCAGATCCACCTCACCGCGTTCGAGTTGTAGGAAGGCACCCATCATGCGTCGCGCGCTCCTGGCGATCACCGGACTGGCCGCCGGCACCACCGCCCTGGTGGTGCTCAAGGGCGGCCCGGGCGCCGGTCAGGCCACCGCCGGTGACGTGCCGGCCGCGCAGGCCCCGGTCGCCCCCGGGGGCTCGCCGGCGCCGGGCGTCACCGGATCGGCGCCCGCGCCCAGCGTCTCGGCGACGCCCGGCGCGTCGGCCAGGCCCAGCGCCAAGCCGTCGGCCGACCGGAAGCCGGCCAGCCGGGGGAGCACCCGGACCAGCACCACCGCGCCGGCCGCGCCGAGGACCACGACGAAGGCGCCGCCGAAGCCCACCACCCGCACGGTCACCGGCCCGTCGGTCAGCTACGAGTACGGCTCGCTCCAGGTGCGGATCACGCTCAGCGGCACCCGGATCGTCGACGCCACCGCGACCGGCATGCCGCTGGGCGGCCAGTCCGGGCAGCGCAGCGACGACGTGCAGGCCCGCTACAGCGGCAGCTCGGGCGAGGTGGTGGCCAAGCAGAGCGCCAACCTGAGCACCGTCTCCGGCGCCACCTACACCAGCACCGCGTACAAGCAGTCGCTGCAGGCCGCGATCGACAAGGCGTGAGTTCGGCCGCCGCCGCCCGGCCGGGCCTGCGCCGGGTCGAGCAGATCATGGGTACGGCGATCAGCCTCGACCTGGCCGACGACCTGCCCGCCGCCACGCTGCACGAGGCCGCCGAGCGCACCTTCGCGTGGATGCGCGAGGTGGACGCGCGGTTCAGCACCTACCGCGACGACAGCGAGGTGTGCCGGCTGGACCGGGGCGAGTTGCCGCTGGCCGAGGCGTCCGGCGACCTGCGGGCGGTGCTGGAGCGCTGCGCCGACCTGTGGACGGCCACGGACGGGTTCTTCGACGCGTACGCGACCGGCCGGCTGGACCCGTCGGGCTACGTGAAGGGCTGGGCGGCGCAGGTCGCCTCGGACCGGTTGGTGGCGGCCGGCGTCCCGAACCACTGCGTGAACGCCGGCGGTGACGTGCGGGTCCGCGGTCGTACCGCGGCCGGTGAGCCGTGGCGGATCGGGGTGCGGCACCCGTGGGACGCGACCGCCACCTGCCTGGTGCTGGCCGGCACGGATCTGGCGGTCGCCACCTCGGGCGTCTACGAGCGTGGGCACCACGTCGTCGACCCGCGCCGGGGCGCCCCGGCGGTGGGCCTGCGCTCGGTCACCGTGGTCGGCCCCGACCTGGGCGAGGCGGACGCGTACGCGACGGCCGCCGTCGCCATGGGCGAGCCCGGCATCGCCTGGCTGGACCGCCTACCGGCCCCCTGGCAGCACGCCGTGGTGACCGACAACGCCCGCCTCCTGCACTCCCGACCCCTCCCCCTACCCCCGACCCCCGACCCCCGACCCCTGACCCCGTCGATCATGAAGTTGGCGGGCGCGTCGTGCGGCGTGTCGTGCCGCCAACTTCATGATCGACGGAGTGGCGGGGGCGTCACAGTCAGCGGAGGGGCGGTGGAGGATGGCGGGGCGGGAGCCCGGGGGCGTAGGGGCCGGGGCGGGCGCCACGGGGGCGGGTGAAGGCCCACGGGTGCGGGCGGCGGCGGTGCCGCGGTGGTTCGGTGCCGCCGGTGTGGCGGGCCGCGTCGTCCTGGGACATCCTCAAACCCCCGCTCTGGCGCGGATGCGCCCTCGCCAGGCACAACGAGCGCGGAGGCGGGGAGGTCGCTGTCGGGCAGGCGTCGCTCAGCGCCCGCGCCGGGGCAGCGGCAGGTGGCCGGGGAACAGGTCCGGGGTGAGCGTGACCCCGGCCGCGCGTAACGCCGCGATCAGCGCGTTCTGCACCAGGTAGGAGTCGGGCACCTGCCACCGGGCCTGCTCCGGGGCGACCGCCCAGCGCACCGTCCCCTCGGGGAGCCGGGTCGGCGGGGCGGGGATCCACGAGCCGGGGCCGTGCCGCACCACGTGGAAGCAGTGCTCCAGTTCGGGTCGCAGCGGGTCGCCGGGGCGGACCAGGAACATCCAGCGGCCGGTCGGGGTGACCAGCACCGGCCCGCGTACGCCGAGGCCGGCCGGGTGGGTGGCGACCGCGTCCAGCACCCGCCGGCCGAGGTGCGCGGCGACCTCCAGCACGTCGAACGCGTGCCCGGTGGGCAGCAGCACCCCGTGCGGGCGGCTGCGCCACCAGGTGGCCACCCGGGCCGGGTCGGCGCTGGCCGCGTGCTCCCAGTTCTCCAGCGCCGGGTGGCAGCCCACCGTGGGGCAGCCGGCCCGGCCGCAGACGAAGCGATGGTTGGCCAGGCAGGCGCCCGGCGTGACCGGCCAGCCGTGCAGCGCGTAGCGGACGGCGACCCGGCGCAGCCGTACCCGCTCCAGCGGTGACAGGTGAGCGACGCGCGGTCGGACGTTCCCCCACATGTGTGCCATCCCCTCTCGCCCCACCGAATCCGTCCATCGCCACACGTCGAGAACCGTCACTGCCGTAACCCGCGATCGTTGAGTTGACGAACGGCCGGTGCAACTTGCACGAAAACTACGAGAACTGGCTGGACGGCTGACGTACAACCTGTGCGACCAGGGCAAACCTGGTGGACGCGGGGTGGTGGCCGACGCTGACCGGGGGGGGGCAGGGGTGGACGAACTACCCATAGGCCGGCGGGTGGCCTATTGGCGGAGTCGCCGCAAGATGTCCCAGCAGGTCTTCGCCGACCGGCTCGGCAAGTCGAAGAGCTGGGTGGACAAGGTGGAGCGCGGCGTCCGCCGGCTGGACAAGTTCTCCGTGCTCTACGAGATCGCCGACATCCTCCAGATCGACGTGCAGCTGTTGCACGGCAAGGACCCGGAGCGGCGCACCGACGCGCTCAACTGCATCGACCAGGTCGAGGTGGAGGAGATCCGCACCGCCCTGGAGCGCTACGACTCGATGAGCGCCTACTTCGACGCCGCGCCGTACCCGCCGGCGCTGGACGACATGCGCAAGGCGGTCAACCACGCCTGGCTCACCTACCAGTACGGCCGCTACGGCATGCTCACCCGCGCGCTGCCCAAGCTGCTGCGCGACGCCCAGGCGGCGGACGCCACGTACGGCGGGGACGACCAGGGTCGTGAGGCCGCGCACCTGCTCGGGCAGGTCTACCAGATCGCCTCGTCGGTGCTGCGCAAGCTGGGCGAGTGCAATCTGGCCTGGCTGGCCGCCGACCGCTCGATGGCGGTGGCCCAGCGGGCCGACGACCCGCTGCTCGCCGGCATCGCCACCACCCGGGTCTGCAACGCCCTGGTCGCGATGGGCCGCCCCCGCCCCGCGCTCGAACTCAACGTGCGGATCGCCGACCGGCTCGCCCCCGGCGGCGACCAGGCCGCCGAGCCCGGCCGCCTCTCCGTCTACGGCATGCTGCTGCTCCAGGGCGCGATGGCAGCCGCCCGGATCGGCGACTCGGCGACCGTGAACGACCTGATCAGCGGCGCCGCCGAGGCGGCCGCCCTGATCGGCGGCGACCACAACCACTACTGGACGTCGTTCGGCCCGACGAACCTGGAGCTGCACCGCGCCGCCGCGGCGGTCGAGCTGGGCGACGGCGGCCGGGCCGTGGAGACGCACCAACGCCTGAACGGGCACGCGTTCAACGCGCTGCTGCCCGAGCGGCGCGCGCACCACCTGCTCGACCTGTCCCGGGCCTACTCTCAGATCGGCGACGTCGGCAACGCCGGCGAGATGCTCCTGCAGGGCGACCGGCTCGCGCCGTCGGAGATCCGGTGCCGGCCGATCGCGCACGAACTCATGTCCGAGATCCTCCGTCGCACACGGGGTGCGCCGCCTTCGCCGATTGCGGAGTTGGCTGAGCACATGGGAGTCGGAGTATGAGCGCGGGCCCGACCGGATGAGCGGTCCGCACACCAGCACCGGGCACCGCGGGGTGCTCTACGTCATCGCCTGCGGTTCACCGCTGGCCCGTCACGTCGGCCGGCTGGTCGACCTCGCCCAGTCCGACGGCTGGGCGGTCTGCGTGGTCACCACGCCGGACGGCGCGAAGTTCGTCGACCGGACGGCGTTGGCCCGGCAGACCGGCCACCCGGTCCGGACGCACTACAAGAACCCGGGGGACCCGGACGTGCTGCCCGCGGCGGACGCCATGCTGGTCTGCCCGGCCACGGTCAACACGGTCAACAAGTGGGCGGTCGGCATCACCGACACGCTCGCGCTCGGCCTGCTGGTCGAGGCGCAGGGGCTCGGGGTGCCGATCGCCGCCGTCCCGTACACCAACGTGGCGATGGCCGGGCACCCGGCGTTCCGGTCCAGCCTGGCCCGGCTCGCCGAGTGGGGTGTCCGGGTCGTCTTCGGCGACCACGTGGTCCGCCTGCACGCGCCCGGCACCGGCGAGCGGCACCTGGACGCCTTCCCCTGGGACGCCGGCCTGGCCGCCCTGCGCGGCGCGGCACGTCCGGTCGTGCCGGTCACCCGGGCGGGGTGAGCGCGAGGGCTCCCGGCGGCGTCCGGGGGCCCCGCCGGCCCGCCGTGGACGTGCCGACCGCCGGACGCCGGTAAGCTGGCCGGCCGTGAGCACAACCGGATCGCCGCCCTCGGTGGCCGACGTGGTGGCCGCCCTGGACCGCCGTTACCCGCCCGCCTGGGCCGAGGAGTGGGACCGGGTCGGCCTGGTGCTGGGCGAGCCCGACCATCCGGTGCGCCGGGTCGCCTGCGTGGTCGACGTGGTCCCGGAGACGGTTGAGGAGGCGCTCGCCGCCGGCGCCGACATGATCGTCGCGCACCACCCGCTGCTGCTGCGCGGCGTCTCCTCGGTGGCCGCCACCACGTACAAGGGCCGGATCGTGCACCGGCTGATCAAGGCCGACGTGGCGCTGTACGTGGCGCACACCAACGCCGACGTGGCCGCCCCGGGCGTCTCCGACGCGCTGGCCGCCCGGTTCGGCCTGACCGGGTTGCGCCCGCTGCACCCGCCGCGCCCCGGCTCACCGGCGGACGGGCCGGGCCGGGGCATCGGCCGGGTCGGCGAGCTGCCCACCCCGATGACGCTGGCCGAGCTGACCCGGCTGGCCGCCGGCGTGCTCCCCGTCACCGCCTGGGGCGTTCGCGCCGCCGGGGATCCCGGGCGTATGGTTCGTACCCTCGCCGTCAGCGGCGGCTCGGGGGACGGGTTCCTCGCCGAGGCGACCGCGGCCGGGGTGGACGCGTTCCTCACCGCGGACCTGCGCCACCACCCGGCCGGGGAGCACCTCGCCGCCGGCGGCCCGGCCCTGCTGGACGCCGCCCACTGGGCGACCGAACGACCGTGGCTGGACGACCTGGCCGCCCACCTGGCCGCCGAGCTGGGCGTCGAGACCGTGGTGTCCGACCTGGACACCGACCCCTGGACCGTGCACGCCGCCGCGCCCCGACCGGACGACAAGGAGCCCCGACCGTGAAGGCTGACCCGAAGGTGCAGCGTCGCCTGCTCGACCTGCAGGCGATCGACACCACGCTGGCCCAGCTCGCGCACCGCCGCCGGAGCCTGCCGGAACGGGCCGAGCTGGAGGCGCTCGCGCGCGAGCTGTCGGCGCTGGAGGACGAGCGGGTCCGCGCCCAGGTGGCCGTGGACGACCTGGACCGGGACATCGCCCGGCTGGAGAAGGACGTCGACCAGGTGCGGGCGCGCAAGAGCAAGGACGAGGCCCGGCTGGCCTCGGGCAGCGGCCCGGCGCGGGAGCTGGAGGCGCTCCAGCACGAGCTGGTCTCGCTCAACCGCCGGCAGAGCGACCTGGAGGACGCCGAGCTGGAGCTGATGGAGCAGCGGGAGACCGCGCAGGGCGTGCTGGACGGCATCGAGGGCCGGATCGCCGAGGCCCGGGAGCGCCGGGGCGCGGCCGAGCAGCGCCGCGACGACGCGCTCGCCGAGATCACCAAGGAGGAGGAGTTCAAGCGCACCTCCCGCCGGCCGCTCGCCGACGACCTGCCGGCTGACCTGGTCACCCTGTACGACAAGATCCGGGAGGACACCGGCCTGGGCGCGGCGCTGCTCACCGGCGGTCGCTGCGGCGGCTGCCGGCTGGAGCTGTCCGGCGCCGACCTGGCCCGGATCCGCAAGTCGGACCCGGACGACGTGGTCCGCTGCGAGGAGTGCCGCCGGATCATGGTCCGGACCAACGAGTCGGGGCTGTAGCCGCCGTGGCGGTGCGCGCGGTCGTGATCGAGGCCGACGGCGGCTCCCGGGGCAACCCGGGCCCCGCCGGTTACGGCGCGGTGGTCCGGGACCCGGAGACCGGTGAGGTGCTGGCCGAGCGCTCGGCGGGTATCGGCACGGCGACCAACAACGTGGCGGAGTACCGGGGCCTGATCGCCGGGCTGGAGGCCGCCGCCGAACTCGGCGCGGCCGAGGTCGAGGCGCGGATGGACTCCAAGCTGGTGGTCGAGCAGATGTGCGGCCGTTGGCAGATCAAGCACCCGGGGCTGCGCCCGCTCGCCGCGCAGGCCGCCGGGCTGGTCGGCCGGTTCACCGCCGTCCGGTTCACCTGGATCCCCCGGGAGCGCAACAAGCACGCCGACGCCCTCGCCAACGCCGCGATGGACGCCGCCGCCGGCCGGCCGCCGACGGCGGCGCGGGTCGCGGAACCGCCGCGCGAGGTCGCCGGCCCCGACTCGCCGGCCCGGGCCGCGGCCCGCGAGGCCGCCCGCGCCGCCACCGCGAAGGCCACCGGCACCGACCCGGCCACCACCCCCGCCTCCTGGGAGCCCCGCCCGACCGAGGAGGGCACCCGGCTGATCCTGGTGCGGCACGGGGAGACCGAGCGCACCGTGCAGAAGCGCTACTCGGGTCGCGGCGACGTGCCGCTGACCGCGCGGGGCCGGGCCCAGGCCCGGGCCACCGCCGCCCGGGTGGCCGCGCTGGCGCCGTCCGTCGCGGCCGTGGTCAGCTCGCCGCTGTCCAGGTGTACGGCGACCGCCGAGGCCATCGCCGCCCGGGTCGGCAACCCGCCGGTACGCCCCGACGACGACCTGATCGAGTGCGACTTCGGCATCTGGGAGGGGCGCACGTTCGCCGAGGTGCGCGACGGCTGGGCGGGCGAGTTGGACGCCTGGCTCGCCTCCACCTCGGTCGCCCCGCCGCAGGGGGAGTCGTTCACGGCGGTCGCGGCGCGCACCGGCCGGGCGGTGGACCGGCTGCGGTCGGCGTACCCGGGGGAGACCGTGGTGGTCGTCTCGCACGTCTCGCCGATCAAGCTGGTGCTGCGCGACGCGCTCGCCGCCGGCGACGCGTTCCTGCACCGGCTCTACCTGGACACCGCGGGCGTCTCGGTGCTCGACCTGTACCCGGACGGCGGCGTCGCGGTCCGCTCGGTCAACGACACCGCCCACCTCTCCGACCTGTGACGACCGGCTGACAGCCGGCCGTTCGGCGCAGCCGGGCGGCCGTTCGGCGCATCGACGTCCGCCTGTCGAACGTGACCGCGCTCACCGGGTCGTAGCCTCCGGCCGTCACATGGCCGCTACGACTTCCCGGAGGGTGTCACATGGACGCACCGGAACCGGAGGCGCCGGACTCGGCGCGATCCCGGGCGAAGGACAAGAGTCCCTGGAACTGGCTGCTCCTCATCCCGATCGTGGTGCCGCTGATCCCGGCGTTCTTCAACGCCGACTCACCCCGGCTGTTCGGGTTCCCGCGCTTCTACTGGCTGCAACTGGCCTGGATCCTGCTGGGGGTCGGCACCACCACGCTCGTCTACCAGATGACGAAGAAGCGGGGTGAGCACTGATGTGGCGCGACCACCTCACCGAGATCATCGTCTTCTCCGTGCTGTTCCTCCTGGTCAGCGCCATGGGCTTCGTGGCGGCCCGGTGGCGCCGGCCGCAGGACATGGCCCACCTCGACGAGTGGGGGCTGGGCGGGCGCAGCTTCGGCGGCTGGATCACCTGGTTCCTGGTCGGCGGTGACCTCTACACCGCGTACACGTTCGTCGCGGTGCCGGCGCTGATCTTCGGGGCCGGCGCGGCGGGCTTCTTCGCCGTGCCCTACACGATCGTCATCTACCCGCTGGTGTTCCTGGTGCTGTGCCGGCTCTGGTCTGTGTCGCACCGGCACGGCTTCGTCACCCCGGCCGACTTCGTCCGCAACCGGTTCGGCTCGCCGGTCCTGGCGCTGCTGGTGGCGATCACCGGCATCGTCGCCACCATGCCGTACATCGCGTTGCAGCTCGTCGGCATCGAGGCGGTGCTGAAGACGATGGGCGTGACCGGGGACAGCGCGCTGGCCCGGCACCTGCCGATCATCATCGCGTTCGCGATCCTGGCGGCCTACACCTACCAGTCGGGGCTGCGCGCGCCGGCGCTGATCGCGTTCGTCAAGGACTCGCTGATCTACATCGTGATCCTGGTGGCGGTGATCTACTTGCCCTACAAGCTCGGTGGCTGGGGCAGCATCTTCGACGCCGCCGACGCGAAGTTCCAGGCGAGCCCGGCACCCGGCGACGGCATCCTGCTCAACGCCAACAACCAGCTCCAGTACGTGACGCTGGCGTTCGGCTCGGCGCTGGCGCTGTTCCTCTACCCGCACAGCATCACCGGCGTGCTGGCCAGCCGGAACCGTGACGTGATCAAGCGGAACATGTCCGCGCTGCCGGCGTACAGCCTGCTGCTCGGGTTGATCGCGCTGCTCGGCTACATGGCGATCGCGGCGAACGTGAAGCCGCTGCCCGGTGCCAAGGCTGGCAGCGTCGACGGCAACACGGTGGTGCCGTTGCTGTTCGACCAGCAGTTCCCGGACTGGTTCGCGGGCGTGGCGTACGCGGCGATCGGCATCGGGGCGCTGGTGCCGGCGGCGATCATGTCGATCGCGGCGGCGAACCTGTTCACCCGCAACATCTACAAGGAGTACCTGAAGCGGGACGCCACCCCGGCGCAGGAGGCGAACGTCTCGAAGATCACCTCGCTGGTGGTGAAGGTCGGCGCGGTGGCCTGCATCGTCTTCCTCGACCCGCAGTTCTCCATCGACCTCCAGCTCATCGGCGGCGTGATCATCCTGCAGACGCTGCCGGCGGTCGCGCTGGGCCTCTACACCCGCTGGTTCCACCGGGACGCGCTGATCGCCGGCTGGGTGGCCGGCATGGGCCTGGGCATGTGGATGCTCTACCAGATCGGCAACCCGGCGACCGGGAAGAAGCACTTCGCCGGTTCGGCGTTCCCGCTCTCCGAGTTCGGCTTCGACACCAAGAAGACGATCTACGTGGGGATCGTGGCGGTGCTGGTGAACCTGGTGGTGGCCGCGCTGGTCACGCTGGTGCTGCGGGCGGCGAAGGTGGCCGACGGGCCGGACGGCACCACGCCTGACGACTACTTCGCCGACGAGGGGACGCCGCGGGCCGCCGCCCCCGCCGACCGCGCGCCGTCCGCGCCCGAACCGGTGGCGTAGAAGGAGGGGCCCCCGCTTAACGCATTCTGCATAGGCGGGGGCCCCTTTTAACAAGGGCGTCAGCGGCGACGGTTGCGTGCGTCGAGCGCCTCGTTGAGGCGGTGCAGCAGCTCGGCGAGCGTGTCGCGGTCGTCGTCGGACCAGGCGGACAGCATCTCGCCGTAGAGCCGGGTGCGGGCGGCCCGCACGGCCGCCATCCGCTGGAGCCCGGCCGGCGTCGCGGAGATCACCGTGCCGCGCCCGTCGGCCGGGTCGGGGGTGCGCGCGATCAGCCCGTCGCGCTGGAGCGCGGAGACTTGCCGGGTGACCGTGGAGCCGTCCAGGTTGAGCCGGGCGGCGAGCGCCGAGACGTTCTGCGGGCCGGCCACGTCGAGGTGCCGCAGGATCACGTACGCGGCGCGGTCGAGCAGCCGGTGCTCCATGGTGCCGGTGCCGCGTCGGGTGGCCTCGCCCAGCCGCATCAGCAGGGCGACCTCGGTCTCGATGCGGCCGAGTGTGACTTCCTTCGCCTGGTCGTCGTCGCTCATAGCTGTATGATACAAGGAAACTACCTGTACGATACAGCTATCTCGGGAGGTTGCGGAGCGGATCGGCGATCCGAGCCCAACCGCAGTGCCATCTACGCCACCACGCTCGTGGCGTTCCTCGCCATCGCCGGCATCGCGGTGGTGGACCCCATCCTGCCCGCCATCGGCGAGGCCATCGGCGTCACCGCCTGGCAGGTCGAACTGCTCTTCACCGCGTACATCGCGGTGATGGCCGTCGGCATGATCCCGGCCACCCTGGCCAGCGGGCGGTTCGGCTTCAAACCGGTGCTCGTCACCGGCGTCTCGGTGGTCGGCCTGGCCGCCATTCTCGCCTCGTTCAGCAACGACATCGTCCAGCTCTCCGTGCTGCGCGGCGTCTGGGGCCTGGGCAACGCGATGTTCTTCGCCACCGCCATGGTGGTGCTGGTCAACCTGGCCAACGACCGGGAGTGGGTGGTCGGCCTCTTCGAGACCGCGCTCGGCCTCGGCTTCGCCGTCGGCCCGCTGATCGGCGGCCTGCTCGGCGAGGTGAGCTGGCGGCTGCCGTTCTTCGTCTGCGGCATCTTCATGGTGCTCGCGCTCGGCGTCGCCGCCCGCAAGCTCCGCGAACCCACGACCAGGCAGGCACCGGTACGCGTCGGCCAGATCTTCGCCACCTACCGCAAGCCCGCGTTCATCACGCTCTGCGTGGTCACCGCCGCCTACAACTTCGTCTTCTTCGTGGTGCTCGGCTACACGCCGCTGTTCCTGCGCCTCGACGTCATCCCGCTGGGCCTGGCGTTCACCGGCTGGGGCCTCGGCCTGGCCGCCGGCATCCTGCTGATCGGGCACCGCCTCGCCCACCGGATCGGCGCCGTGCAGACCGTCGGCGTGGCCGTCGTCGGCCTGCTCGTCTGCATGGTCCTGTTCGCCACCTCCACCGGCACCGCCATGTCGCTCGTCGTGCTGGTCGTCGCCGGCCTGTTCATGGGCCTGGCCAACGCCAACCTGACCGACCTCGCGCTCGGCCTCGGCTCCGCCGACCGGCGCGTCGCCACCGGCGCGTTCAACCTGGTCCGCTGGGGTGCCGCCGCGCCCGCGCCGATCATCTCCGGCAAGCTCGCCGAACACGGCCTGGCGCTGCCGTTCTGGGTCGGCTTCGGGGTGCTCGCCGTCGGCGTGCTGGTCTACCTCGCCTTCGGTCACCTGATGGCCGCCGGCTACGGCGAGCGGGTGGTCTGGAACCGGGCCGCCCGCACCGTCGAGCACGCCCCGGAGGAGCCGGTGGGGGAGGCGTACTGACCGGTCAGGTCAGCGCGCGCCACAGCAGGTAGAGGCCGATCGTCGTACCGAACAACACGATGACCGTCTTCAACACCACCGCCGGGAGCCGGCGGGCCAGCCTGGCGCCCGCGTACCCCCCGACGAGGGTGGCCGGCGCGACCACCGCGACGGCCACCCACTGCACCGGCCCGAACAGCGCGAACACCACAAGTGTGGTCAGCCCCACCACGGCCGACAGCAGGTTCTTCACCGCCGTGACCCGGGCCAGCGTCGCGTCCAGCACCAGGGCCAGCCCGGCCACCAGCATCACCCCGAGCGCCGCGCCGAAATAGCCGCCGTACACCGTGCCGAGCCCGACCATGGCCTGCACGGTGACGGTACGGCGGCGCGGGCTCATCCGCGCCGGATGGCCGACCAGCCGGCGCAGCGGGTCCTGGAACGCGAGCACGGCCGTCGCGCCCAGCACCAGGAACGGCACGACCAGCTCGAACGCGCGGGCCGGCGTGGCCAGCAGCAGCACACACCCGAGCACCGTGCCCACCGCCGCGGTGGGCAGCAGCGACCACAGGGCCCGACCGCGCGGCAGGTCCGCCCGGCTGCCCGCCACGCTCGCCGCGTACCCGGGAAAGACCGCCACCGAGTTCGACACGTTCGCTGCCACCGGCGGCAGCCCGGTCGCGATCAGCGCCGGGAACGTGATCAGCGAGCCGCCGCCGGCGACCGCGTTCACCGTGCCCGCGGCCAGGCCGGCGACCACCAGCAACGCGACGTCGGAGAGATCCACGATCCCCGAGGCTAGTACCCCCGGCCGGAACGCCGCCGCCCGCCGGGGCCGCGGATTCGGTATAACAGGCTGGCGTACGCGGGGGAGGGCGCAGATGCGTGATCGGCTGGACGAGGCGCTGCGGGCCGGCCGGCTCGACGGCCTGCACGGCGTCGTGGTGGCCCGCGACGGCCAGCTCCTGCTGGAGCACTACGGCGCCGGCGAGGACCACGCCTGGGGCACCCCGCTCGGTGTCGTGGAATTCGGTCCCGAGACACTCCACGACATCCGCTCAGTCACCAAGAGCGTGACCGCGCTGCTGTACGGCATCGCCCTCGGCGACGGGCTGGTCCCCGCCCCGGCGGAACCGCTGCTACCACACTTCCCGCACCACCCCGACCTGGCGGCCGACCCGCGGCGCGCCCGGCTCACCGTCGAACACGCGCTGACCATGTCGCTGGGGTTGGAGTGGCGCGAGGACCTGCCGTACGACAGCCCGGCCAACGCCGAGATCGCGATGGAGCTGGCCCCGGACCGCTACCGCTACATCCTGGAGCGGCCGGTCGTCGAGGAGCCCGGCGCCCGCTGGTCCTACTGCGGCGGCGCCACCGCCCTGCTCGGCCACCTGATCGCCGTCGGCACCGGCCGGTCGCTGCCGGACTACGCGCGGGCCACCCTCCTCGACCCGCTGGGCATCACCCCGCACGAGTGGATGGCCGGCGACGACGGCGTGGCGTCGGCCGCGTCCGGACTGCGACTCGTACCCCGTGATCTGCTCCGGATCGGTGAGCTGGTGCGGCGCGGCGGGGCATGGGACGGCGGGCAGCTCGTCCCCGCCGACTGGCTCCGCACGATGCTCGAACCGCGCCTGCGGACCGAGTGGGGCGCGCGGTACGGCTACCACTGGTACCTCGAATCCGTCGCCGGCCACGACCTCGCGGCCGGGATGGGCAACGGCGGCCAGCGCCTCTACGTCCTGCCCGACCTGGACCTCACCGTGGCCGTCACCGCCGGCAACTACGACCACCCCGAGCAGTGGCGGACCCCGCTCGCGCTGCTGGAGCAGGTGATCCTCCCCGAGGTGGGATGAGGCGTCGGGGCGGAAATGGCGGCGGCGGGCGCGTCGTTAGGATGGGGGCGCGACGGACGAGTCGACCGGGCGGTCGCGTCGGCGGGCTCCGGCCCGCCGCCGAGGAACGTCCGGACTCCACAGGGCAGGGTGGTTGCTAACGGCAACCCGGGGTGACCCGCGGGACAGTGCCACAGAAAACAGACCGCCGGCCCGACACGGGACGGTAAGGGTGAAACGGTGGGGTAAGAGCCCACCAGCACCCCGGGTGACCGGGGTGGCTCGGTAAACCCCACCCGGAGCAAGGCCAAGAAAGGGCCGTCACCGCAAGATGACGACCCGCGCAGACGCTCGAGGGCTGCCCGCCCGATGTCTGCGGGTAGGCCGCTGGAGCCTGCCGGCGACGGCAGGCCGAGATGGATGGCCGCCGCCGGCGCGCCTTCGGGCGTGCCGGGCACAAAATCCGGCGTACAGGTCGACTCGTCCGTCGCCCACCAGCTCAGAGCTTTCCCGCCGGGCTCACGTTCTGCCGCGAGCTAACCCGCTTGTCCTGTCACGGGGTGCTGGAGAGGATCGGTGGATGGATCTCCACACTGCGGAACGGCAGCTCCAGGCCGCTCAGCGCGCCGCCGACGTCGCGGCCCTCGACGCGCTTCTGCACCCCCGACTCGTGGCCGCCGGACCGGATGGCACGGTCTTCACGAAGGACGACGACCTGGAGAGCCACCGCTCGGGCGCGCTGCGAATCACCAAGCTCGTGGAGGAGTCGCTGGACGTCCAGGACGACGGTGAGACCGGGGTGACCCGCACGGTCGCGGCGGTGGATGCCGTTCAGGGTGGTGCGGTGGTGTCCGCACGGCTGCGCTACACCCGGCTGTGGGTGCGCGAGGACGGCAACTGGCGGGTGTTGGCCGCCACCCTCGTCCCGGTCCAGTGAGCGGTTCCACCGGCTTGTGACCCGGCGAGCCAAGGGCGCGAGCGCGTAATTCGTTTGTCGGCCTGGCGGCGTGCCTCCTACCGTCCGCCCATGATTCTCCGGGAGGAACAGGCCCACGACCGGAACAGCGTCGGCGCGCTGCACCGCGAGGCGTTCGGTGACGAGCACGGCGACGTCGTGGCGCGCCTGGTCGACGATCTGCGCCGCGACGACCCCGCCGCCCTGTCGCTGGTGGCCGAGGAGTCGGGTCAGGTGGTCGGGCACGTCATGGTCAGCCGATGTCGGGTGGACGCGCCCCGGCGGCTCGTCGACGTCGGGTCGCTGAGCCCGCTCGCCGTCGCCCCGGCCCGGCAGCGCCGCGGCATCGGCGCGGCGCTCGTCCGGCGCGCCCTCCAGGAACTCGACGTACGCGGTGTGCCGCTGGTCTTCCTCGAAGGTGATCCCCGGTACTACTCCCGGCTCGGCTTCGTTCCCGCGGCGGGGCAGGGTTTCCGCAAGCCGTCCCTGCGCATCCCCGACGCCGCGTTCCAGGTGGTGACGCTGTCGGCGTACGAGCCGTGGATGGCCGGGACGTTCGTCTACTCGGACACGTTCTGGCGGCACGACTGTGTCGGCCTGCGGGAGGCGGATGTCGAGAATCAGTCATATTGACGGATCTCGGTCTTTATGGACGCCGATGGCTATCGGCGGTCATAACGTGTCCCTGGCCGGGCTGATCGACCCGGCGAATGGAGGGCATCATGAGATTCCGGATCAGGACGGTCGGCGCGTTCCTCGCCGTGGCCGCGGTGAGCACGCTCGTCGCGTCGGGCGCGGTGAGGAATCCCGCCAGCGCGGACGGGCACAGCTTCTCGTTCACGATGGTCCGCTCGCAGGGCGCCGAGGCGGCCGGTTGCCTGTCGAACGCCCGTGCCGTCGTGCGGGTCCATCCACAGGGGCCCAACGAGATCCTGACCATCCGCGCCGTCGGCCTGCCACCGCGTACCAACTTCGACCTGTTCGTGCTGCAACTGCCGGACGCGCCGTTCGGAGTGTCGTGGTACCAGAGCGACATGCGGTCCAACCAGCACGGCCTCGCCCGGGCGACGGTCGTCGGCCGCTTCACCATCGAGACCTTCGCCGTCGCGCCCGGCAGCCAGCCGGCGCCGAACACCCACCCCGGCCTCGACGCGACGGTGAACCCGGCGTTCGCGCCGGTCCACACATACCACCTGGGCTTCTGGTTCAACTCGCCGCAGGAGGCGGTGGCGGCCGGCTGCCCGGGGGCCACCACCCCGTTCAACGGCGAGCACACCGCGGGCGTCCAGGCGATGAGCACCCGCAACTTCCCCGCCCTGGCCGGCCCGCTGAGCCAGGTCGGGTCCTGAACCGCGACCGGTCGCGGCGTCCTGTGCGACGGGCCGCCGCGACCGGCTCGGTTCAGGGCGTGGTCGGGGTGACGCCGTCGAGCAGGTCGGCGAGGCGGGCCGCGGTGGTCGGGGCGTGCAGGTGCAGCCGGGCCACGTTGATGCTGTCGGTGCCGACCACGGCGAGCAGCGCCTGTGGGCTGACCGCGTAGACGCTGAGGTAGCCGTTCTCGTTGCGGACCGTGGACTGCTGGAAGTCACCCTGGCCCAGCCGGAACCCGACCTGCCGGCCCAGCCCGAACATGGTCGCCGCCAGCGCCGCGAGGTCGTCCGGGCTGGCGTCGTTCTGCAGGTTGTGCGTGATGAGCAGGCCGTCGACGCCGCCGAGCACGCAGCCGTGCACGCCGGGGATCTGCAGCCGCAGCGCGGACAGCTCCTGCCCGATCGCCGGGTACGGCAGTGCCGGATTGCCGGCCAGCGAGGGCGGCAGGGCGCGCGGTGGGGGCAGCGTGCCGGCCCCGCCCGGCGTACGGCGGGGGAGATTGTCCACCCGGCTCACAGCTCCAGGCTCTCCTCGATCGCGCGCAGTTGGTGCCGGGCCATCGCCAGGTTGGCCCGGCTCTTGCTCACCATCAGGTAGAGGAACAGGCCCTTGCCGGTGCGGTTGCTCAGCGGCCGGATCAGGTGGTACTGGCTGCCGAGCGTGATGAGGATGTCCTCGATCTCGTCGTCGAGCTTCAGCATCTCGATGGTGCGCAGCTTGGCCCGGACCACGTCGGTGTTGCCGGCGGCGGCGACGGTCAGGTCGATCTCGCCGGTGCCGCCGGCCACACCGAGCGTCATGCCACTGGTGTAGTCGACGAGCGCGGCGCCGATCGCGCCGTCGATGCTCATCGCGCTCTTCAACGCGACGTCGAGGTTGCCCACGATGTTTCTCCCCAGGAGTCGGCCGGGGGGCCGGTCGCCGCTCGGGGTGTCGTGCGGGCTGACAGCCGGCGCCTCCCGCGAATATGCTCCGTCGAGGCTTGCACATCGATGTCCGGCCCGCACCCGAGCGGCCGGTGATCCACCTGTGCGGTCCCTCCCCGCCGTCCACCGGTCCCGTAAATGGGACTCCGCAGCCGATGGTCGATCGTGGAGTCGCCTGCTAAGCGCGTGACCCCTATGTAGAGAAGCGATATAGTGCGGCGGTGCGACTGACCATCCCCGTGGTGAAGGTGCTCTCGGCACTGCTCGCCGAGCCCGACGCGCCGCGTTACGGCCTCGACCTCATGCGCCTCACCGGCCTGCCCAGTGGGACGCTCTACCCGGTGCTGCACCGCCTCCAGGCGGCGGGCTGGCTCGCCGCCGACTGGGAGGAGATCGACCCGGTCGCCGCCGGCCGGCCGGCCCGCCGCTACTACCGCCTCACCGGCGAGGGGATCCGCGCCGCCCGCCTGGCCCTGGCCGAGCTGCGCGCCCTCGCGCCCGCGGAACGGCCGCGCGAGGGCGGCGCCGGCCCGGCGGGAGCACCCGCATGGTGACCCGGCTCGTCGACCTCCTGGTGCGCGCCGCGGTGCGCCGCTGGCCGGCGGAGCTGCGGGCCGAGCTGGCCCGGGAGTGGGCCGCCGAACTGCACGAGCTGGCCCGGACCGGGCGGCGGTGGACGATGCTCCGCTTCGCCGCCAGCCTGGCGACCAGCCGTGCCGCCACGCCACTCGTCGACCGGAGCGCGGTGTCCGGGCGGCTGTGGCGTACCGCCGGGGTGTTGCTGCTCGCGCCGCCGGCCTGCATCGCGGTCATCGTGGTCGCCGCGGTGGTGATGAACCTGGCCTACGGGTGGCTGTCCTACGGCGTGCTGTGGGCCACGGCGGCGCAACTGCCCATCTGGTCCATGGTCGCGGCCGGGCTCGGGGTGCTGCTCGCGCTCGTCGTCACCCGGGCCGCCCGCCGGACCGTACGCGTCGGGGCGTTGCCCACCGCGCTCGGTGTGGCGTTGCCGATCGCCGCGACGCTCGCCGTGGTGCTCGGCTGGTTCGCCAGTCGAGCGGAGAGCGGTGTGGCGGAGATGGCGCCCGGCCTGCTGCTCTGGCTGGCGCTGCTGGTGCCGGCGCTCTGGGCCGCCGGGGCGCTGGCGCGCCGCGAGCGGACCCGGACGGCCTGGCTGGTCGGGCTGCTGGGCGCGCTGGTCGCGGCCGACGCGGCGGTGGTGCTCACGGTGGTCTCCACGATCCCGGCGACCGCGACCTTCACCGAGCTGCCGCCGGACTCGGTGGACCGGATCTCCGCGCCGCTGTGGCTCTTCACCTGCTGGACCGACTGGTCGTTCGGGCTGCCCCGCCCGACCGAGTGGGAACGGTTCCTGATCACCGACCAGGTGCTCGTCGAGCCGATGTTCTACCTGGCCGCCACGCCCTACGCGGTGGCGTACGCCATCGCGGTGGCCCGTCCGGCGCGGGCCACCGCGTCGGCGGGGCAGCCCGCGCCGGTGTCCGCCTAGGGCACGCTCAGGCCGACCAGCTCAACGCCCGACCGGCCCGCTCGTAGTGCCGGGCCAGCTCCGCGTCGATCCGCGCGGCACGCTCCTCGGTCAGCTCCACCGCCGGCTCCCTCGGGACGCGCGCCACCAGCATCCGGTGCCGCAGCCCGGCCGGCGGGTGCGAGGCGAACAGCGACGTGTCCTCCCGGATGGTGAGCTGGCGCTCCAGCGGCAGCCGGTCGGCCGCGCCGGCTAGCGAGCGGGTCGTCCCCGCCCGCCAGGCAGCCGGCCCGTGCCCGCCGCGCACCGCGTTGCGGACCACGGTCGCCACCGACTCGGCCCGCAGCAGGACGTCGAGCAGGCGGGTTGCGCCGGCCGTGCCGCCGGCCCGGGCGGCCAGCTCGTCGGCCAGGTACTCGGCCCGCTGGCTCTCCCGCAACGCGGTCGCGACCAGCACCACGTGACCGGCGAACAGCAGGCGCGACAGCGTCCAGGACACCAGCCGGCCCAGCCACTCGCCGACCATCACCAGCAACCCGTCGGCCCGGGTGTCGCCGCGCGGCCGGAACAGGTCGGCGGCGTTGCCGAGCATGGTCAGCGCCGGTTGGGTCACCGGGCCGCGCCGCAGGTCGCCGTTGACGAAGTGACCCAGCTCGTGCCCGAGCAACGCGACCCGCGCCGGCCCGTCCAGCGCGCCCCACAACGGCAGCCCGAGGGCGAGCACCCGCCGCCGGCGCGGGCCCACCGACGTCGCGTACGCGTTGATGTGCCCGTCGACGCCGACCACGTGCGGCGCCGGCGCGCCGACGGCGGCCGCCACCTCCCCGATCAGGGCGTGCAACTCCGGCGCCTCGGCCGGGGTGAGCACCTCCAGGTCCGCGTCCAGCCGGCCGAACCGGGGCCGCAGCGCCACCGCCAGCGCGATCAGCGCCACCCCGAGCAGCACCGCGGCGTTCGGGAACGGGTACGCGAACAGCAGCCACACCCCGGCCACGGCAAGTCCCGCCACGCCCAGCAGGAGCAGCACGGAGACGCCGACGGTCAACGCCCCGGCGAGCGAGCGCCCCGGCGACTCCAGCGGCCGGCCGACGAGGTCGGCGTACTGCTGGCGGGTGAGTCGCGCGGCCAGGCGGTGGGTCCGCCGGTCGACCCACGACCAGCCGAACTCGGGCGGTCGGCGGTCGGCGTCGTAGGCGTCGAGGTTCCAGTCGCATCCGGCGCACCAGGGCAACGCCCCGTCCAGCGACACCGGCGTCGCGCCGCATCGCGGGCAGGTCCCCGTGCCCGTCGTCGTGGTGATCACGAGCGGTGATCCTGACCGGTGCCGGCCGTCCCCGGTACCGGCCGTTCGGCCGACGGCGGTTCTTCTCCCATTCCCCGCCGAAGCCGCCCCGATCAGGTCTAATGTGGAGAAGGCGGCGACTATTTGTGGCGTTCCGGTGGCGGCCGGGCGATTCCCGGTGCACAGTGATCGCATGAGCGACGACGGAAGTGGTGGGCACTACTACTGGTGCACGCGACACCACCGGGTCGAGACCGATGCCGACGTGTGTCCCGCGAAGCACGTTCTCGGACCGTACGCCTCAGCCGCCGACGCGGAGAACGCCCTGCAGAAGGTGCAGGAGCGTAACGAAGCGTGGGATGCCGAGGACGCCCGTTGGGCCGGGGAGGGCCGATAGACGGCGCGGGAGGACCGCGTCGAGGTGATCCGTGCTCCGCGAGGGCGGCAGCACGTCCCCAGGAAAGGGAACCGAGATGGCCGTAGCACAGCAGGCCACCCGCCCGGCCGCGAAACGGACGACCGCGAAGAAGACCAGCGCGGGCAGGACGACGACGGTCACCAAGGCGTCGCCGAACGCCTCGGGCGCCGGCGCCGGACGGACGCCGGCCCGGAAGGCGGCCGCGAAGAAGGCAGCCGCCAAGAAGGTCGTGTCGGCGGCGCGTAAGGCACCGGCGTCCAGGAGCACCGCCAAGAGCGCGCCCGCCAAGAAGGCCACCGCGAAGAAGACGGCGGCGAAGAAGGCCACCACCGCGAAGAAGACGACGGCGGCCAAGAAGACCACGGCGGCCAAGAAGACGACGGCGGCCAGGAAGACCACCGCCGCGCGGAAGACCACGACCGCCCGGACGACCGCCGCGGCCAAGAAGACCACGGCGGCGAAGAAGACGACGGCGGCGAAGAAGACCACCGCGGCCAAGAAGGCGCCGGCGAAGAAGGCCACCGGCGCCCGGAAGGTCACCTCGGCGGCGAAGAAGACCACCGCCCGGAAGACCACGGCCGCGAAGAAGGCGCCGGCGAAGAAGACGACCGCGTCGACGCGGCCCGCCGCCCGCAAGACGGCGGCCAAGAAGGCGCCCGCGCGCAAGACCACCACCGCGCGCAAGACGACCACCGCCGCGAAGAAGACCACCGCGGCCAAGAAGGCGCCGGCCCGCAAGACCACCACCGCGCGCAAGACCACCGCCCGCAAGGCGCCGGCCCGCCGAGCCTGAGGGTTAGGAAGGGGCCCTTCCAATACCGAATGCGTTAACCGGGGCCCCTTCCTAACCTGCGCGGCGGCGCCGCGCCGGTGAGCGGAACGTGCGGAGCACTGTCAGGATTGACCGCGTGGTGATCCGACGCGTACTGGCGCCCCGCATCGACTTCGGCGCGCTGCGCCGCGAGCTGGGCCTGCCCGAGAGCTTCCCGGCCGCGGCGCAGCGCGAGGCCGACACCGCGGCCGCCGCGCCGCTGCCGGCCGTCGCCGACCGGACCGACATCCCGTTCGTCACCGTCGACCCGGCGACCTCGCGCGACCTCGACCAGGCGATGCACCTCGCCCGCCGGCCCGGTGGCGGCTACCGCGTGCGGTACGCGATCGCGGACGTGCTCACCCACGTACACCCGGGGGGTGAGCTGGAGGCCGAGACGTGGCGGCGGGGTCAGACGGTCTACCTGCCCGACGGCAACGTGCCCCTGCACCCGCACACGCTCAGCGAGGGCGCCGCCAGCCTGCTGCCCGACGCCGACCGGGCCGCCGTGCTCTGGACCATCGACCTGGACGCCGACGGCGGCACGGTCGCGGTCGGCCTGGAACGCGCCCGGGTGCGCAGCCGGGCCAAGCTCGACTACGGCGGGGTGCAGCGCGACGCCGACGCCGGCCGCCTGCCCGAGCCGATCGCCCTGCTGCCCGAGATCGGCGCGCTGCTCACCGCGCGCGGGCTGCGCCGGGGCGCGATCAACCTGCCGCTGCCCGAGCAGGACGTCGAGCCCGACGGCGACGGGTGGCGGCTGGTGCTGCGCGGCCCCGGCCCGATGGAGGAGCACAACGCGCAGATCTCGCTGCTCACCGGCATGGCCGCGGCCGACATCATGCTCGCCGGCCGGATCGGCCTGCTCCGGACCATGCCCCGCCCCCGCCCGGAGGCGGTCGAGAAGCTGCGGCTGGCCGCCGGCCCGCTCGGCGTGCCCTGGCCGGACGGCGTCTCGGTCGGCCAGGTGCTCGCCGGGCTGGACGCGTCGCAGCCCCGCGCGGCCGCCTTCGTCGACCAGGCCGCCGAGCTGATGCGTGGGGCCGCGTACACCGCCTTCGACGGCGCGGTGCCCGAGCAGCCGGAGCACGGCGGGGTGGCCGCCGCGTACGCCCACGTCACGGCGCCGCTGCGCCGCCTGGCCGACCGCTACGCCACCGAGGCCTGCCTGGCCCTGCACGAGGGGCGCGAGGTGCCCGCGCACGTCCGGGAGGCGCTGCCGAAGCTGCCCGAGGTGATGGCGACGACCGACCGGACCGCCGGCGCGGCCGCCCGCGGCGCGATCGAACTGGCCGAGGCGGTGCTGCTGGCGCACCGGGTGGGCGAGACGTTCGAGGCGGCGGTGCTGGACGTGGACGAACCCCGTCCGGCGGGCAACGGCCGGGCCGGCCGGCCGCCCGGCGGCACGGTCGCGCTGGACGAGCCGCCGGTGCGGGCCCGCTGCACCGGCGAGCTGCCGCTCGGCGAGCGCGTCCAGGTCCGGCTGACGGCCGCCGACCCGGTGGAACGCAAGGTCGCCTTCGAGCGCGCCTGACCCGGCGCGGGGATTGTCACAGCGCCTCGACGCGCCGAGCGGTCGCGGGCTTTGCGAGGATGACCGCATGGCTTACGACGCGACCACCCTGCCCGACGTCTCCGGGCTCACCGTCGGCATCATCGGCGGCACCGGCGACCAGGGGCGGGGTCTCGCCTACCGGTTCGCCCGGGCCGGGCAGACCGTGCTCATCGGCTCCCGCGCCGCCGACCGGGCCGCCGAGGCCGCCGCCGAGATCGCCGCCCTGCCGGGTGTGCCGGCCGGCGCCGCCGTCTCCGGCGCGGCCAACGAGGAGGTCGCCCGTCGCAGCGACGTGGTGGTCGTCGCGGTGCCGTGGGACGGGCACGAGGCCACCGTCGCCGCGCTCGCCGGGCCGCTGGCCGGCAAGATCGTGGTGGACTGCGTCAACCCGCTCGGTTTCGACAAGCAGGGCCCGTACGCGCTGACCGTGGCCGAGGGCAGCGCCGTGCAGCAGGCCGCCGCGCTGCTGCCCGACTCCCGGGTCTGCGCCGCGTTCAACCACGTCAGCGCGCCGCTGCTGGCCGACCCGGAGGTCGACCGGATCGACCTCGACGTGCTGATCTGCACCGAGGACCGGGACCTCGTCGGCGTGGTCGCCGCGCTGGCCGCCCGGATTCCGGGCATGCGCGGCATCTACGCCGGCCGGCTGCGCAACGCCCACCAGATCGAGGCGTTCACCGCGAACCTGATCGCGATCAACAAGCGCTACAAGGCGCACGCCGGCATCCGGGTGACGGATCTCTGAGCGGCGCGGCCTCGCGGTTAGGCGGGGGCCCCGCTTAACAGTCGGCTGTTAAGCGGGGCCCCCGCCTCTACCGAATGCGTTAAGCGGGGCCCCCGCCTTACATCCTCAGAAGGTGTGCTCGGGGGCGGGGAACTCGCCGCCGCGCACCTCGTCGGCGAACTGCCGGGTGGCGTCGGTCAACGCGCCGGCCAGGTCGGCGTAGCGCTTCACGAAACGCGGCGCCCGGCCGGCGCGAAGCCCGGCCATGTCCTGCCAGACCAGCACCTGCCCGTCCGTGTCCGGGCCGGCCCCGATGCCGACCGTGGGGATGGACAGCTCGCCGGTGACCCGCTTGGCCACCTCGCCCGGCACCATCTCCAGCACCACCGCGAACGCGCCCGCCTCGGCCACCGCCCGGGCGTCGGCGAGCACCTCCTCGGCGGTGTCGCCCCGGCCCTGCACGCGGTAGCCGCCGAGCGTGTGCTCGCTCTGCGGGGTGAAGCCGATGTGCGCCATCACCGGGATGCCGGCGCCGACGATCGCCTCGATCTGGGCGGCGCAGCGCCGGCCGCCCTCCAGCTTGACGGCGTGGCAGCCGCCCTCCTTCATGAACCGCACCGCGGTGCGCAGCGCCTGCGCCGGCCCCTCCTCGTACGAGCCGAACGGCAGGTCGCCGACGACCAGCGCGTGCTTCGTGGCCCGCACCACGGCACGGACCAGCGGCAGCAGCTCCTCGGCGGTCACCGGCAACGTGGTCTCGTAGCCGAAGACGTTGTTCGCGGCCGAGTCGCCGACCAGCAGCACCGGGATGCCCGCCTGGTCGAAGATCGAGGCGGTGTACTGGTCGTACGAGGTGAGCATCGCCCACCGCTCGCCACGCTCCTTGGCGACGAGCAGGTCGCGGGTGCGGATCCGCCGGGTGGCCGGCCCGCCGTACAGGGCGGTCACCTCGGTCGGGGTGGACTCCACCATGACAATCTCCCTTCCTCGAGGCCGCGCACGCGGTCCCCGGGTTCCCCGCGATCGTCGCACCGGGTGGCCGGCCGCCGGCAGGTCGGAGTGGAGGAATTCACTCCCGGCCGAAGCTCGCTCAGCCGTCCTCGCGCCAGCGGTTGGTGATCGGCAGCCGCCGGTCCCGGCCGAACGCCTTCATGGAGATCTTGGTGCCGGGCGCGGACTGCCGCCGCTTGTACTCGGCGGTATCCACCATCCGCAGCACCTTGTCGACCACCGCCGGGTCGTGGCCGGACTCGACCAGGCCGTCGCGGCCCAGGTCGCCGTCGACGTAGCCGATCAGGATCGGGTCGAGCACGTCGTAGTCGGGCAGCGTATCGCTGTCGAGTTGGCCGGGGCTCAGCTCGGCCGACGGCGGCTTGCCGATCGAGTTCTCCGGGATCGGCGGCGTCTCGCCGCGCCGGGCCGCGTCCGCGTTGCGCCACTTCGCCAGCCGCCACACCAGCGTCTTCCAGACGTCCTTGACCGGGTTGTAGCCGCCCACCGAGTCGCCGTAGAGAGTCGAGTAGCCCACCGCCAGCTCGCTCTTGTTGCCGGTGGTGAGCACCAGGTGGCCCTCCTGGTTCGACAGCGCCATGAGGATCACGCCGCGGACCCGGGCCTGGAGGTTCTCCACCGCCACGCCGGACAGCGACATGTTGGCCAGGAACGTGTCGACCATCGGCTGGATCGGCTCGATCCGGTAGTCCAGGCCGGTGCGCTTGGCCAGGTCCTCGGCGTCGGTGCGGGAGTGCTCGGAGGAGTGCTGGCTGGGCATCGAGACGCCGACCACCCGCTGCGGGCCGAGCGCGTCCACCGCGAGCGCCGCCGCCACCGCCGAGTCGATGCCGCCGGAGAGGCCGAGCACCACCGACGGGAACCGGTTCTTGTCGGCGTAGTCGCGCAGGCCCAGCACCAGCGCCTGCCACACCTCGGCCTCGTCGGCGACCGGCTCGATGATCCCGCCGGTCGCCGCGGGCCCGCCGGACGCCGGCGGGATCGCCGGCACCTCGTGGCGGACCAGCCGCATCCCGTCGGCCAGGTCGGTGGCGCCGCCGGTCGTCTCCGGCGCCGCCGGCAGCTCCACGTCGTGCACCAGCAGGTGCTCGACGAACTGCGGCGCCCGGGCCAGCAGCGTGCCGTCCGCGTCGACGATCAGCGAGTCGCCGTCGTAGACCAGCTCGTCCTGGCCGCCGACCATGTTCACGTACGCGATGGCGGCGCCCGCCTCGGCGGCCCGCCGGCGGACCAGCGGCAGCCGCGCGTCGTCCTTGTTCAGCTCGTACGGCGAGCCGTTGATGCTGAGCACCAGCCCCACGCCGGCCTGCCGGGCGACCGCGAACGGGCCGCCGGCCTGCCACAGGTCCTCGCAGATGGTCAGCGCCACGTCGACCCCGCCGAGCCGCACCACGGTCAACGTGTCGCCGGGGACGAAGTAGCGGTCCTCGTCGAACACCCCGTAGTTGGGCAGGTGGTGCTTGAAGTAGGTGGCCACCACCTCGCCGCGGTGCAGCAGCGCGGCCGCGTTGCGGGCCCCCCGGCCCGGCTCGGCGTCGGCGCTGACCTGCGGCGGCCCGTCCGCGTCCAGGTAGCCGACCAGCACCGGCAGGTCGCCGAGGCCGTCGCCGGCCAGGTCGGCGGCGAGGCGGTGCAGCGCGGCCCGGGACGCGGCGACGAACGACCGGCGGAAGACCAGGTCCTCGACCGGGTAGCCGGTCACCATCAGCTCGGGGAAGAGGGCGAGCTGGGCGCCGGAGTCGGCGGCCTTGCGGGTCCACGCGCGGACCCGGTCGGCGTTGCCGGTGAGGTCGCCGACCGTCGGGTTGACCTGGCACAGGGCGAGACGCAGGGTGGGCATGCCCCCATCTTTCCCCAGCCGTCCCGGCCGAATCAGGCCGGAGGGGGGAGAGGAGGGCCACCGTCTCCGAGGGCGGGACACGACAGGACGACCCGCCGGGGAAGGGCGTAACGTCGGCGTAACGAGGCCGGTGGAGACTGAGCGGTCAGCCGGGCCGGCCCGGCCGGTGCAGGACGTACGTGTCACGAGGGGTGGATGTGGACCGTCAGCAGGAGTTCGTCCTCCGTACGCTGGAGGAGCGGGACATCCGTTTCGTCCGGCTGTGGTTCACCGACGTGCTCGGCACGCTCAAGAGCGTCTCGGTGGCCCCGGCGGAGCTGGAGGCGGCCTTCGAGGAGGGCATCGGCTTCGACGGCTCCGCGATCGAGGGCTTCGCCCGGGTCTTCGAGTCGGACATGGTGGCCATGCCCGACCCGACCACGTTCCAGGTGTTCCCGTTCGAGGGCGGGGTGAGCGGCGAGAGCGCCCGGATGTTCTGCGACATCCTGCTGCCCGACGGCAGCCCCTCCTGGGCCGACCCGCGGCACGTGCTGCGCCGGATGCTGTCCCGCGCGGCCGACAAGGGCTTCACCTTCTACACCCACCCGGAGATCGAGTTCTTCCTGCTGGAGAACGGCCCGCAGGACGGCTCGGTGCCGGTCCCGGTGGACACCGGGGGCTACTTCGAGCACACCACGCACGCGGTGGCGCGCGACTTCCGCCGCCAGGCGGTGCTGGCGCTGGAGCGGATCGGCATCTCGGTGGAGTTCAGCCACCACGAGGTCGCCCCCGGCCAGCAGGAGATCGACCTGCGCTACGCCGACGCGCTCACCACCGCCGACAACATCATGACGTTCCGGCACGTGGTCAAGGAGGTGGCGCTCTCCACCGGGGTGCAGGCCAGCTTCATGCCGAAGCCGTTCACCGACCAGCCGGGCAGCGGCATGCACACCCACCTGTCGCTGTTCGAGGGGGAGCGCAACGCGTTCCACGACGCCGGTGACCCGATGAAGCTGTCCAAGGTCGCCAAGTCGTTCATCGCCGGGCTGCTCACCCACGCCCGGGAATACACCGCGGTCACCAACCAGTGGGTCAACTCCTACAAGCGGCTCTTCCCGCTGGCGCTGCCGGACCGGATCACCGAGAGCCCGGCGTACGTCTGCTGGGGTCACCTGAACCGGTCCGCGCTGGTCCGCGTGCCGGCCTACGGCAAGCCGAACTCGGCCCGGGTCGAGGTCCGGTCGTTGGACTCGGCGACCAACCCCTACCTGGCGTTCGCGGTGATGCTCGGCGCCGGCCTGAAGGGCATCGAGGAGGGCTACGAGCTGCCCCCGGGCGCCGAGGACGACGTCTGGTCGCTGAGCAGCGCCGAGCGCCGCGCGATGGGCTACGAGGCGCTGCCGGAGAACCTGTCCGAGGCGATCGACGTGATGGCCGGCTCGGAGCTGGTCGCCGACGTGCTCGGCGAGCACGTCTTCGACTTCTTCCTGCGCAACAAGCGGGCCGAGTGGGAGCAGTACCGCCGCGAGGTCACCCCCTACGAGCGGCAGCACTACCTCTCGCTCTAGATCGAGTTGGCGCGGTGCCGCTATCGTCTGCGGCACCGCCCGCGCACCCGCGCCCGGGCGGGCGGAGCCGGGGAGGCGTTCGGGTGCTGGGAGATCTGCTCAACGGGGCGTGGCAGAGCATCGTGTTCGGCGTGGTCGGGGTGGCGCTGATGGCCGCCGGCTTCGTGCTGGTCGACCTGCTCACCCCGGGCAAGCTGCGGGAGTTGATCTGGGTGCGCCGCAACGGCAACGCCGCGCTGCTGCTCGCCGCCAACCAGCTCGGCATCGCCGGCATCGTCTTCACCGCGGTGCTGACCAGCTACAGCTCGTTCACTAAGGGGCTGGTCTCCACGGTGATCTTCGGGCTGGTCGGCCTGCTGGTGATGGCGCTGGCCTTCTTCGTGCTGGACCTGCTCACCCCGGGTCGGCTGGGCGACGTCATCGCCGCCGACGAGCCGCACCCGGCGGCCCGGGTCAGCGCCGCCACCCACTTCGGCGCCGCGCTGATCGTCTGCGCCTGCATCGCCTGAGGCGTCGTACCCCCGGCCTAGGGTTCGTGGGGTGAACCGGACGGATCGGCTCTACGCCCTGGTCGAGGAGCTGCGCGCGGTGTCGCCGCGCCCGCGCAGCGCACGCTGGCTGGCCGGGCGCTTCGAGGTCAGCACCCGCACCGTCGAGCGCGACATCACCGCGCTGCAGGGCGCCGGCGTGCCGATCTGGGCCAAGCCGGGCCGCACCGGCGGCTACGTGGTCGACCGGGCCCGCACCCTGCCGCCGGTCAACCTGACCCCGGCCGAGGCGGTGGCGATGGCGGTGGCGCTGCACCGCCTCGGTGGCTCGCCGTTCGCCCCGGCGGCCGGCGCCGCGCTGCGCAAGCTGGTCGCGGTGATGCCGCCGGCCGCGGTGGCCGAGGCGCACCGGCTCGCCGGCCGGGTGCACCTGGTCGGCGACGGGCCGGGCACGCCCGTCCCGGCCGCCGTCGCCGACGCGGTCGCCGCCGGGCGGGTGCTGCGCCTGCGGTACGCCGACCGGGGCGGCGCGGATTCGGCCCGTGACGTGGAGCCGCTGGGCTACCTGGGCAACGCGACGCACTGGTACCTGGTCGCCTGGTGCCGGCTGCGGGACGGGCTGCGCTGCTTCCGCACCGACCGGATCCGCTCGGTGCACCCGCTGGCCGAGCCGGTGACCCGGGAGCTGCGCCCCGGCGACCTCGACCTCCCGGTCGACCGGGTGCGCCCGCTCAGCCTGGTCTGATCCGGGTGGAAACACCGACAGGACGCTGTCGCGGGTCGGGTCGACGCTGGATGCTGACGACGCCGGCCGACCGGCCGGCGCGGTGAGGAGGCAGCATGTCCAGCACGCCCGTGACCTGGTTCGAGATCGGCGCCGACCGCCCGGACGAGGCGCAGCGCTTCTACGCCGAGCTGTTCGGCTGGAGCTTCGAGGAGCAGGGCGGCCCGGCCAACTCCTACCGGCAGACGGCGGCCGGTGGCGAGTCGGGGATCGGCGGCGCGATCCGGGGCACCGACTCCGCCGCCGACAACTACGCGATCTTCTACGCCCAGGTGCCGGACGTGGCGGAGGCCTGCCGGCGGGCTGAGGCGGCCGGCGGCACGGTGTTGGCGAAGCCGGTGACCGCGCCGAGCGGCCTGGTGCACGCGCGCCTGCGTGACCCGTCCGGCAACCTGCTCGGCCTCTTCACCCCGCCGGCCGGGGGCTGAGCGCTCCTTGCTCCCGGCTCGGTGGCGGAGTCGGGAGCAAGGAGTTGCGGGGGATGCAAGGGGTTGCGCATATCGTTGATTGTGAACCCCTGGTTTCCGGGAATCGAAGCTGGTAACTTCCTGGCACCACGCGTCGCAAGTTCTTGCAACGCCTTCATCCCCTTGCGTCCGCCGGAGCGGGCGTGGGTGTCAGGAGAGCCGCCATGAGGGGCAGGACCATCACCACCCGTCGCCGGTGGGGCGCGCTCGCGCTCGCCACCGGTGTGCTCGCCGCGCTGCTGCCGTTCACCGCCGCCGCGGCGGCCAACACCGTCACCGTCTACTACCAGCCGCCGGCCGCCTGGGGCGCCTCGGTGAACATCCACTATGGCGTGGACGGGCAGGCATGGACGCCGGTGCCCGGCGTGCCGATGGACGCCGCCTGCACCGGCTGGCGGCGCAGGACCGTCGACCTCGGCGCCGCCACCGGTCTCCAGGTCGTCTTCACCAACGGCAGCGGCGTCTGGGACAACAACAACGGCGCCAACTACCGCCTCGGCACCGGCACGGTGACCGTCGCCGCCGGCCGGATCGGCACCGGCGACCCGTGCGCGACCGCCACCCCGTCGCCGACCCCGTCCGCCACCACCAGCCCCTCGCCGTCGCCGTCCGGCACCGCCGGGAACACCGCCGAGGTCTGGTACCACCTCACCCCGCGCGGCTGGGCCGCCGCCAACCTGCACTACCGGCCCGCCGGTGGCGCCTGGACCACCGCGCCGGGCGTCGCCATGGAGACGCGCTGCGCCGGCTGGGCCCGCCGGGTCGTCGACCTCGGCACGGCCACCGGGCTCACCGCGGCGTTCAACGACACCGCCGGCGCCTGGGACAACAACGGCGGCGCCGACTACACCCTGGGCGTCGGGCGCAGCGTCGTGGACAACGGCCGGGTCACCCCCTCCGCCACCGACCCGTGCGCGCCGACCGTCCCGGACACCACGCCGCCGTCCACGCCGGGCGGCCTCACCGCCGTCGCCGACGGGCTGGCGGTCACCCTGAGCTGGACCGCCGCCACCGACGACCGGGGTGTGACCGAGTACGAGCTGACCCGCACCGGCGGCGCCGGGAGCACCACGGTCACCAGCACCACCACCCGGTACGTCGCGTACGACCTGCGGCCCGCCACGGCGTACACCTGGAGTGTGCGGGCGCTCGACGCGGCCGGCAACCGGTCGGCGGCGAGCGCGCCGGCGTCCGCGACCACCGGAAGCGCGCCGGCCGGCGGCGCCCCGCTCGGCGGCGACCCGCGCGAGGACAGCATCTACTTCGTGATGACCGCCCGGTTCGCCGACGGCGACCCGGCCAACGACCGGGGCGGCAGCCAGCACGTGGCCTCCGGCAACGCGGCGAACAACGACCCGATGTTCCGGGGCGACTTCAAGGGGCTGGTCGACAAGCTCGACTACATCAAGGCGCTCGGGTTCTCCGCGATCTGGATCACGCCGGTGGTGCTCAACCGCTCCGACTACGACTACCACGGCTACCACGGCTGGGACTTCTACCGCGTGGATCCGCGGCTGGAGAGCGCCGGAGCGTCCTACCAGGACCTGATCGACGCGGCACACGCCAAGGGCATCAAGATCTTCCAGGACGTGGTCTACAACCACAGCTCCCGCTGGGGCGCCAAGGGCCTCTTCACACCCACCGTCTACGGCACCCGTGACGACCAGTGGAAGTGGTACTACGACCAGCCGCAGGCCGGCCGGGAGTACGACCCGATGGTCGAGGCCACCGGCAACGACCCGGCGCTCACCCCGGCGCAGAACGCCAAGGCCAAGGGGCGGCCGTACAACGGCGACGTCTGGTCGTCCGCCGCGCCCACCGGCAACCAGTGCCTGAACTGGGGTACGCCGACCGGCGGGCGCAGCGCCGAGGGCTACACGCTCTACCAGTGCCAGTGGCCCACCCCGACCAGCAAGCTGTTCCCCGCCGACAGGTACCACCAGTGCTGGATCGGCAACTGGGAGGGCGAGGACGCGCGCAGTTGCTGGCTGCACGAGGACCTGGCCGACTTCAACACCGAGAACGCGGCCGTGCAGGAATACCTGATCAACGCGTACAACCGGTTCATCGACATGGGCGTGGACGGCTTCCGGATCGACACCGCCGTGCACATCCCCCGGGTCACCTGGAACCGGCGCTTCCTGCCCGCCATCCAGCAGCACGCCGTGTCCCGGTTCGGCGCGAAGGGCAAGGACTTCTACGTCTTCGGCGAGGTCGCCGCGTTCGTCAACGACAAGTGGAACCGTGGCTCGGTCAACCACTCCGCCCAGTTCTTCACCTGGAAGGAGCGTAAGGAGTACAGCCCGGACGACGTGCGCGCCGCCATCGAGCAGTACGACTACGAGCAACTCCTCGGCCCGGCCGGGCAGCCCACCACGGACAACGCGTTCCTGCGCGGCAACGCGTACCACGCGCCGGACCACTCGAAGTTCTCCGGCATGAACGTGATCGACATGCGGATGCACATGAACTTCTCCGACGCCGGCAACGCGTTCGGCAACGGCAAGGACTCCGACGACAGCTACAACGACGCCACCTACAACGCCGTCTACGTCGACAGCCACGACTACGGGCCGAACAAGTCCTCGACCCGCTACACCGGCGGCACCGACGCGTGGGCCGAGAACATGAGCCTGATGTGGACGTTCCGCGGCATCCCGACGCTCTACTACGGCTCCGAGATCGAGTTCCAGAAGGGGGCGCGGATCGACTGCGGACCGACCTGCCCGCTCGCCACCACCGGCCGCGCCTACTACGGCGACCACCTGGCCGGCAGCGTCACCGCCGCCGACTTCGGGGTGGTCGGCTCCGCCAGCGGCACGGTGGCGACCACGCTCGCCCAGCCGCTGGTCAAGCACGTGCAGCGGCTCAACCTGATCCGGCGGGCCGTGCCGGCGTTGCAGAAGGGGCAGTACTCGACCGAGGGCGTGAGCGGCGCGATGGCGTACAAGCGGCGCTTCACCGAGGGCGCGGTGGACAGCTTCGCGCTGGTCACCGTCTCGGGCTCGGCCACGTTCCGGGGCGTGCCCAACGGCCGGTACACCGACGTGGTCACCGGGGACGTGCGGACGGTCACCGACGGCACGCTCACCGCGTCGGTCAGCGGCAAGGGCAACCTGCGGGTCTACGTGCTCGACCTGCCCGGCAACCCGGCCCCGGGCCGGATCGGCGTCGACGGCCCGTACCTGCGCTGACAGTGAGGATGTAGGAGCGGTCACCCGGCTGTCTGACCCTTGCGCTGACCGACGGTTGCTGTCCTTCGCTGGATCTGTCGACTGTCCGGGTGACCGCTCCTGCACGTCACTGGCTGGGCGTTCGTGACTTCATAGGAGCCTGTGCGAGAGGCCCCGTCACTGTCTTGTCCGCCTGCCCGGCGGGTGCGTGCCGACCCTGTTCGGTGCGAGCGAGAGGGACGACGAGTTCAGCATGGCAGCCAAGAAGCGCCCGGTCACGGGTGGGATAGACACCCACGGCAAGACTCATCACGCCGCTGTCGTCGATCAGGCCGGCCGCGTACTGGGAGATCAGCAGTTCACCGCGACGCCGGCCGGCTATCGGGCGCTGCTGGCCTGGCTGCGGTCGTTCGGCCGGCTGATCAAGGTGGGAGTGGAAGGCACCGGCACCTACGGCGCAGGACTGGCCCGATATCTGGCCGGCGAAGGTGTTTGCCTGGTCGAGGTCGACCGGCCCGATCGCAAGACCCGCCGCAGCAAAGGTAAGTCCGACCCGATCGACGCGGTCGCCGCCGCCCGCGCGGCCCTGTCCGGGCAGGCCGCCGGCACACCCAAGACCCGCACTGGACCGGTCGAGGCCATCCGAGCGCTGCGCGTGGCCCGCCGGGGCGCGGTCAAGGCCCGCACCGCTGCCCTCAACCAGCTCCACGGCCTGATCACGTCAGCGCCCGATGCCGTGCGCAGCAGCCTGGCAGGGCTGCCCAGACCCGCGCTGATCACCACCTGCGCGAGCCTGACGATCGACGACACCGCCCTGACCGACCCTGTCCACGCGACCAGAGCCGCGCTACGCGCGGTCGCCACCCGAGTGCAGGCCCTCTACACCGAGATTGCCCTGGCCGACCGGCGGCTGCGCCCGGCAGTGGCAAAGACTGCCCCACGCCTGAGCGCGCTCTACGGCGTCGGACCTGAGGTCGCAGGGCAACTCCTAGCCACCGCCGGCGACAACCCCGACCGGCTGCGCTCCGAAGCCGCCCTCGCTCACCTGTGCGGCGCCGCGCCGATTCCCGCCAGCTCGGGACGCACCGACCGCCACCGCCTCAACCGCGGCGGCGACCGAGCAGCCAACAACGCTCTCTACACGATCGCGTTAACCCGCATGCGTTACGACCCGCGCACCCGTGACTACGTGCAACGACGCACCAAACAAGGTCTCGCCAAGATCGAAATCATGCGCTGCCTCAAGCGCTACATCGTCCGCGAAGTCCACGCCGCACTAATGGCCGACTTCGCCGCACTCAACACAGCTTGACTTCCATAGGAGCATCCGCCGGCGGCGTCGGGCGGCTCCCGCCCGACGCCGCTGTCCCCGACAGGTGTTAAGCGGGGCCCCCTCCTCTACCGAATGCGTTAAGAGGGGGCCCCGCCTTTCACTTGTGCCAGCCGCGGGCGCCCATACCGCCGGGGCCGGGGAAGACGCCGGACTCGGCGGCCTTGAGCACGGCGTCGGCCTGGTCCTGGGTCAGCTTGCCGTCCTTGACGGCCTGGTCCAGCCGGTCCTTCAGCGCGGCCTGCCGGTCCTGCGCGGACGGCGGGGTGGGCCGCTCCGGGCGGTCGGCCTGCCGCTGCTCGCGCAGCTTCTCCAGGGCCGCGGTCACCTTGTCGGCCGGTACGCCCAGCTCCTTGGCGAGCGCGTCGGCGAACTCGGCCTGCCGGTCGGCGTGCTGCTGCTGGTGGCGGTCGCCGCCCTGCTCGGTGCTCGCGCCGGCGCTCGGGCTGTTGTCGTCGGCGAGCGCCACCGTCGGGGCGGCGATCCCGACGCCGAGCACCCCGGCGGCGGCCAGGCCGACCAGCAGGCGCTTCCTCGTCATGCGGATCATGCGGTTCTCCTGTTCGGTGGTGGTGCGATGACGTCACTGACAGTGACTAACGGAGCTGGGGGCAACCCGTGGCGAACCTGTCAGCGAGCTGGCAATCCGCGCCACGGATCGGGACAAATGCGGTTGCCTCTCCGTCGGCGGGCCGCGACGCTGGGGCGGAATCCCGACGAAAGGCCATCCCTCATGACACAGCCCGTCATTCGTGAGCTCGCGCTCACCGGGCCGGACGCCGGCCCGTACGCGATCACGCTCGGGCCCGACGACGCGCTCTGGCTGACGCTGGCCGGCTCCGGCGGCGTCGCCCGGCTGGGCCTCGACGGCGACGTGCGGGTCCACCGCACCGACCCGCCGGAGAGCCGGCCGCTGATCATCACCGCCGGCCCGGACGGCGCGCTCTGGTACACCCGCTCCGGCGACCACCGCCTCGGCCGGATCACCGTCGACGGCGAGAGCAGCTCGGTCGCGCTGCCGCCCGGCTGCGCCCCGTGCGGCCTGGCGGTGGGCCCGGACGGTGCGCTCTGGTACGCCGGCATGGGCGACGACACAATCGGTCGGGTCACCGTCGACGGGCAGGTCAGCACGTTCGGCCTGCCGGTCGCCAAGGGCTTCCCGTCGATGCTGGCCGCCGGGCCGGACGACGCGCTCTGGCTCACGCTCAACCAGGCGAACGCGATCGCCCGGGTCGACCTGGACGGTTCGGTGACGGTGCACCCGCTGCCGACCGAGGGGGCCGGGCCGGTCGGCATCACCCGGGGCGGCGACGGTGCGCTGTGGTTCGTGGAGATCGTCGCCGGTCAGCTCGGCCGGATCACCCCGGACGGGCGGATCGACGAGTTCCCGCTGCCGGACCGGGCGGCCCGGCCGCACGCGATCGTCGCCGACCCGGCCGGCGGCTGCTGGTTCACCGAGTGGGGCGCGAACCGCCTAGGCCACGTCACCCCCGACGGCCATTTCACCCACCACACCCTGCCGACCCCATCCTCCGAACCGCACGGCCTCACCGTCACCCCCGACGGAGCGGTCTGGGCCGCCCTGGAAACCGGCACGGTCGCCCACCTCACCCCGCGCTGAGGTCGATCATGAGGTTGGCGGCAGTTGTCGATCTCTGAACTGCCGCCAACTTCATGATCGACCGCGCGGGGCGCGGGGCGCGGGGGCGGGGCGCGGGGCGCGGGGCGGGGTCAGCGGACGGCGGGGAGACCGTGAGGGTGGCGGTGGTGGTGTTCAGGACCGCTTGGGTGTTCACCGGGACGGTGAGCTGGTGGGGGCCGTGGCCGATGGGCAGGCCGCCGAGGACCGGGACACCCAGGTCGCCCAGGCGGTCGGTGAGCACGTCGACGATCGTGGTGTCCCAGCCGTCGGCGCACTCGGTGAACTGGCCCACCGCCACCCCGGCGAGCCCGGCCAGCGCGCCGCACCGGCGCAGGTGGGTCAGCATCCGGTCGACCTTGTACGGCGGCTCCTGCACCTCCTCCACCAGCAGGATCGCGCCGGTGAGATCAGGCATGTCCGGGGTGCCGACCGACGCGGTGATCAGGCACAGGTTGCCGCCGATCAACCGGCCCTCGGCCCGCCCGGGCACCCGCACCGGGTACGTCTCCTCCGTCTCGACCGCCGCCACCGTCACCGGTTCGGTGGTCATCAGCGCGGCGTGCAGCGACTCCGCCGAGCGGATCGGGGTGCGCTCGTCCCGCCAGGCGGCGCCGGGGCCGTGCACCCCGGCCAGCCGGGTGCCCCGCCAGAGCGCGAACTGCAACGCGGTGATGTCGGAGAAGCCGGCCACCACCTTCGGGTCGCGGCGTACCGCCGCCATGTCGATCAGGTCGACCACCCGCTGCGCGCCGTAGCCACCCCGGGTGCAGATCACGCCCCGGATCTCCGGGTCGGCGAACGCCGCGTTCAGGTCCGCGGCCCGCAGCGCGTCGTCGCCGGCCAGGTAACCCCGCCGGGCGTACGCGTTCGGCGCGGGCACCGGCCGCAGGCCCCAGCCGGTGAGCAGCTCGATGCCGCGGGCCACCCGCTCGGGACGGGTCGGGCCGGACGGCGACACCAGCATGACCGCGTCGTCGGGACGCAGGGCCGGTGGGCGCAGGCAGTCGTCGGTGGGCACGACCGCGAGCCTAGTGCGGCCGAGCCGGACCGCCCCCGCGCGGGCGTACCGGCTAGCCTCGACGTCGTGGCGACCGCGCTGGTGATCGAGAACGACCCGACCGACGACCTCCGCCGCCTGGGGGAGTGGCTCACCGAAGGGGGCCTGGAACTGCGCGTCCTGCGCCCGCACGCGGGCGACGCGCTCCCCGCCGACCTGACCGGGTACGCCGCACTGGTGGTGCTCGGCGGCGACCAGCAGGCCTACCCGCTGGCCGACGACAGCCCCGGCGCGCCCTGGTTCCCGGCGCTGGAGGGGCTGCTGCGCAAGGCGGTCCGGCACCGGGTGCCCACGCTGGCGATCTGCCTGGGCGCGCAACTGCTCGCCACCGCGCACGCCGGTCGGGTCGAGCGCAGCCCGTCCGGGCCGGAGGTCGGGCCCACCGTGGTGGGCCGGCGCGACGCCGCCGAGACCGACCCGCTGTTCCGCTATGTGCCGCTGATGCCCGACGTGCTCCAGTGGCACGCCGACGAGATCACCGAACTGCCGCACGGCGCGACGCTGCTCGCCGCGTCCACCCGCTACCCGCACCAGGCGTTCCGCCTCGGCGACCGGGCCTGGGGGCTGCAGTTCCACATCGAGTGCGACACCGCGATGATCGCCGAGTGGTCCCGCGACTCGGCCACGCTGGCCGACCTGGGCTACGACCCGGAGCTGGTGGTGGCCGCCTGCGACCGGGCGATGGCGGACGTCGAGGAGGCGTGGCAACCGTTCGCGATCCGGTTCGCCGCGCTCGCGCTCGGCGAACTCGGCGACGACGACAGCCCGCGCCGCACCCTGCCGCTGCTCGGGGCGTGAGGTGACCCGGCCGGCTCGCGGGCGCCTCGCCCGCTACGGCTTCGCCGAGGGCGACGGCGCCACCCGCGCCGCCGACCTGCTCGGCCCGGACGGGCTCGGCCTGTGGCGCCCGGAGACGCAGGAACCGGCCGACGACCGGGCCGCGGAGCTGCTCACCGCGCTGTCCCGGGCCGCCGACCCGGACCTGGCGCTGCGCCAACTGCACCGGCTGGTCGAGTCGGAGCGCCGCACCGGGGACGAGGTGGCGATCCGCGACGCGCTGGCCACCGATCCGGGGCTGCGTCGCCGGCTGGTCGCGGTGCTCGGCGCCTCCTCGGCGCTCGGCGACCACCTGGTCGCCAACGCCGGGCAGTGGGCGGTGCTGGCCACCGAGCCGGACGGGCTCGCCCCGACCGCCGACGGCCGGCTTGACCTGGCCGCCGCCGCCAAGCTGACCGCCGTCACCGGCGCGGTCCCGCTGCTGCGGCAGGCGTACCGCTTGGCGCTGCTGCGGATCGCGGCGGCCGACCTGACCGGCGGGCGCGGCCTGGAGCAGACCATGGCCGCGCTCTCCGGGCTGGCCGACGCGACGCTGGCCGCCGCCTACGACATCGCCGTCGACGAGCTGCCCGAGGGCACCGCCGCGCCCCGGCTGGCGGTGGTGGCGATGGGCAAGTGCGGGGGCGGCGAACTCAACTACGTCTCCGACGTCGACGTCATCTTCGTCGCCGCCGGCGACGACGACCTGACCGCCGCCACCCAGGTCGCCGCCCGGCTGATCGGGATCTGCGGGCTGGTCGCCTGGCCGGTCGACGCCGCGCTGCGCCCGGAGGGCAACCGGGGTCCGCTGGTCCGCACGCTCGCCAGCCACCTGGCCTACTACAAGCGCTGGGCCCGCACCTGGGAGTTCCAGGCGCTGCTCAAGGCCCGGCCGGCGGCCGGCGACCTGGAGCTGGCCCGGGAGTGGGTCGAGGCGCTCGCCCCGCTGGTGTGGACCGCCGCCGAGCGGCCGGAGGCGGTCTCCGACGTCCGGTCCATGCGCCGCAAGATCCTCGACAATGTGCCGCCGAAGGAGCTGGAACGCGAGATCAAGCGCGGCCCGGGCGGGCTGCGCGACATCGAGTTCGCCGTCCAACTCCTCCAGCTCGTGCACGGCCGCGGCGACGAGTCGCTGCGCGTACCCGGCACCATCCCGGCCCTGCGCGCCCTGGTCGCCGGCGGCTACGTCGGGCGCGCCGACGGCGAGGCGCTGCTGCGCGGCTACCGCTTCCTGCGCGCCGTCGAGCACCGGCTCCAGCTCCAGGGCCTGCGCCGCACCCACACCGTGCCGACCGAGCCGGCCGCGCTGCGCTGGCTCGCCGCCGCGCTCGGCTACGCGGCCACCCCCGGCCGCAGCGCCGTCGAGGAGTTCCGCGCCGAGTGGGTCATCCACGCCGCCGAGGTACGCCGGCTGCACGCCAAACTGCTCTACCGGCCGCTGCTGGAGTCGGTCGCCCGGGTGCCGGCCGAAGGGCTGCGGCTCACGCCCGAGGCGGCCCGGCACCGGCTGGAGGTGCTCGGCTTCGCCGACCCGGCCGGGGCGCTGCGGCACCTGCAGGCGCTCACCGGCGGCGTCAGCCGCACCGCCGCGATCCAGCGCACGTTGCTGCCGGTGCTGCTGGACGAGTTCGCCGACGCGCCCGAGCCGGACCGGGGGCTGCTCAACTACCGGCAGGTCTCCGACAAGCTCGGCAGCACCCCGTGGTACCTGCGCCTGCTGCGCGACTCCGGCCCGGTGGCCCGCCGGCTGGCCCGGGTGCTCTCCTCCTCCCGGTACGCCGCCGACCTGCTCGCCCGCGAGCCGGAGGCGCTGCGGCTGCTGGCCGAGGACAGCGAACTGACCCCCCGCCCCCGGGAGACGCTCGTCGAGGGCTTCGCCGCCGCCGCGGCCCGGCACGACGACCCGGTCGAGGCGACCCGGGCGGTCCGCGCGCTGCGCCGCCGCGAGCTGGTCCGGATCGCCGCCGCCGACGTGCTCAGCCGGGCCGGGTCGCTCGCCCCGCTCACCGCGCGCCCGGTCGGCGGCGGGGAACGCCGGCCCACCGTGGTGGACGTGACCGCGGTCGGCGCCGCGCTGTCCCACGTCACCGACGCCACCCTGGCCGCCGCGCTGCGCGCCGCCCGGGCCGCCCAGCCCGGCCCGCCGGGGCTGCGCTTCGCGGTGATCGGCATGGGCCGCCTCGGCGGGTACGAGTCCAACTACCTCTCCGACGCCGACGTGCTGTTCGTCTACGACCCGCCGGCCGGGGTGGAGGAGAGCACGGCCAGCGCCGCCGCGCACGCGATCGCCGAGGAACTGCGCCGGCTGCTCTCCGCGCCCGCCCCCGACCCGCCGCTCGGCGTCGACGCCGACCTGCGCCCGGAGGGCCGGCAGGGCCCGCTGGTGCGCAGCCTCGCCGCGTACGCGCAGTACTACGCGCGCTGGTCGCGGGTGTGGGAGGCGCAGGCGCTGCTGCGCGCCCGGTTCGTCTGCGGTGACGCCGAGCTGGGCGCCGAGTTCGAGGCGATGATCGAGCCGGTGCGCTACCCGGCCGGCGGGCTGACCCGCGAGCAGGTGGTGGAGATCCGGCGGATCAAGGCGCGGGTGGAGACCGAGCGGCTGCCCCGGGGCGCCGACCCGGCCACCCACACCAAGCTGGGCCGGGGCGGCCTGGCCGACGTCGAGTGGGCGGTGCAGTTGCTCCAGCTCCGGCACGCCGGCGAGCTGCCCGCGCTGCGCGGCACCCGTACCCTCGACGCGCTGGCGGCGGCCCGCGACGCCGGCCTGCTCGACGGCGCGGAGGCGGCCGAGCTGGCCGCCGGCTGGACGCTCGCCGCCCAGGTCCGCGACGCGTTGATGCTGGTGCGGGGCCGGGCCGGCGACCAGTTGCCCCGGCACGGGGTGGAGCTGGCCGGGGTGGTGCGCCTGCTCGGCCGCGAGGACCCGGGCGAGTTCCTCGACGAGTACCTGCGCACCGGCCGTCACTCCCGCACCGTGGTCCAGCACATCCTCGAAGCCCCCCTGTAAGGCGGGGCCCCCGGTTAACGCATCCGGTATAGCAGGGGCCCCCGCTTAACACCGCCGCCGGCGGTCAACTGGTGAGGGTGTAGGTGCCGGGGCGGGGGACCGTCACGGTGAGCCAGTCGCCGTCGGGAGCGAGCGTCGCCCCGCCGGTGACGGTGAGCCAGCGGTCGTGGCGGACCCGGACCGGGACCGGACCGGCGGCGGGGGCGCGGAACGTGACCGAGGCGCCGTCCTGCCGGACCAGCTCGGCGGGCGCGCCGACCAGCGGGGTGGGGTCGGTGACCGCGTACAGCCGCCAGTGCCGGTCCGACCAGACCTCGGTCAGGTACGGCTGGCCGGCGGTCACCAGCTCCGCCTCCGGCCGCCCGACCCAGGACAGCTCGACGTCCGGTACGGCGACGTACTGCACCGCGTTGTCGGCCAGCCAGGCCCGGTAGCTGTCGGCGGTCAGCGGGACGCCGGTGCCGGAGGCGCCCGGCACGGTGGTGAAGAACAGCGGATTGCGGTCGATGTCGGCCTGCCGCAGCCAGCCCCGGGCCAGCGGCACCTCGCCGAGGCGGGCGGCCTCCCAGTAGTTGCGGGTCGGCGGCACCTCCACCCGCCCGGTGAGCCCGCGCCGGGCCAGCTCCGCGCGCAGCGGCGCGAAGTACGCCGGGTCGGCCGTCGGATCCCCGGCGCTGCGCAGGTCGGCGCCGACCACCGGCGGCTGCCACCAGCAGACCACCGCCAGCAGCGCGGCCAACCCGACCGCCCCGGCGCCGCGTGGCAGGCCGCGCCCGAGAGGTGTACGGCCGGCGAGCGCGCGGGGGAGCGTCGCGGCGGCGGCCAGCACCGGCAGCGCGAACATCACCACCAGGCGGGTGGCGTTCAACCCGACCGGGGTGGGCAGCAGCGCCGCCGCCAGCACCCCGGCCGCGGAGAGCAGCGCGCCCACCCGCACCGGCCGGTACGTCACCAGCGCCGCCACCAGCAGGCTGGTCACCACGGCGTGCACCGTGTCGGCCCGGCTGATGTTCATCCAGCCGCCCTCGCCGAACAGCAGCCCGGTCACCGCGAGCGGCGCGGCGGCCGGCACGGCGAGCAGCAGGCCGTCGGACCACCGGCGGGTGAGCAGCAGCGCGACGCCGGCGAGCCCGACGAACAGCCCGGCCACCGGACTGGTCGCCGAGGCGAACAGCGCGGCCACGCCGACGGCCCCGGCGCGCAGCAGGCCAAGCCAGCGGGCCGCTTCGGCGGGTGCCGGACCGGCCCAGCGGGCCGCTTCGGCGGGTGTCGGACCGGTCGAGTCGGCCGCTTCGGCGGGCCGCGAGCCGGGCGACGGACCGGTCGAGTCGGCCGCTTCGGCGGGGCGCGAGCCGGGCGACGGACCGGTCGGATGGGCGGTCCGGGACCGCGTCGAGGCGGTGGGCAGGGTGAGGGCGAGCAGCGCGGCCAGGCCGAACGCGACGCCGAGGGCGTAGGTGACCCGGCCGGAGACCAGGTTGCCGGCGATCGTGGCCACCCCGACCAGGCTGCCCAGCAGTGGGCGCGGCACCCGCGTCCGCACCAGCAGGGCCGCGAACGCGGTGGCCGAGGCGAGCAGCGCGAGCGCGCCGGTGGGGCGGACCCCGAGCAGCGCCATCAGCGGCGGGGAGACCAGGCTGTAGCCCCACGGGTGCACCCCGCCGTACCAGCGCAGGTCGACCGGGGCGGAACCGTGCGCGGCGAAGAACCCGGCGCGGGCGACCTGGGCGGAGAGGTCCGAGCCGGTGGCCGGCAGGATCAGGTAGAGCGTGGCGAGGACGAGCGCGGACACGGCGGACACCGCGACCACCCGAGGACCGCGCATGCCCACCTCCTGATCGCGAACCACCGTACTGGCAGCATGGTGAACGTGTCTCACCACCTCTCGCGCTGGGTCGGCCTGGCCGGCTCGGCGCTGCTCGCCGTGGCCGCGTACCTCGGTGGCGCGCTGCCCGACGGTGACCTGCGCCCCACCCCGGTCAGTATCTGGCAGGGCCGGAACGGGCCGCTGACCATCGCCCTGTGGCTGGCCGGCACCGGGCTGCTGGCCTGGGCGTGGTGGTCGCTCCGCGACCGGGTGCCGTCGACCCGCTGGGCGCTCGTCACGATCGGGCTCTGGCTGCTGCCGATGCTCGTCGCCCCGCCGCTGGGCAGCCGGGACGTGTACGCGTACGCGTGCCAGGGTGCCAGCTTCTCGGCCGGGATCAACCCGTACGAGCAGGGCGTGTCGGCGCTGCCGTGCCCGTGGCTGGACACCATCTCGTACATCTGGCGGGACACCCCGGCGCCGTACGGGCCGCTGTTCGTGCTGCTCGCCGGCGCGGTGGTGAAGGCCACCGGGTCGCTGTGGGGCGCGGTCGCGCTGTTCCGGGTGCTCGCCCTGGCCGGGGTGGCGCTGACCGCGTGGGCGCTGCCGGTGCTGGCCCGCCGCTGCGGCGTCCCGCCGCGACGGGCGCTCTGGCTGGCGCTGGCCAGCCCGCTGGTCCCGGTGCACCTGGCCTCCGGCGCGCACAACGACGCGATGATGGTCGGCCTGCTCGTCGCCG